>NZ_JBGVSA010000030.1:0-41127 GCF_041807905.1 Uliginosibacterium sp. sgz301328
TCCCATTCCCCAATCGCCTTTCACGGCCAATAGGATACGGAATGTGCCAATTCAGCCCCGGAATTCTTCGAAGAACCAAGAAAAAGGCGCGGTCCTCCCGCGCCTTTTTTGTGGCCAACTCAGGGAATCAGCGCTCGACGGCCATCGCGACACCCATGCCTCCGCCGATGCACAACGCAGCAAAGCCCTTGTGCACATCGCGCTTCTGCATCTCATAGAGCAATGTGACCAGAATGCGGCAGCCAGAAGCGCCGATCGGGTGGCCCAACGCGATCGCGCCGCCGTTGACGTTGATGCGCGAGGTATCCCAGCCCATGTCCTTGTTCACCGCGATAGCCTGCGCGGCAAAGGCCTCGTTGATCTCCATGAGCTCCGGCGTGTCAGGTGTCCAGCCGTTTCTTTTCATGGCCAACCGGCTCGCCGGCGCCGGGCCGATACCCATGTACGCCGGATCCACGCCAGCCCACGCATAGCTCGAGATGCTGGCCAGGATTGGCAGACCCAGTGAGCGCGCACGCGACTCCGTCATAACCATCACCGCGGCCGCTCCGTCGTTGATACCTGACGCATTGCCCGCCGTCACGGTGCCGGCCTTGTCGAAGGCGGGGCGCAGTCCGGCCAGCGCTTCAATGGTCGAACCGTGCTTGGGGTATTCGTCGGTGTCGAAGACGACGTCGCCCTTCTTGGACGGAATCGTGACCGGCACGATCTCATCCTTGAAGCGCCCGGCCTTCTGCGCCGCCTCTGCTTTCAATTGAGACGCAAGCGAGAACTCATCCTGGTCCTGGCGGGTGATGTCGAACCGCTTGGCCAGGTTCTCGGCCGTCACGCCCATGTGGTAGTTGTTGTAGGCGTCCCACAGGCCGTCGTTGATCATCGTATCGACCAACTTGCCATCGCCCATGCGAATGCCGTCGCGCGAACCATTCAGGACGTGCGGGCTCGCAGACATGTTCTCTTGCCCGCCTGCGATGACGATTTCGGCGTCGCCGCTGCGCACGGCCTGCGCGGCCAGCATGACGGCCTTCAGGCCCGAGCCGCACACCATGTTGATGGTCATGCCCGATACGCCCACCGGCAGACCAGCCTTGATGACAGCCTGTCGTGCGGGATTCTGCCCCACGCCAGCCGTCAGTACCTGGCCCATGATGACGTCGGATACAGCATCGGCCGGTAAGCCACTCCGCGCCAGGACTCCACGAATGACGGTCGCACCCAGATCGGCGGCCGGCACCTTGGCGAGCGAACCGCCAAACTTGCCGACCGGCGTGCGCGCCGCCGCTACGATGACTACGTTTTCCATTGCAGACTCCTCAGTGCGCTGTCGGAGGCGCCACCGCCCGCGAGGCAAATGGCACCACAAATGAAAACGGGCACATCCCCTGCAAGGTCATGCAAGGAATGCGCCCGGATACACAACGTCCCTTGCGAGGATGCGTAGTGCGAGTCTAGCCCGATTTACTTCTTTTTCATCGGGGGCAAGTCGGTACATGTACCTTCGAACACTTCCGCCGCCATGCCAATGGACTCGCCCAGCGTCGGGTGCGGGTGAATCGTCTTGCCGATATCGACCGGGTCACAACCCATTTCGATGGCCAATGCCACCTCGCCGATCATGTCGCCCGCGTTGGGGCCGACAATGCCGCCGCCGATCACGCGGTGCGTTTCTTCATCGAAAATCAGCTTGGTGAAGCCGTACTCGCAACGGTTGGCGATGGCGCGACCGGAAGCCGCCCACGGGAACTTGCCAACGCCAATCTTGCGACCACTGGTCTTGGCTTCGAGTTCCGTAACGCCCACCCAGGCGACTTCAGGCTCGGTGTAGGCCACCGACGGAATCACCGAAGCGTCGAAATAGGACTTCTCGCCGGAGGCGGCTTCGGCGGCGACATGGCCTTCATGTACGCCCTTGTGGGCCAGCATCGGCTGCCCCACGATGTCGCCGATGGCGAAAATATGCGGCACGTTGGTGCGCTGCTGCTTGTCGACCTCGATGAAACCGCGGTCGGTCACCAACACGCCGGCATTCTCGGCACCGATCTTCTTGCCGTTCGGGCTACGGCCGACGGCCACCAGGACGAGGTCGTACTTTTGTTCTTCGGCCGGGGCGCCTTCGCCTTCGAACTTGACCAGGATGCCATCCGAACGCACCGTGCAACCCACCGTCTTGGTCTTGAGCATGACCTTGTCGAAGCGGTGCATGTTGAGCTTTTCCCAGACCTTCACGAGGTCACGGTCGGCGCCCATCATGAGGTTGTCGGCCATTTCGACGACGTCGATGCGCGAGCCCAGCGCCGAGTACACCGTCGCCATTTCCAGACCAATGATGCCCCCACCGACGACCAGCATGCGCTTGGGGATTTCGCGCAGTTCCAGCGCCCCCGTGGAATCCACGATACGCGGATCTTCGGGCATGAAAGGCAGCTTCACCGCCTGTGAGCCGGCGGCGATGATGCACTTGGCGAATTTGATGACCTTCTTCTCGCCCGAACGGTCCTGCCCCGCGCCAGTGGTCATTTCGACTTCGATGTGGTGCGGATCGATGAACTTGCCGTAGCCGCGCACGACATCGACCTTGCGTGCCTTGGCCATGCCAACCAGACCCGAAGTGAGCTTGCCGACGACCTTTTCCTTGTGGCCGCGCAGGCTCTCTAGATTGACCTTCGGCGAATCGAAGGCCACGCCGATGTCGGCAAAGTGCGACGCTTCATCGATGACCGCCGCCACGTGCAGCAGCGCCTTGGACGGGATGCAACCGACGTTCAGGCACACGCCGCCCAGCGTTGCGTAGCGCTCGACCAGCACAGTCTTCATGCCGAGATCGGCAGAGCGGAAGGCAGCCGAGTAGCCGCCGGGGCCTGCACCCAGCACGAGCATTTCGCATTCGATGTCGGCGGTACCGCTAAAGCTGCCTGCCGCCGGTGCTGCCACCGGGGCGGAGGGCGCTGCAGCAGGCGCAGGAGCCGGTGCTGCGGCCGGCGCAGCCTTGGCCGGCGCTGCGGCGGCTTCTGCCGCCTCCACGACCAGCAGCACGGCACCTTCGGCGACGCGATCGCCGATCTTGACGCGAACTTCCTTGACCACGCCGGCCGTCGTCGAGGGCACATCCATGGTGGCCTTGTCGGATTCCAGCGTAACGATCGATTCGTCGACCTTGATCGTGTCGCCCGCCTTGACGAACACTTCGATCACCGGCACATCCGCGAAATCGCCGATGTCGGGGACTTTTACTTCAACGAGTTGGCTCATTTATTTTCCTCAAGCGAATGGCGCCTGCGATGGGCCGCGGCCTCGCCGCCAGCCCCACCTTCACGACTCATTCAACACGATGCTGTGTGAAACGATCGGTCCGCCACTGGCGGTATCGAATTCCACTCCGGCACGCACACCCAGACACGCCAGTTCTTCGGCACTCAGCGTCGAGTTATAGGCGGCGAACATCGCCCCCAATGCGAAACTGCGGCCTGACCCGCCAGCCCAGAATCGCTCGAACTCAAACACCTCTCGATACGAATACACGCCGTATATGCCGCTCGCATTGGCAATCAGGCAGGCCAATTGCGATGACTCGTACGGATCGTCTTCCTCTTCCTTGGGGTTGAGGAAGGCGTGGTCCTTGAGTACTGGATGCAGCCGGCGGAAGGTTTCGTACACTTCTGCCCGGCTTCCCAAGTGAATGTCGCCCAGTTCGCGAAACGCACTCTCCAGCACCACGTGGTGTGCCGAACTGCCACACACGGCGACCCATGAATCGGCCACCTGCAAAACCTTGTCCTGCACGCTCTTGTACGGCCCCGGCAATCGTGTGTCGCCGAACGTGGTCAAGCCATCTGCTGCGATGGCCACGACGTTGTTCTTGCGGACGACGGCCAGGGTTGTCATGGATGCAGGCTGGTGCGGGTCGTCACACGAAAGTGAGACGACCCGGCACCGTGTTACAGCATCACGCGACGGAAGTCCGCCAGCACGGCCGCGAAGTACGCGTTGAAGCGCGCAGCAGCGGCACCGTCGATGACGCGGTGATCCCACGACAGCGACAGCGGCAGGATCAGGCGCGGCACGAATTGCTTGCCGTCCCAGACCGGACGCGTAGACGACTTGCACACGCCCATGATCGACACTTCCGGCGCGTTGATGATCGGCGTGAAATACGTACCGCCGATGCCGCCCAGCGAACTGATCGAGAAGCAGCCGCCCTGCATCTGGTCGGGCTTGAGCTTGCCGTCACGCGCCAGCTTGGCCAGTTCGGACATTTCCTTAGCGATCTCGACCACGCCCTTCTGGTCGGCGTTCTTGATCACCGGAACGACCAGACCGTTCGGTGTATCGGCTGCGAAGCCGACGTTGTAGTACTTCTTCAGGACCAGGTTGTCGCCATCGAGCGAAGCGTTGAATTCGGGGAATTTCTTCAGCGCTGCAACTGCGGCCTTGATCATGAAGGCCAGCATGGTGACCTTCACGCCGGCCTTTTCGTATTCCTTGTTCAGTTGAACACGGAAGGCTTCCAGGTCGGTGATGTCCGCGTCTTCGTGGTTCGTGACGTGGGGAATCATCACCCAGTTGCGATGCAGGTTCGCGCCCGAAATCTTCTTGATGCGCGACAGCGGCTGGGTATCGATTTCGCCGAACTTGCCGAAGTCGACCTTCGGCCACGGCAGCAGCGAAATGCCGCCGACGCCTGCACCAGCCGCAGCGCCGCCTGCGGCAGACACGCCGCCGGCAGCCACCTGGGCCATGATGCCCTTGATAAAGTTCTGCACGTCCTGCTGCAGGATGCGGCCCTTCGGACCCGTACCCGGCACCTTGGCGACATCCACGCCCAGTTCGCGGGCGAAGCGGCGCACGGACGGACTTGCGTGGGCCTTGCCTGCGGCAGCCGTCGCAACCGGCGAAGCAACTGCGGGTGCAGCAGCGGGCGCCGGAGCGGCAGCAGGCGCCGCGGCCTGAGCAGGTGCAGGGGCTGCGGCGGGTGCCGGAGCGGGCGCAGCGGCTGCCGGCGCGCCAGCGCCTTCTACGATCACCAGCACGGCACCTTCGCCGACCTTGTCGCCAACCTTGACGCGCACTTCCTTGACCACACCAGCCGCCGACGAGGGCACATCCATGGTGGCCTTGTCGGATTCGAGCGTAGCGATGGAGTCATCAACCTTGATGGTGTCGCCAACCTTGACGTAGACCTCGATGACCGGGACTTCGTCGAAGTCGCCAATGTCAGGCACCTTCACTTCGATCGGGCCACTCGACGCAGCGGGCGCAGCCGCCGGAGCGGGCGATGCGGCAGGAGCCGGAGCAGCCGCGACCGGAGCCGGTGCAGCAGCAGGTGCGGGGGCTGCGGCCGGAGCGGGCGCGGCAGCCTGGCCAGCATCGGCGGCTTCCAGGAGCAGCACTACGGCGCCTTCGCCGATGCGATCGCCCACCTTGACTTTCACTTCCTTGACCGTGCCCGCAGTCGGGGACGGCACATCCATCGTGGCCTTGTCAGACTCGAGCGTGATCAACGACTCATCGGCCTTGACCGTGTCGCCGGGTTTAACGAACACCTCGATCACCGGCACATCCGAGAAGTCGCCGATGTCGGGTACTTTTACTTCGATGAGTTGGCTCATTTTTATTCCTCTGGCGATCAGCGACGAAGCGCGCGGGGCTCGACGGCCCGGCGCGCTTCGCGCTTCACTTCTTAGGCATGCAGCGGGTTCGGCTTGTTCGGATCGAGTTCGTACTTGGTCAGCGCAGCGGCGACCTTTTCACGATCGATCTTGCCTTCGTCGGCCAGGGCTGAAAGCGCGGCGACCGTGACCCAGCGACGATCCACTTCGAAGTGGTGGCGCAACTGTTCGCGCGTGTCGGAGCGACCAAAACCATCGGTGCCCAGCACGACGTACTTGCCCGGCACATACGGACGGATCTGTTCGGCATACAGGCGGATGTAGTCGGTCGCAACGATGACCGGACCCTGCGCACCCTTGAGCTTCTGCTCGACGTGCGAGGTGCGCGGCTCTTCCAGCGGATGCAGCATGTTCCAGCGCTTGGTGGCCTGACCGTCGCGCGCCAGTTCGTTGAAGCTGGGAGCACCCCAGATATCGGCTTCGACGCCCCAGTCGTTCTTGAGCAGATCAGCAGCAGCGATCACCTCGCGGAAGATCGTGCCCGAGCCCATCAACTGAACGCGTGCGCCCTTCGACTTGCCACCGTCACGGAACTTGTACAGCCCCTTGATGATGTCGGCTTCGGCACCTTCCGGCATGGCCGGATGCTCGTAGTTCTCGTTCATTACCGTGATGTAGTAATAAACGTCTTCTTGCTCCTGGTACATGCGGCGCAGGCCGTCCTGCACGATGACCGCGACTTCGTAAGAGAAGGTCGGGTCATACGAAATGCAGTTCGGGATGGTGTGCGTCAGCACCAGCGAGTGACCGTCTTCGTGCTGCAGACCTTCGCCGTTGAGCGTGGTGCGACCGGCCGTGCCGCCAACCAGGAAACCACGGGCGCGCGAATCGCCTGCGGCCCAGCACAGGTCCATCGTGCGTTGCGGCCCGAACATCGAATAGAAGATGTAGAACGGGATCATCGGCACGCCGTGCACCGAATACGACGTCGCCGCAGCGATCCAGTCGGCCATGGCGCCGGCTTCGTTGATGCCGTCCTGCATGATCTGGCCGTCGGTGCTTTCCTTGTAGAACATGAGCTGGTCATGGTCTTGCGGAATGTACTGCTGGCCTTGCTGGTTCCAGATGCTGTACTGGCGGAACATGCCTTCCATGCCGAAGGTGCGCGACTCATCGACAACGATGGGCACCACGTGGCGGGCAATGCTCTTGTCCTTGAGCAGGATGTTGAAGATACGCACCATCGCCATGGTCGAGGAGAACTCGCGGCCTTCGCCGGACGCCTTCAGCAGCGCGTCGAACGCCGACAGGGCCGGCGTCGGCAGCGACTCGCTCTTCGGACGGCGGGCCGGCAGATAGCCGCCCAGGTCCATGCGGCGCTTGCGCATGTATTCGAGCTCGGGCGAGCCTTCCTCGAACTTGATGTACGGCATCTCGTCGATCTGATCGTCGGCGACGGGAATGTGGAAGCGATCGCGGAAACGCAACAGCGAATCGCGCGTCATCTTCTTCTGCTGGTGGCTGATGTTCTGCGCTTCGCCCGACTCACCCATGCCGAAGCCCTTGATGGTCTTCGCCAGGATCAGCGTCGGCTGCCCCTTGTGCTCCACGGCCGCCTTGTAGGCCGAGAAGATCTTGAACATGTCGTGGCCGCCGCGGTTCAGCGCCCAGATGTCGTCGTCGGTCCAGTCGGCAACCAGTTCCTTCAGTTCCGGCGTGTTGAAGAAGTGCTCGCGCACGTAGGCGCCATTCTTCGACTTGAAGGTCTGGTACTCGCCGTCGATGGCTTCCATCATGCGGGCCTTCAGAATGCCCTTGGTATCGCGGGCGAACAGCGCGTCCCAGCGCGTGCCCCACACCAACTTGATGACGTTCCAGCCAGCGCCACGGAACTCAGCCTCGAGTTCCTGGATGATCTTGCCGTTGCCGCGCACCGGACCGTCCAGGCGCTGCAGGTTGCAGTTGATGATGAACACCAGGTTGTCGAGCTTTTCACGGCCGGCAACGCCGATCGCGCCGAGGGATTCGACTTCGTCCATCTCGCCGTCGCCCATGAACGCCCACACCTTGCGTTGCGCGTTGGTTTCAAGACCGCGCGCCTGCAGGTACTTCATGAAACGGGCCTGGTAGATGGCCTGCAGCGGGCCCAGGCCCATCGACACCGTCGGGAATTGCCAGAACTCCGGCATCAGCCACGGGTGCGGGTAGGACGACAGGCCCTTGCCGCCGACTTCCTGGCGGAAATGATCGAGTTGCTCTTCGGTCAGGCGGCCCAGCAGGAACGCGCGAGCGTAGATGCCGGGGATCGAGTGGCCCTGGAAGAACACCAGATCGCCCTGGTGGTCGCCATGCGGAGCGTTCCAGAACCAGTTGAAGCCCACGTCATACAGCGTGGCGGAAGAAGCGTAGGAGGCAATGTGGCCGCCGACGTTGGTATGCTTGTTGGCACGCACCACCATGGCCATCGCGTTCCAGCGCAGGTATGCCTGGATGCGTTCTTCGATGGCGGGATCGCCCGGATACTTGGGCTGTTTGTCGGTGGGGATGGTATTGATGTACGCCGTGTTGGCGCTGTACGGAATGTCGACGCCAGCTTCGCGGGCGGATTCGATCAGTCGCTCGATCAGGTAATGGCCACGCTCGGGGCCTTCCTGCTTGAGCACCGCGTCGAGCGCTTCCAGCCATTCCTGAGTCTCCTGCGTATCCACGTCAGACTGCAGGGGAACGTTGGGCATTGCTGCCATGTTGCTTCTCCTCGCTAAGCGTTTTCAGAACCGGATCGGAATCGCGAATTCCAACCGGCAAGGCGTGACATCCGGGGGGAAGATGCCGGGCCGCGAGGCCACAGGGGCTCGCAGCGCCTCGAATCAGGCATCCGCGTGGCTCGCGCCACACGGCGATCGCGCGACCTTACCCGATTTTCCAGGCCAAGCCCACGCGCTTCATTTCACAATATAAAACAGTGCTCCACGCTGTGCAACAACAATACACGATGCTGTGCAACATGACCGGCCGCAATTTCGCCTTAGAAATCATTATGTTGCAATGCACAAAACGCTATTTCGGCGCGATCTCCATGCCAAGGACATAGATCACGATCGCAACGACACTCCTGAAAGCGCGCCAAATAGAACATCCGGCCCAACACACGAGCGGAGGTTTGTTGCAATATGGTTAATTCCCCGTTTCAGTGCGCCTAGGGTTAGACCCAATGCATGACCGGGACCGCGATGACAAAATCAATTCGCGCCTTGGCCCCCCAGACCAGGATTCCGTAGATGGATCCCAACCTCCGTACCAATCGTTCGCACTTCTCCCTCTCGGCGTCTCCGTTGACCTACATTGGCATCGGGTTGATCGGCGTCCTGGTTTTCATCTGGTATCACGAACTGCCCGCCGGCGTGCGCGCCGACATCATGCGCGTGCTGCCCAGCATGCTTCTGACACTGCTGGTCGGTGTCGGCGTATGGTCGCTGTGGGTGTCGCGCGAACGCAGCCTGCGGGTGGAGGCGGTGGAAAGCGAACGCGACCAGATTTTTTCGCTGTCGCTCGACATTCTGTGTGTGCTGACCATGGATGGGCGCTTCCGCCGCACCAATCCTGCGTTCCTGAACGTCTTGGGGCAACGGCCGGATCAACTGCTCGAAAAGGCCTTCACCGAGATCGTCCACCCGGACGACATGCATCTGGTCCTCGGCATCTTCAAATCGCTCGCGCTGGGCCGTCAGGCGAGCTTTGAAATCCGGTGCCGTTGTGGCGATGGCACCTACAACTGGTTGTCCTGGAGCGCCAATCCGATCCCGCACGAAGGGCTCATCTATGCGGCTGCGCACGACATTTCGGCGCGGCGCAACGCCGAAGACGCCTTGCGTGCCGAGACCGCATTCCGCAAGGCCATGGAAGAATCCGTTTCCGCCGGCTTGCAGGCCATCGACCTGAAGGGCCGCATCATCTATGTAAACCGCGCCTTCTGCGAGATGGTCGATCGCCGTGCGCAGGATCTGATCGGCACGGAGCCTCCTTTCCCCTACTGGCACGCCAGCGAACTCGACCTGCAATGGCACAACCTGGCGCTGTGCCTGTCGGGCAAAACACCGCGCGACGGCTTCGACGCCCGCGTGCTGCGCCGCGACGAATCGGAAATCACCGTGCGCATGCAGGTCTCGCCCCTGGTCAATAGCCTCGGCGTGCAGACCGGCTGGATGATGGCGATGACCGACATCACCGAATCGCGTCGCGTGCGAGCCGAACTCGAAGCCTCGCACGAGCGATTCACCGCCGTGCTGGACGGCCTCGATGCGGCCGTGTTCGTGACCGACGCGCAGACCGACGAAGTGCTCTACGCCAATCGCGCCTTCCGCAGCGATGAAGGCGGCGCCCGGGAATTGTCCGCACACCAATGGCCGGTGCCGCGCCCCGAGCTGGGTGACTACTCCCTCGATCCGCGCCGCGTCGATTCAAGCATGCTGCCGTATGAGCTCTTCGACGGAGAATTGCAGCATCCCATCAGCGGGCATTGGTATCACCTGCGCGAACGTGCCACGCGCTGGGTCGACGGACGCATCGTGCGCCTCGTGGTGGCCACCGACATTTCGGATATCAAGAAGGTCGAGGAGTTCTCGCGCGAACAGGAAGCCCGCCTGCAGCGCACTTCACGTCTCGTGACGATGGGCGAGATGGCGTCCACCCTTGCGCACGAACTGAATCAGCCACTCTCGGCCATCGCCAACTACAGCAAGGGTTGCGTGAATCGCATCAAGACCGGTGAGTTCCGGACCGAAGACATCCTGGGCGCGATGGAAAAGGCCAACGCGCAGGCCGCTCGCGCGGGTCACATCATCCGCCGCGTGCGCGACTTCGTGCGCAAGAGCGAGCCCAAGCGCAGCGGCGTGAGCCTGATTGAAGTGGCGGAAGATGCGCTCGGGATCGCCGAGATCGAAGCGCAACGGCTCGGCGTGAAGATCATCACGAGCATTCCGCCCACCCTGCCCCGCGTCTATGCGGACCGCATCATGGTCGAGCAGGTTCTGCTCAACCTGATCAAGAACGGCGCCGAGGCTGAGGAGGGTCAGCCTCCCGAGCGCCGCATCGTTACGGTCGAAGCCCGCCAGGTGTCGGAGATGGTCGAAGTGTCCGTCACCGACAACGGCTATGGCATCTCGCCGGAAAACCTGGAAAAGCTCTTCTCCGCGTTCTTCTCGACCAAATCGGAAGGCATGGGCATGGGGCTCAACATCTGCCGTTCGATCATTGAATTCCACAATGGTCGGCTGTGGGTTGACCCGAACCCGACCGGTGGGAGTATCTTCCGCTTTACATTGCCGCTGGAGACAAGCATTGAGCACCAACCTGCCCACGCCTAACACGGCCCAACCGCAGCAGCTTGTACACATCATCGACGACGACGAGGCCCTGCGCGATTCGCTGGTCTGGTTGCTCGAATCGACCGGGCTGAAGGTTGCATCCTATCCATCCGCCGAAGCGTTCCTGCGGGCCTGGACACCCGACATGAGCGGTTGCCTCGTGCTGGATATCCGCATGCCCGGCATGAGCGGGCTCGAGCTTCACGAAAAGCTCAACACGCTGCATTCGACGCTGCCGGTCATCTTCATCACCGGGCACGGCGACGTGCCGATGGCGGTCACCGCACTCAAGAAGGGCGCTTTCGATTTCATTGAAAAGCCCTTCCACGATCAAGACATGCTGCACCTGATCGAGCAGTGCCTCGGCCGCGAGCGCGCAGAGCGCGAACAGCGCCGCCAGGGCGCCAACGCACAGCGCCGTATCGAACAACTCACACCACGCGAGCGCGAAGTACTCGATCTCATCGTGGCAGGCCGCTTGAACAAGCAGATCGCCGATGAACTCGGCATCAGCATCAAGACCGTGGAAGTGCACCGCGCACGCGTCATGGAAAAGATGGGTGCCAACTCGCTCGCCGAGCTGGTGCAGAACGTGCTCATGACGCAATCGCCGCCGGCTTGAACGAACGCGGCAAGATGAAACAAAGACGGGATGGCATGCCATCCCGTTTTCATTTTTGGAGGGAACCCACAACACGCGCGGTCGTCCGTGACATATCTCCTGCGCGCCCGATCATGTGGGGCCTAACATCTGCTCGACCTCACATTTCTCACAGGAGAGCGCCGTGCGTCGCTTCGTCCCGCTTCCCGCCATCGTTGTCTCATGCGCCTTCGTGTTGTCCGCCTGCGGAGGCGGTGGCGGAGGTGGTGGCTCGAATGGCGGCTCCAGTAGCAGCAGTTCAAGTGCCACGACGCAAAGTGCGGAAGGCCTGTGGTCCGGCACAGCGACCGACACGGGCAGCGGCACCACCTTCAACGCCTATGGCGTGATCACCTCGGCCGGCCAGACATTGCTCGCCATCTCCAGCAACGGCGCCTACTTCTCGCTGGCCGCAGGCACGCTGGGCGTCACAGCGTCCACCGTGAGCTCGACGGATTTCGTCACGCTAGGCCTCGGCACAGGGGCTGCCACCGTCGGCACGCTCTCCGGGGGCGTAACGAGCCGGTTCAGCATCATCGCCAAGGCAACCTACCCCAACAACGTCAATGACAACTACAACCTGTCATATGACAAACAGTATGAATCGACGGCATCCATCGCCACCGCCAAAGGCACTTATACGGTGCGCAACAGCCTGGGCGTGGCCACCGGCAGCTTCTCGGTGGATGATAACGGCGTGCTCTCCGGCACCAACGATGCTTGCCCGTTCAGCGGTACGCTCAAGCCCCATGGCGACGGTTCACGCAATGCTTATGACATCACCGTGAACGCAACGACAGGTACGAATTGCACCACTCAGCTCGCCAACCTGCCCGGCCTGGCGACGCTGGCGGCATTGTCTGGAACGGACACGACAAAGTCGCTGCTGCTCATGGCGACACGCCAGTCCGGATCTGTGTACTCGGTATTCGTGGCAGCCGGCCGCCGCAACTGATTCGCAGGCGGCGAAAAAGACAAGGGGCGCCACGGCGCCCCTTTTTCCATCCCGCGACCTGGACTCAGCCACCCGTACCGCCCACGGTCAGCCCGTCGATGCGCAGCGTCGGCTGGCCAACACCGACCGGCACGCTCTGCCCTTCCTTGCCGCAAGTCCCGACGCCGGGATCGAGCGCCAGATCGTTGCCGATCATCGACACACGCGTGAGCGAATCGGGGCCGTTGCCAATGAGGGTCGCGCCCTTCACCGGATATGTGAGCTTGCCATCCTCGATGACATACGCCTCGGCTGCCGAGAACACGAACTTGCCGCTGGTGATATCGACCTGGCCGCCACCGAAGTTGGCCGCGTAGATGCCTTTCTTGACCGAGCGGATGATCTCTTCCGGCGGCGTCTCGCCGGCCATCATGATGGTGTTGGTCATGCGCGGCATCGGCAGATGCGCGAAGGACTCTCGACGGCCGTTGCCGGTGGGTGCGACGCCCATCAGACGGGCGTTCATCATGTCCTGCATGTAGCCCACGAGAATGCCATCCTCGATCAGCACGGTGCGATTGGTCGGATTGCCTTCGTCATCGACGGTCAGCGAACCGCGGCGCCCCGGCAGCGTGCCGTCATCGACCACGGTGACGCCCTTGGCCGCCACCCGCTGGCCCATCATGCCCGCGAAGGCTGAACTGCCCTTGCGGTTGAAGTCGCCCTCCAATCCGTGGCCGATGGCCTCGTGCAGCAGGATGCCCGGCCAGCCGTTGCCCAGTACCACGGTCATCGTGCCAGCCGGAGCCGGGCGCGCCTGCATGTTGATGTCTGCCTGATGCACGGCGCGCCGCGCGTAGTCCTTGAGCACCTCGTCAGTGAACATGGCGTAGTCCTGACGGCCGCCGCCGCCGGCCGAGCCTTGCTCACGGCGCCCCTTGTCTTCCATCACCACCGACAGCGACACACGCACCAGCGGACGCACATCGGCGGCCATGTGACCGTCGGAGCGCGCCACCATCACGACCTCCCAGGTCGCGGCAAGATAGGCCATCACTTGAACGATGCGCGGGTCCAGCTCGCGCGCAAAGCCCTCCAGGCGTTCGAGCAAACGAACCTTGTCGACATCCTCCAGCGACGCGATCGGATCGCGCGCCGAATACAGCGCCACCGGCAGCTCGCGGCCTGCGACCTTGATGCGGCGCTCGCTACCGGCGTCCGCAATGGCTCGCGTCGCCTTGGCCGTCTCCGCCAGAGCCGGCAAGCTGATGTCGTCCGAATAAGCGAAAGCCGTTTTCTCGCCGGCAATGGCGCGCACCCCCACGCCTTGCTCGATGTTGAAGCTGCCGGATTTGACGATGCCCTCTTCCAGGCTCCAGCCCTCGGCACGCTGGTACTGGAAATAGATGTCGGCGTAGTCGACCTGATGCGACATGATCTGACCAAACACCGAATCAAGGCTCGAAGGCGTCAGGTCATAGGGCGCCAGCAGGGTGTTTTCGGCCAGGGCCAGGGCGGACAGTTCTTTGGGGAGCGTGGCGTTCATTTCGCTTGCCTCGTCGGGTAATGGTGCATTGTCGCAGGCCATAGGGCGCAGAGCCAGCCGGCAAATGAAAACGGCGGGCCGTGCCCGCCGTCTCTCGGCTGTGGTGACGACCCGTGTTACTTCAGGCCCAGCACATCCTGCATGTCAAAAAGGCCGCTCTTTTTGCCGCCCAGGAACACGGCAGCACGCAGCGCGCCAGTCGCGTAGGGCATACGGCTGCCGGCCTTGTGCGAAATCTCGACGCGCTCGCCCAGGCCGGCAAACATCACGGTGTGATCACCCACGATGTCGCCGCCGCGCACCGTGGCAAAGCCGATGGTGTTGGCGTCGCGCTCACCCGTTACGCCTTCGCGGCCGTAAATGGCGCATTCCTTCAAGTCGCGTCCGAGCGTGTTGGCAACGACTTCGCCCATGCGCAGCGCGGTGCCCGACGGCGCATCAACCTTGAAGCGATGGTGCGCCTCGATCACCTCGATGTCGTAACCGCTCGCCAGCATCTTTGCCGCTACTTCCAGCAACTTGAAGACCGCATTCACGCCCACGGCCATGTTGGCGGCGAAGACGACAGGAATGGTCTTTGCTGCTTCGCTGATACGGGCTTTTTCTTCGTCCTTGAAACCTGTCGTGCCGATCACCATGGCGCGACCGGCACGAACCGCGTGCTCGAGGTGCACCAGCGTGCCTTCGGGACGGGTGAAGTCGATCAGGCAGTCAGCCTTGGCGAATGCCGCGGCGATGTCGGACGAAATCGCCACGCCGGTGACCACGCCAGCATATTCGCCGGCATCGCGGCCCAGCACGGGGCTGCCTTCGCGCTCGAGCGCCGCCACCAGCTCAGCGTCTTTCGAGGCCAGCGTCGCTTCGATCAGCATGCGGCCCATGCGGCCGGAGGCTCCGGCAATGGCAACTTTCACGGTCATGATGGCGGGTTCTCTGCAAGGCAACGCGGCCCTGACGGGCCGCGGGTGGTTCGATGAAAAAGTCTGCGGTGCCGGGGCTTATTTTTTGGGTGCTTCGATCTCGATCACGCGATTGGTGGCCACCGGCAGCGAAGCGCCTTCCTGCGTGGCGGGCGCGGCGGCGACATCGCCTTCGACGTGGTCGAGTTTACCGTCCTTGAAGAAGAGCGAGATGTTGCGCGATTCGACGTCACCGCGACTGGGCGCGAACCGGTAGACGTAGTCCCAGCGATCATTGTGGAACGGGTCGATGAGCAGCGGCGAGCCCAGGATAAAGCGCACCTGGTCCTGCGTCATGCCAGGCTTGAGCTGGCCGAGCATGTCCTGCGACACGTAATTGCCCTGCCGCACAGGAATCCGGTATTCCTTGAGATAAGAACACGCGGACAGCACGGCGGGCACTGCGAGCACTAGACCCAGGCGAACCAAACGACGACTCATGCGCGACATAAGGGATTGATTTCAAGGCAAATGAATAAGCCCGGAATTGCCCGGCGGGAGCCGTGAGCGTTCCAAGCAAACGACGCAGACTATATCATAGGGATCTGTACCACCCGCTGACCGCGCCACCGGAGACATCATGGCTACGCCACAAAACCTCAAGAGCATGGGCCTCAAGGCCACCTTGCCCCGACTGAAGATCCTCGATCTGTTCCAGCGCGCGGAAGAACGTCACCTCACAGCGGAGGACGTCTATCGCATGCTGCTGGCCGAGCAGCTCGACGTCGGGCTCGCAACCATCTATCGCGTACTCACGCAATTCGAGCAGGCCGGACTGCTGCAGCGCCACCACTTCGAATCCGGCAAAGCCGTGTTCGAACTGAACGAAGGCAGCCACCACGATCACATCGTCTGTGTCGATTGTGGCCACGTCGAAGAATTCTTCGACCCCTCGATCGAGGAGCGCCAAAAGCAGATTGCGCAGGAACGCGGCTTCAAGCTCCGCGACCACGCCATGCACATGTACGCCGAGTGCACCAAGGAGAACTGCGCTCGCCGCAAGGCGACCGAAAAGCTCGAAAAATGACCGCCTTCGGGCTCATATAAAAAGAAAGGCGACCCCCGGGTCGCCTTTTTCATGCCGTCATCCGGCTTACTTGTTGATGCCGTCCAGAAGGGTCTGCAATTCCCCCGACTGGAACATTTCTTTCATTATGTCGCTGCCGCCGATGAACTCGCCACCCACATACAATTGAGGGATGGTCGGCCAGTTGGCATATTCCTTGATGCCCTGGCGGATTTCCGGGTCCTGCAGCACGTTCACCGCCACGTAATCGTTCACGCCGCACAGTTTGAGAATCTGCGCCGCCGCCGAAGAAAAACCGCACTGCGGGAATTGCGGCGTGCCTTTCATGAAAAGCACAACGGGGTTGCTGGTGACGGTTTCGCGGATAGTGTCCTGCACGCTCATGTTTTGCTCCGGTTCGTTGCACGCTCCGCAGGTGCGAAGCCCATTACCCGAGTAATTTTATCGGAAATCATCCCGCCATGGGACAACGGTCTGTTACGGGCGATGCGCCAGCGGCGCCAAGTCTGCGACGGACGCGGCCTTCACGATACAATGCGCGTCTTTCTTACGCCCCATCACGCATGAACCAGCCCCACTCCGTTTCCGTGTTTGCGCATCGCCACCCGAAGGCGCGCCGCGTGCATGCGGCACGCGCGGTAGACTGGCTGGCGGCCGGCTGGCGCATGTTCATCGCCCATCCGTTCGTTTGGCTGCTGATGGCGCTGGTGGCTTTCGTGGTCATGGCGCTGGTGTCGACGCTGGTCGTGCCTCTGCCGGTGGTTGGCCCAATGGCCGCGCCGGTGCTGATGGTGTTGTTCATGGGCGGCATGCTGTCCGCGGCCGAACGCCAGGCTCATGGCAAGGCGATCGGATTCGAGAATCTCTTCGACGGCCTTCGCCGCCATCTTGGCAATCTGGCGCTGGTTGGTATCTTTTACAGCATCCCGCTCGTGCTCATGTCCTTGGTCACGGTGCTGGCCCTGACCGGGGGCCTGCTCGCCGGGCTGCTCGGCACGGCGCTCGGCGGCGCACTCAGCGGCCTGTTGTCGGGCGCCATGGCACTGGTGTCGATGATCATGACTGGCTGGGTCTTCGTCGGGGTGTTCTTTGCCCTGATGATCCTCGCCCTCATCTGCGCGCCGGCCCTGGTCATGTACCGCAGCACCCCTTCTTTCGACGCCATGCGCCTGTCGCTCGGCGCCAGCGTACGCAACCTCGGCGCCACGCTGCTGTTCGGCCTGATGATCTATACCTTGTTCCTGATTGCCCTGATCCCCGCCGGGCTAGGCATCCTGGTACTGATCCCGGTCGGCATCGGAGCGCTGCGCGAGGCTTACCTCGATATGTTTGGCGAGGACGACGACGTCCCGCCCCCCTGACCGCGACCATGTCCCAAGAACCCCTGCAAGCCCATCGCCTGCCCGCATCGCGTGGCTGGGCCTGGCTCATCGATGGCGTCGCCCTGTGGCGCCGCAACCCGCGCATGATCATGCTGCTGGCGCCCTGCTACTGGCTGTTGGCACTGCTCAGTTGGGGCATTCCCATCGTCGGGCCGATCCTGGGCACATTGCTCATGCTGCCCATGCAGATCTGGATCTACCTGCTGTGCCGCGCGGTGGACCAGAACGTCTCGCCGCCCAATGCGCCACGCGCCCGCAAGATCCGCATCCACGTGAAGGGCCTGATTCGCCTGTGGGTCTTCACGGTCGTCGCAAGCGTCGCCCTGGGATTGCTGGCGGACGTGCTGGGCAATCTGATCTTCGGCCCGCTCCCGGCCGATCTGGGCAATGTGACCGACGTGGACGCAGCCACGCAGATCGCCGCGGCCAACTCCGGCGTGCTGCTGGGCCGCACAGCCATCCTGCTGCTGGTCGGCGCGCTGCCAGTGCAGATGGCGCTGTGGTTTGCGCCAGTACTGGTCGGGCTGTGCGACGTCCCGCCGTTCAAGTCGATGGTATTCAGCATCATCGCGTGCTGGCGGAACGTCGGCGCCTTCAGCGTCTTCACGGTCGGCTCTATCGTCGCCCTGCTGCTCCTCGCGCAGATCGTTGGTCTTGCCGCGATGGCCTCGCAGATCCTCGGCGTGGTGCTGATGCTGGCCGTGCTGATGGTCGGCCTGTCGGTGATGCTCTGCTCCGTCTATTTCAGCATCAAGGAAATCTTCGGCGACCTGGGCGCGCGTGCCGAAGTAAATGCCAATGTCTGAGCATGTTGCCGGGCCGCTGGGTATTCTCGGCGGCACGTTCGACCCGATCCACTTTGGGCACCTGAGGCTGGCCGAAGAAGCGCGCGATGCGCTCGGGCTCGCCACCGTGCGCGTCATCCCGGCAGGGCAGCCGCCCCACCGCGAACAGCCGGGCACCGGGGCCGAAGATCGCCTGAACATGGCGCGGCTGGCTATCGCCGGGGTGCCGGGTTACGAACTGGACGACAGTGAAGTCGTTCGACAATCGCCCAGCTACACCGTCCTCACCTTGCGGCGCCTGCGCACCGAGCTGGGCGCGGCCCGTCCCCTCGTACTGATCCTTGGCGCGGATGCCTTCCTGGGCCTGCCGTCATGGCATGAGTGGGAAGAAATCCTGCCGCTTGCACATATCGCCGCCGGTACGCGCCCCGGATTCAGCCTGGACGCCGCGATCATGGGTCCGGTTCTTGCGAGCCTGTTCAGTACCGCACACGGCTCGGCCGCTGATCTGACCGCCCCTGCCGGACGCATTGTGCCGTTCGACATGACGGCGCTGGACATTTCGGCCACTGGCATCCGCGCCACGCTGGCGGCAGGCGGCAGCGCCCGGTTTTTGTTGCCGGATGCCGTACTCGACTATATTGAAACTCATCACCTCTACTGAATCGGAGCTGCACGCCCGCATGGATATCCGCAAACTGCAGAAAATCGTCGTCGACGCCCTGGAAGACATCAAGGCGCGCGACATTGAAGTCCTCAACACCACCAAGCTCACGTCGCTGTTCGACCGTGTGGTCATCGCCAGCGGCGACTCCAACCGACAGACGCGAGCCTTGGCGCGCAACGTACAAGAAAAGGTCCGCGACGCAGGCGGCGAAGTCATCAGCGTCGAAGGCGAAGAGACTGGCGAATGGGTTCTGGTCGATCTGGGCGACATTGTCGTCCACGTCATGCAACCCGCCGTGCGCGCCTACTACAACCTCGAAGAACTGTGGGCCACCACGCCGGCGCGTCGCCGCAAGCTTCTGGCTGACGAAGAAGCCAGCATGGAATCCGCCTGAGAACGTGTTCCCGGTCTGTCGCGAGAGGCCTCGATGGGACGAATGGCGGCACGTGAGCCTCGTTCCCAGCCTTGCTGCAACAGCATGAATACGTCCTAAGCACCGCTGGAGCATTCGCCGTGTGCCAACTGCTGGGCATGAACTGCGCCCAACCCACCGACGTCACTTTCTCGTTCACCGGCTTCGCCGCGCGCGGCGGCGGCACGGATCACCACGCCGACGGTTTCGGCGTGGCGTTCTTCGAGGACAAGGCCTGCCGTCTGTTCATCGACAACGCCTCGGCAGCATCGTCGCCCATCGCCGAGCTGATCAAGCGCTACCCGATCAAGTCGAAGAACGTCATATCGCATATCCGCAAGGCCACGCAGGGCTCGGTATTGCTCGAAAACTGCCATCCGTTCATGCGCGAACTGTGGGGTCGGCATTGGATCTTCGCGCATAACGGCGACCTCAAGGATTTCTCGCCGACCTTCGCGGGCGCCTATCAGCCGGTGGGCAGCACGGACTCCGAGGCCTCGTTCTGCCTGATCATGCAGCGTCTGCGCGAACACTATGCACATCAGCCGCCGCTGGAAGAGTTATTCGCCGCGCTGGCCGAGATCACGGCAGAGATCACGCAGTTCGGCGTATTCAATTACCTGCTGTCCAACGGACAGGCGCTGTTCGCGCATTGCTCAACCAATCTGTACACGCTGGTGAGGCAGTGGCCGTTCTCGACGGCGCACCTGATCGACGCCGACCTGACGATCGACTTCACCACCGTCACCACGCCAGACGATCGCGTTGCGGTGATCGCCACCGCCCCGCTCACCGACAACGAAAACTGGACGCGGCTCGCGCCGGGCGAACTCCTGATGTTCGAGCACGGCCAGCGGGTGCTGCACGCCATGGTGACGATCCCCGCCGCCGTCCAGGCCGCTAACGCCGCCAATCGCGCCTGCACATGAAGCTCATCATCGCCGCCGTCGGCACGCGCATGCCGGACTGGATCGAAACCGGCTATAGAGAATTCGCCAAACGCCTGCCGCGCGACTGCCCTATGGAGCTGGTCGAAGTGAAGGCCGAGCCGCGCGCCTCCGGCAAACCGCCTGCTGCCTTAATGGCCGCCGAAGCCGAACGCCTGCGCGCAGCGCTTCCTTCGCGCTGCCGGCTGGTGGTGCTGGATGAACGCGGCGACGACCTCACCACGCGCCAGCTCGCCGATCGCATGGGCCGCTGGATGCAGGAAGGTGATGACGTTGCCTTTGTCATCGGCGGGCCCGACGGCCTCGACCCCGCGTTCAAATCGAGCGCCCACGAAAAGCTCCGCCTCTCCAGCCTGACGCTGCCCCACGCCATGGTGCGCGTGCTGTTGTCCGAGGCGCTGTACCGCGCCTGGAGCCTGCTCAACAACCACCCGTATCACCGCGAATGATCGCCCACGCATGACCGCCGATCTCTACCTCGCCTCGCAAAGCCCGCGGCGCCGTGAATTGCTGCAGCAACTGGGCATCCGTTTCGAGCAACTGCGCTTTCGCGCCACACCCGAGGAAGATGACAGCGACGTTGCCGAGGATGTCCTGCCCAACGAAGACGCGGTGACTTACGTGCAGCGCATCGCGCGCATCAAGGCCGAAGGCGGAGTGCGACGCTTGTCCCTGCGCGACCTGCCCCGCCTGCCGGTGTTGTCGGCCGACACCACGCTCGAAGTCGACGGCGAGATCATCGGCAAGCCGGACGACGCGGCACATGCAGCCGCCATCCTCCGCCAACTGTCGGGACGCACGCACCGTGTGCTGACGGCCATCGCCATGGCTGACGACAGTCGCCTCGCGACGCGGCTGTCGGTCAGCACGGTCGCCATGCGTCCGCTGTCCGAACAGGACATCGCACACTACATCGCCACCGGCGAGCCCTTCGACAAAGCCGGCGCCTACGGCATCCAGGGGCATGCGGCGGTATTCATCTCCGGAATCCGGGGCTCGTATACCGGCATCATGGGCCTGCCATTGTTTGAAACGGCCGAACTGCTGGCCGAATTCGGCATCAGCGTCTGGCGCGCGCCGCGCAACTGATACGAATCGTCACGACACGCCGGCTGCGGTGCGCCGACACGCGCTGGCGCAAAGGACACTCCGGAAAACACTGGCAAGCTCGCAGGCTTTGTCCTGCATCTCGTTGCCATGAAGCGCCCCCAACTCCTCAGCCCCGCCGGCTCGCTGCGCGCCCTGAACTACGCCCTCGCCTACGGCGCCGACGCGGTGTATGCGGGCCTGCCACGCTATAGCCTGCGCGCGCGCAACAATGAATTCCGCAACACCGGCTTCCTGCGCGAAGGGATCGAGGCCTGCCGCGCCGCTGGCAAGCGCTTCTACCTGACCGTCAATCTGATGGCGCACAACCGCAAGGTCGACACCTTCATCAACGACTTGCATGCGGCCGTCGAACTCGGGCCGGACGCGCTCATCATGGCTGACCCAGGTCTGATCATGATGGTCCGCGAGACGTGGCCTGACATGCCCGTCCACCTTTCGGTGCAGGCCAACACGGTCAACTACGCCAGCGTCCGCTTCTGGAATTCGATCGGCGTATCGCGCGTGATCCTGTCGCGCGAACTCTCGCTCGACGAAATCGCAGAGATCCGCCAACGCTGCCCCGACACCGAACTCGAAGTCTTCGTGCACGGCGCGCTGTGCATCGCCTATTCCGGCCGCTGCTTGCTCTCCGGCTACTTCAACCACCGCGACTCTAACCAGGGCACCTGTACCAACGCCTGCCGCTGGAGCTATCGCATGACCGAGTCCAGGCTCACACCGGAAGGCGAACACGTGCCGCGCCACGCGGCAGCGGATCGTGTGTATCTGCTGGAAGAAGAAGAGCGCCGCGGCGGCGAATGGATGGAGTTGTCCGAAGACGAACACGGCACGTATCTGATGAATTCGCGCGACCTGCGCGCGATCGAGCACGTACAGCGACTGGTCGCCATCGGCGTCGATTGTCTGAAGATCGAAGGCCGCACCAAGTCGCACTATTACGTCGCCCGTACCGCCCAGCTCTATGCACGCGCCATCGACGATGCGATCGCCGGCAAGCCGTTCGACACAGGCCTGGTCGGCCGTCTCGATGGCCTCGCCAACCGCGGCTATACCGATGGATTCCTGCAACGCCACCGCGCAGAGGACTACCAGAACTACGCCAGCGGCGCCTCTGGCAACGCGCGACAACAATTCGTCGGCGAATGGCTGGCGTATGACGAAGCGAGCGGACTGACGACGCTGGAGGTGAAGAACCGCTTTGCTGTCGGCGACCGTGTGGAGGTCGTCTCACCGAATGCGACGCGTGACGTCGTCATCGAACATGTCGAGAACATGGAGGGCGCACGATGCGAGGTGGCGCCCGGCAGCGGCCACACGGTGCGCGTTGCGTTGGGTCCAACAGCGCCGATGACACTGCTCGCGCGCTACGGCGACAGTCAGTAGGCGTTGAATCCCATGACCGTCGACAAGTTAATCGCAGCCGCACGTACAAGGATCGCCAGTTCTTCGATGCGTTGATCGGGGATCTGGAATGCTGCGCCAACCGCGCTAATCGCGGCTATGACTTTGCCGTGCGCATCGTGGACGGGTGCTGCGATACAACGCAGGGTCGGAATGTCTTCGCCATCGTCCATCGCCCAGCCACGCTGACGAATGACTTCCAGTTGCGCCTTGAGTGCAGTGCGCGTCGGCAAGGTGGTATCCGTGTAAACCGGCAAAGCCTCGTTCGGAAACAGCGCATCGATTTCGTCCCCAGAGCACCACGCGATCAGCGCTTTGCCGACGGAGGAGCTATGTAGCGACAGGCGCTTGCCCTCCCAACTCTTGATCGAAATGGGCTGAGAGCTTTCCAGCTTGGCAAGATAGATCGCCTCCACGCCTTGCAGCACCCCCAGGTGACACGTCAGCTGCGTCTCTTGGCTCAGGGCATACAGAAAGGGCATCGCCTCCTTTCTAATGTCGAACTGGGCGATGGCCCTGTTGCCGAATTCATAGAAACGGAGCCCGAGGCTGTATTTGTTGTCCTTGTCCTGCCGGAGGAGACCGTGGTGCAGCATCGCTCCGAGCAAGCCGTGTGTGCTGCTCTTGGGCAGGCCCAGGGCCTGCTGAATCTGGCTGAAGGTGGCGTTGCCGGCGTCGCTCAGAAATTCGCAGATACCGATTACCTTGTCCAACGCCGGTACCGCGCTGCCCTTGCGTTTTTCCACTCTCTCCACCTGTGCGGAAACGTGTCGACACCCCGGCGGCGAGCGGGCGCGCCGCCAGACTTCGCGCCATTCTAACGGGCGCCGACACTGGCGGCCACGCGCATAGAATCAATACGAAAGAGGTCCCTTGCTGTCGCCCGTAACGCCGCGAAAGGGCTCAAGCGCGTCCGCCAGCGCTCGCGTGTACAGCATGGTGTCGACCGCCACCGCCACGAAATTCGCGCCCCAAGACAACGCTTTCTTTGCCATATCGGGGTCTGGCGCGAGAAATCCCGCCGCCTTGCCGGCCGCCCGGATACGCCTGATGGCATCTTCAATGGCTCCCTGTACGTCTGGATGCCCTGCGTCGCCGAGATGCCCCAATGACGCCGAAAGATCTGCAGGGCCGATGAAGACACCATCGACACCCTCGACACACACGATATCGTCCAGGTTCTCCAGCCCTCGGCGCGTTTCTACCTGCACCAGCAGGCACAGTTCTTCTTCCGTGCGCTGCAAGTAATCGCGCACCCTTCCCCATCGCGACGCGCGGGCGATGGTGGCGCCGACACCGCGTATGCCGCGCGGCGCATAACGCATCGCTGACACGACGTTGCGGGCATCTTCAGCGGTGTCGACCATGGGGATCAGCAAGGTCTGCGCGCCGATATCGAGCACCTGCTTGATCAGGGCCGGATCGGCATTGGCCGGCCGCACGATCGGATGGCCCGGGTAGGGCGCCACCGCCTGCAACTGCAGCAGCAAAGACGGGATGTCGTTGGGACCGTGTTCCGCATCCATCAACAACCAGTCGTACCCCGCGCCCGCGGAAATCTCGGCTACATAGGCGTTGGCGCACGTCACCCACAGCCCTAGCTGTGTTTGTCCGGATTGGATGGCTGCTTTGAATGGATTATGAGGAATGCATGTCATGATCTATATCCAGTGAAAGTAAAGACGGCCAACCGCCGCACGACGGTTGGCCAGGCGTGCTGATGTCAGCACGTATGGCTCTGGTCGCTCATCCAGCGACGCTCTTGGGATTGGGTTTCTTTAGCGCCATGATCGCCAGCGCGCCAAGAACGGTGATGCCGGCCAGTGCCAGCAATCCTGCCGTCGGGCTCTGGAATGCGGTCTCGGCTTTGACGCGTATTTGTGGCGCCAGGAAACCGCCTACCGCGCCGAACATGTTGACGAACCCAATGCCGGCCGCGAGTGCCGAGCCGGTCAGCATGCCCGTGGGCATGGTCCAGAATACCGGCTGGACCGCAATGAAGCCCGCTGCTGCAAAACACAGCGCGACAATGGCGATCAGCGGACTCGCGAGGGCGGATACGCCGATACCCAGCCCCGCGATCAGCAAGGTCAGCGCGGCGATATTGCGGCGCTCGCCCGTGCGGTCCGAATAGCGCGGGATGTAGTACGTGCCAAGCAAGGCAAACACCCAGGGGATCGCCGTCACCAGCGACGCTGTGAAGCCCACGTTCTTGCCAATCAGGGCGGCCACCTGTGTGGGCAAGAAGAAGATCAGGCCATACACGCTGATCTGAATGATCATGTAGATGATCGCCAGGTGCCACACGCGGGCGTTGCCGATGGCATCGGTGATGCGCGACGCAGCCTTGCCGACGGTCTCTTCGCTGTTGAGCTGCGTGATAAGCGCGCGCTTTTCGTCTATCGACAAGAAGCGCGCCTCGGCCGGCGCGTCGTCGAGATAGAAGAACGTCCATACACCCGCGACCACTGCCAGCAATCCCTCGATGGCAAACATCCAGTACCAGCCGGGATGTCCCCCAAATCCATGCATTTCGAGCAGGATGCCGGACAAGGGCGAGCCCAGCGTCAGCGCCAGGGGTGCCCCCATGTAGAACAGCCCCATGACGCTGGCACGCACGTTCTGCGGAAACCACTGCGATGCTAGATAGATCATGCCGGGAAAGAAACCCGCCTCGGCGGCTCCCAACAGGGTACGGACCGCGAGGAATTTCCATTCCGTGTCGGCGTACGCCATGGCTGCCGACAGAAAGCCCCATAGCAGGGTCGTAAGGCCGATCCACATGCGTGCGCCGAACTTCTTCATCAGCAGATTGGCCGGCACACCCAGACAGGCGTAGGCCACGAAAAAAATACCCGCGCCGAGCGCGTAGGCCTCGTTGCTCAAGCCGGTGTCAATCTGATAGGCCTGTTTGGCGAAGCCGATATTGGCCCGGTCCAGGAAAGCGAGAATGTACAGCGCCAGCATGAACGGGATCAGTCGCCAGCGTGTCTTGGTGACGGCCTGATCGAGAATAGTAGACATGACAACTCCCTCCTGTCGTCCAGGATTCGAATGAAAGCCTCTAGGGCGGGCCGACGCCGTGCGTATGCCCGCCCGACGATACGAATCAGTGCGTGTAAGGCCGGAACTTCTCGCACGCGGGGTTCAGCTCTACGCCAAAGCCTGGCTTGTCGAGCACCGACTTATGGATGCGGCCGTTTACGGGAACGGGTTCATCGAGAAGGACAGGGTCGAATTGCGGACGCATCGTCGAGCAATCCGGGCTCGTCATGAGGAACTCACTGAATGGCGTGTTGGTAAAAGTGATGACAGCGTGATGCGAGTAGACGGATGACCCATGCGGTACCACCAGGTGCCCGCGCGACTTGGCGATGGCGGCGATCTCCACCAGCGTGGTCAATCCACCGCACCAGCCGACATCGGGTTGCATGATGTCGACACCGGTATCGGCCAGCGTGCGGAACGACTGCAGCGTGCCGTGATGTTCGCCGGTGGAGACGAGCATCCCCGGCGGCGCATTGCGCTTGAGTTGGGCGTAGCCTTCAAACTGCTGCGGCGGCAGGCATTCTTCGATCCATTTGAGGTTGTACGGGGCGCAAGCGTGCGCCAGCTTGGTGGCGTAATTGACGTCCTGGCTCATCCAGCAATCGAGCATCAGCCAGAAATCCGGGCCGCACTTTTCGCGGTACTCGGCTACCATCGCGGCGTCCTTTCGAATCCCCTCGTCGCCGTCGTGGGGGCCCCAATGTGTTGGCATCTTGCCGCCTATGAAGCCCATCTTCTGCGCCAGATCCGGGCGCGCGCCCGTTGCGTAGAAGCGCAGTTCATCGCGCACGGCGCCACCGAGCAACTGATACACGGGTAATCCAACGACTTTCCCGAACAGATCCCACAGCGCCAGATCGACGCACGAGATGGTATTCATCACCACCCCGCCCGAGCCGGAGTAATACATGGTGGCGTTGAGCATCTGGTCTTGGATCAGTTTGATGTCAGAGACGCACTTGCCTTCGATGAAGCGATTCAAGTGCTTTTCCACGATGAAGCAGCCCATCTCGCCGCCCGTCGAAATAGCGAATCCGGTCACGCCATTGTCAGCCTCGATCTCGACAATCAACGTACCCAGCACGTTGATGCCAAACGATTGACGTGATTGTTCATACGCTTTGTACTTGCTCATCGGCGTCGCGATATGGTCGTCGATCCAGTGACCGCCCTTCTGATCGTGGTAGTCGCCCCCTCCTGCAGCCTTGTTCTGCGCGGTCGCTCCGCCCATGTAATACGCGCGCACATGCTTGATTCTTGGCAAACCCATTTTTGTCTCCTCTTTTGATGACATATAAATACCCTCCAGCCTCGGCTCATTAGTTCATTTAGTTGAACTTTTGTTCATGACCGTAATTTCACGCTAACACGCGTGTTGTGACGCGGCAACGGAGATCGCGATGAAATCGCCACAAGTTTTCGAAACCCGCGCTGGGCGGGGCTTCGAGCAGGGTTACATTGATGTCATTGGCATTACTGGAGCAACTGCGTCGCATCGCTCCGAGTCATGCCGGACAGCGTAACGACGTCGCGCGTTCAGCCGAATGAACCAAGCGAACAAATGCCCGGACAGCGAGAGCACAAAGAAAAACGGCCCCGTGCGATATCGCACGGGGCCGTTTCTGCACGTTACGGCAGAGGGAATAACTGACGTGAAATTAGACCGTCTCGCCCTGCGGATCGAGACGCACTGCATTGGAATGCAGGCGGTTTAGCGCGTTGATGTACGCCTTGGCCGACGCGATGATGATGTCGGTATCCGCACCCTGACCGTTGACCACGCGCTCGCCATGCGACAGGCGCACGGTGACTTCGCCCTGTGCATCGGTCCCCGTGGTGATGGCATTGACCGAGTACAACAGGAGTTCGGAACCGCTCTTGGCTACTTGTTCGATGGCCTTGAATGCGGCGTCGACCGGGCCGGAGCCAGAGGATTCGACCTTTACCTCAGCGCCCCCGACCGACAGCGTTAGCGCAGCCAGCGGGACTTCGCCGGTTTCGGAATGCACGCGCGATGCGAGCAGCTTGTAATACTCATCGGCCGGCGTCACGGCTTCGTCCGACATCAGCGCGTGCAAGTCTTCGTCAAAGATCTCGTGCTTCTTGTCGGCCAGTTCCTTGAAGCGCGCAAAGGCATGATTGAGTTGCTCTTCGGACGCCACCTCGATGCCCAGTTCCTGCAGGCGGGCGCGGAACGCGTTGCGGCCGGAAAGCTTGCCCAACACCAGTTTGTTGGCGCCCCAACCCACATCTTCGGCACGCATGATCTCGTACGTTTCGCGATGCTTGAGCACGCCGTCCTGGTGGATGCCGGATTCATGGGCAAAGGCGTTGGCGCCGACGATGGCCTTGTTCGGCTGCACCGGGTAACCGGTGACCTGCGACACCAGACGCGAAGCCGGCACGATCTGCGTCGCGTCGATGTGGGTTTCGACCGGGAAGATGTCAGCGCGCGTGCGCACCGCCATCACGACTTCTTCCAGTGACGCATTGCCGGCGCGCTCGCCCAGACCGTTGATGGTGCATTCCACCTGGCGCGCACCCATGCGCACGGCGGCCAGCGAGTTCGCCACGGCCAGCCCAAGATCGTTGTGGCAATGCACTGACCACACCACTTTGTCGGCGCCGGGCACGCGCTCGATGAGCGTGCGAATCAGCGAGCCGAATTGCTCCGGCAGGTTGTAGCCTACGGTGTCGGGCACGTTGATGGTCTTGGCACCAGCCTTGATGACCTGCTCGAAGATGCGGCACAGGAAGTCGACTTCCGAGCGCCCGGCGTCTTCGGCGGAGAACTCCACATCATCCGTGTACTCGCGCGCCCAGCCAATGGCCTTTACGGCCTGCTCGACGACCTGATCGGGCGTCATGCGCAGCTTCTTCTCCATGTGGATCGGGCTGGTGGCGATGAAGGTGTGGATTCGCCCTTGCGCTGCCGGGCGGATCGCTTCGCCGGCACGGCGGATATCGTTTTCGTTGGCGCGGGCCAGCGAGCACACGGTCGACTCGCGGATGGCCTCGGCGATCGAGCGGATCGAATCGAAGTCGCCATTGGACGCTGCCGCGAACCCGGCCTCGATGACGTCGACGCGCATGCGTTCGAGCTGGCGCGCGATGCGCAGCTTTTCTTCGCGCGTCATGGAAGCGCCAGGGCTTTGCTCGCCGTCGCGCAGGGTGGTGTCGAAAATGACGAGGTGTTCTTTACTCATGATTTCACTGCTTTTCCGAATAACGGCCGGTGCGCGTGCCACGACGGCGGAACCAGCGGATGGCCGTCATCACATAGCCGGACAATGCATAGCACACGAACACGCCGAACAGCACACCGGGCGGGTAGCTCGACACGGCGATCAGGATCAGGACGAACAGGATCGCCACGGCAAACGGCACCGTGCGGCGCAGGTTGATCTGCTTTCCACTATAGAAGAAGACGTTGGTGACCATCGAGATGCCGGCGAAGATGGTCACGCCACAGGCCAGGAAGCGCACTGCGTCCGGGTCGACCTGGGTGTCGATCATCAGCCACACGAAACCGGTGACCAGCGCCGCCGCGGCCGGGCTGGGCAGCCCCTGGAAGAAGCGCTTGTCGATGATGGCGATGTTCGTATTGAAGCGAGCCAGGCGCAACGCCGCGCACACGCAATAGACGAAGGCGGCGATCCAGCCGAGCTTGCCCATGTCGCGCATGGCCCACTCGTAGATCACCAGCGACGGGGCCGCGCCGAACGACACCATGTCGGCCAGCGAATCATATTCGGCGCCGAACGCGCTTTGCGTGTTGGTCATCCGTGCCACGCGTCCGTCGAGACTGTCGAGGATCATGGCCACGAAGATCGCCACGCAGGCCTGTTCGTACATCCCGTTCATGGCCTGCACGATGGCGTAGAAGCCGGCGAACAGCGCCGCGGTGGTGAACAGGTTGGGCAGGATGTAAATGCCGCGCCGGCGGCGTTCCGCTCCGACGATCGATCTTGATGTAGCCACGCTCTTAGTCCTCGGACGAGTCAATCTGAATCAGGGCAGCTCCGCCAGGCGCGTTGCAGAGGCGGAAACCTTCTCGCCGATGGTGACCAGCACGCGCGAATCTCGCGGCAGGTATACATCGACGCGCGAACCAAAGCGAATGAAACCGTAGCGCTGGCCACGCACCAGGCTCGCCCCGGCATCCACGTAGCAGAGGATGCGCCGCGCCACCAGGCCGGCGACCTGCACGCAGGTCACGTCGTGACCGCCAACCGTGCGGATCCACAGCGCATTGCGCTCATTTTCGGTGGACGCCTTGGACAGCGCCGCGTTGACGAAAGCACCCGGGTTGTACCACTTGCGGCGAACTTCGCCGTCGACGGGGCTGCGATTGGAGTGAACGTTGAATACGTTCATGAACACGCTGATCTTCAGCGCTTCGCGGTCGAGATACGTGTCGTGCACCGGCTCGATGGCGACGATGCGGCCGTCGGCGGGCGAATTGACCGTGTGCGAATCGCCCGGAATGGGGCGCGCAGGATCACGGAAGAATTGCACGACGAAAACGAACAGAATCCAGAACGGAATCGAAATCCACGCGTTGGCAAACCACGTGACAGCCAGCGCCAGGACCAGCGCGATGGCAATGAAAGGCCAGCCCTCGCGGGCAAGGATGGGGTGCGGATAACTCGGCATCGGAATATGTCGTTATTGGGGCCGTAAAGAACGCAGCATCTTACCAGATGCCCGACTGGCCATAGGTCCGAGCCGGCAGGCGCAGCCCGGCGGCTCAGGCGATCGGGCTTCCCCGCCCGGCGCCTTGAGCCTAGAATTCGTGCCCCCGCCCGTTGTATTGGATCGCCCTCGCCCTATGACCCCCGACCAGATTTCCGCCAGCCTCGGCCAGCTACTCGATCCCAACACCGGCAAGTCTTATGCCGCAGCGCGCGCCATCAAGTCCGCGACGGCGGCCGACGGTGCGCTGGAGATCGTCGTCGAACTGGGCTATCCCGCTCGCAGCCAGCATCAGGCCATCGCCGCGCAGATCGAACAGGCGGCCAGGGCACTGGCCGGCGAACAGCCGGTCAGGGTGAGCGTGAATTCGCGCGTCGTCCCGCACGCGGTGCAAGGCAATGTGAAACTGCTGCCGGGCGTGCGCAACATCATTGCGGTTTCCAGCGGCAAGGGCGGCGTGGGCAAGAGCACCACGGCGGCCAATCTGGCGCTGGCACTGGCCGACGAAGGCGCTCGCGTCGGCATTCTCGATGCCGACATCTACGGCCCCTCGCAGCCCCAGATGCTGGGGCTCGCCGGGCAGCAACCCACCACCGACGACGGCAAGACCATGAACCCGATGGCCGCATACGGTCTGCAGGCCAACTCCATCGGCTTCCTGGTCGATGTCGAGCAGCCCATGGTATGGCGCGGCCCGATGGCCACGCAGGCGCTGCGCCAGTTGCTCACCGAGACGCGATGGGACGACCTCGACTATCTCGTCATCGACATGCCGCCGGGCACGGGCGACATCCAGCTCACGCTGGCGCAGACCGTACCGGTGACGGGCGCCGTGATCGTCACCACGCCGCAGGACATCGCCCTGCTCGATGCGCGCAAGGGACTGAAGATGTTCGAAAAGGTCGGCATTCCGATCCTCGGCATCGTCGAGAACATGAGCATCCATGTGTGCTCCAACTGCGGTCACGCCGAACACATCTTCGGCAGTGGCGGCGGTGAGAAGATGTGCGCCGACTATGGCGTGCCGTACCTGGGCGGTCTACCGCTGGACATTCGCATCCGCGAACAGACCGACGCCGGCAAGCCGACGGTGATCGCAGACCCCGAAAGCACGCTGGCGGATGCCTATCGCGCCATCGCCCGCAAGGTCGCCATCACCATCGCCGAGAAGCAGCGCGACATGCGGGGCAAGTTCCCCAACATCGTGGTGCAGAACACCTGACGGACTCGCCGCACAGACGGCCGCCGATCGGCCGTTTGCGTGCCATCAAGCTCAGAAAATCAAGGCTGCGGCGGGTTTCGCGCTAAAATCGCGCGATTTCGCTTTCAAGGTCACGCAGACGTGAGCATCAAATCAGACAAGTGGATCCGCCGCATGGCGGAACAGCAGGGCATGATCGAGCCCTTCGCGCCGGAACTGGTGCGCAGCGTCGACGGCCATCGCATCGTGTCGTACGGCACCTCGAGCTACGGCTACGACGTACGCTGCGCCAACGAATTCAAGGTATTCACGAACATCAACTCGACCATCGTCGACCCCAAGGCCTTCGACGAAGGCACGTTCGTCAATATCACCAATGACGTATGCATCATCCCGCCGAACTCGTTCGCGCTGGCTCGCACCGTCGAATACTTCCGCATCCCGCGCTCGGTGCTGACGGTTTGCCTGGGCAAAAGCACCTACGCCCGCTGCGGCATCATCGTGAACGTCACCCCGCTCGAACCCGAGTGGGAAGGCCACGTCACGCTGGAGTTCTCCAACACCACGCCGCTGCCTGCCAAGATCTACGCCAACGAAGGCGTGGCACAGATGCTGTTCTTCGAATCGGACGAGGTCTGCGAGACTTCGTACCGCGACCGTGGCGGCAAGTACCAAGGCCAGACGGGCGTCACCCTCCCGAAAATCTAAGCTCCAAGCCGTAGTGGATGAAGTATCGAGCCCCGTCGGGTCATACCCGGCGGGGCTTTGTTTTTCGCGGCCGCCGGCCGTCTGGCTATCGGGCTTGACACACCCCGGGCGGAGACGCATCTTTCAGCCTGCCGTCCGAGGGGAAGGAACCTCTGAGCGATATCGGGCCCCTAAGCCCAGGGCAGTCGGCATGCCCCGCGCACAGCCCCCATCCCTGCAGGAAATGAGGATCAAGAATGTTCAGCCGTACCGCGCCGGCGGCCCGCCGCAGCGCGCTCTGTATTGTCTTCCTGCTGGTCGGATGCACGACCGTTGGCCCGAACTACCGCACGCCGCAGTTCTCCGGCAAAGACGTGCCCGCCGACTGGACCTCGCCGGTGGTCGGCAGCGACAAGACCCAGCCAGCGCCGGCCGCCTGGTGGAGCGAACTCTCCGACCCGGCGCTCGATCAGCTCGTCGACACGGCCTTCCAGTACAGCCCGACACTCGAAGCGGCCATCGCACGCCTCAATGAATCACGTGCCTATCACACGCAAGCCAACGCCGCAGCCGGCCCGAGCTCGGACGCCAATGCAAGCGGAACGCGTGCTGACGCCAGCAAGACATCCGGCCCGACCAACAGCGGCTGGTTTTCGCTCGACTCATCCTGGGAAGTGGATCTGTTCGGCGCCGTCGCTCGCGGCAAGGAAGGCGCCGCGGCCCGCGAAGAAGCACGCCTGGCGACGCTGGCCGATGCCCGCGTGAGCCTGGCCGCCGACGTGGCCGACGCGTACCTCAGCTACCGCGCCTGCCAGTCCGACCTGGCGCTGAGCGAGCAGGACGTCGACTCGCGCGAAGCCACCCGCAAGCTCACCGCCGAGAGTGTGGCCGCGGGCTTCACCGCCCCCTACCAGGCGATCCGCAGCACCGCCTCGGTGGCAGAAGCGCGCACCGGGCTGGCCAGCACGCGCGCTCAATGCCAGCAACTCGAAAACCTCATCACCCGGCTCACCGGCATGGCGCGGCCGGAACTCGCCCGCCTGCTCGCGATTTCGCCGACCGGCCTGGATCGCCTGCCCGAGCCGCGTCATTTCGATGTCGACATCCCGGCCCAAGCCGTCATGCAGCGCCCCGACGTACGCGCGGCCGAACGCACGCTGGCGGCGGCGTCGGCGGACATCGGACTAGCGGAAGCGGATCGTTACCCGCGCCTGTCGCTGAGCGGTTCGCTTGGCTATTCGGTCACCGGCAGCAGCGGCGGCGGAGGCCTGTCGCTGGGCACGTGGTCCTTCGGCCCGTCGCTGAGCCTGCCGATCTTCGACGGGGGCCGTCGCGAAGCCGCGGTCAAGGCGGCCCAGGCGCGCTACGACGAGGCGCTGGCTGACTACAAGGCCAAGGCGCGCAGCGCCATCCAGGACGTGGAGAACGCGCTCACGCGCTACGCCGCCGCGCACGAGCGCGCCGAAAACGCGAGGCAGGCCGCCAGCCAGTACCAACAGTATTTCGTTTCGGTGGAACATCGCTACCGGGAAGGCGCCACCAACCTGCTCGAACTGGAAGACGCGCGACGCGTCATGCTGAGCGCCCGACAGACTTTGCTCGGCGTCCAAAAGGAGCGCCTCCAGGCCTGGATCACACTCAACCGCGCAACCGGCGGCGGTGCCCAGTACGAGCCCGAAACGATTCATGCACAGCCGGCGCCGACCGCGCCGGGGACTGCGACTCACGCCAGCGCACACGCCTCATGACATCCGCCGCTTTCTCTTCCCCCAAAGTACTGGGCAGCACGCCTCGCCGGCTACGACTGGTGAGCGCGCTGCTGCTGGCCACCGCCACCTGCTTCACCCAAGCCGGGCCCACGCTGGCCCAGGCGCCCGCTCCCGCCAACAACGCGCCCGTCGCAGCAGCCGAACCGCCAAAGCCGCTGGCCGTGAGCCTGGTCCAGCCGCGCACCGAAATGTGGCCGGAGCGTATCGAAGTGCAGGGCGACGTCATGCCGTGGCAGGAAATCCACATCAACGCCGAGATCGGCGGCCTGCGCCTGACCAGCATGCAGGTCAGCGTCGGAGATTTCGTGCGCAAGGGACAAGTACTGGCTTTGCTGGATACGGCCAGTGTCGAAGCCGAACTGGAAACCGTAAACGCCCAGCTCGTCGAAGCGGAGGCGGCGCAGACCCAGGCCGAAGCCACCCTCGGACGCGCCAAGCGCCTGGTGGCCTCCGGCGGCGTCAGCCAGCAGGAACTGGCCGAATACGAAACCCAGCGGCAGACCGCCACGGCGCGCCTCGCCGCCGCTCGTGCGCGACTCAAGGCTCAGCAGCTCAAGCTGGACGCTGCCCGCCTGCTCGCACCCGATGACGGACTCATCTCGTCGAGCAGTATCGGCGAGGGCGACATCGTACGCGCGGGCACGGAACTGTTCCGCCTGATCCGGCAGGGTCGCCTCGAATGGCGGGCCGAAGTGCCAGGAGAAATCCTCTTGAAATTGGAGCCGGGCCAGGAGGTCACCATCAGCAGCCCGCTGGGCGACGAGGTCAAGGGTCGCGTGCGTCTGCTCTCGCCCACGATCGACCTGCGCACCCGCGCAGGGCTCGCCTACGTCGACCTGCCCGCGCAGTCGCGCTTCAAGGCCGGGCTGCGTGTCACCGGCAAACTCGTCACGCAGCGCAAGGCGCTGGTTCTTCCCGCCGCCGCCATTCAGCACGGCGATGGCGGCGAGCGCGTGTTCATCGTCGACGCTGCCAACACGCTGCGGGCCGTGAAGGTCGAGACGGGGCGCACACAGGCAGACAAGGTGGAGATCACGAGCGAACTTGACCCACGAGCCCGTGTCGTAGCCCGCGATGTGAATGCGCTCAAGGCGGGGATCGCCGTGCGGGACACCGCAGCCACCGACGCCAAGACCCAGGAATTCGCCAACACGAACCGTCCCTGAACCTGCATCGCCAGGCGACGAAGTTCATTTAGGTCAAAGCGCAATACCGCGTGGAAAAACCCTGCCAGATTCGGCAAGGCTCTTTTGTCGTGCGCGCTCGACTCAGGACACGCTCTGATCGGCCTCGCACAAATGCAGCAGCGGAAACGGTTGGCCTTGGGAATCCACTGGCGAACGTGCTGCCACCTTGAAGCCGTTCGCGAGATAGAAGGCGACGGCACCCGGATTCTGTTCGTTCACGTCCACCCGCAGCGGCCCCTTGAGCCGCCGCGCGTGCTCGACCATCAACTTGCCGCCGCCTTGCCCGAAATATGACGGCGCAATGAACAGGGCTTCGAGCTTGTTGCCATCCAGCCCCATGAATCCGACAGGTGCGGCCGTGTCCGAGCACAGCACCCACAACTCGAGGTTCGGTAACGCCATGTCGCGCACGAGGGGCAGCAAGGTTTGAATATCTTGCTCGGACAGAAAGTCATGTGACGCGCGAACGGAACGCTGCCAGATATCCAGCAGCAATGAATGGTCTTGTCGTTGAGCGGGGCGAATCTGCATGGAGTGTGGGGGGCACGGTAAAGCACCGTGTATATCACGGCACGCCACCCTATCGTCGGGCGCCCCGCGTCACCGGGGCGCCACGATCCAGATGCAGACCGAAGAGCGTTGAAGCGCGAGGCGTCAGCCGCGCCGGGCGGCCTCGATGGTTGCGATGTCGATCTTCCGCATCGGCATCATCGCGTCGAACACGCGCTTGGCCGCAGCGCGATCAGGGTCGGCAATGGCCTCCATGAGTACTCGCGGGGTGATCTGCCACGACAGCCCCCATTTGTCCTTGCACCATCCGCACTCACTTTCCTGACCGCCGTTACCAACGATGGCGTTCCACAAACGATCGGTTTCGGCCTGATCTTCCGTCGAAACCTGGAACGAAAATGCCTCGCTGTGCTTGAACTCCGGCCCGCCATTGAGCCCGATGCAAGGGATGCCGATCACGGTGAACTCAACCACCAGGACATTGCCCTCCTTGCCCGCGGGATAGTCGCCGGGCGCACGGATGACAGCTTTGACCTCACTATCCGGAAAGGTCTTGGCGTAGAACTCGGCGGCCTCCAGCGCGGTGCCGTCATACCACAGGCAAATCGTGTTCTTGCTGATCACATTCGTCTCCCCATCGGTGACTGATACATGCAGGTCGCCATGCAGCCCGTTCGCCAGCAAACGACGTTCCCCGAAGCAGGTCCGTCGCGCCGCATATGCCACGTCAACGATAGTAGACGGCGTGCCCGCCGGCTCAGTCTTGCAGCACCACCAGACAACTCCCGAGCAGCGGGCCTGCGCCGCTCACTCCGCCTTTCTTGCCGCCCTGCGCTCCCGCCGACGGCGCAAGGCACGGGCCAGCAGCCAGACCACCGGAACGACGATCACCAGCCACGGCACCACAGCGGCGACAAAGATGATCAAGGAGCCGACGCTGCCCAGGAACACCTCCGCCATGTTGTCCCACGCCTCGCGCAGCGGCGACACCTTGCCGGCATCGATGAAACGGCCGCGCGCAACGAACCGCAGGGTGACTTCGGTCTTCTCCGTCTCGGCGGCCAGCGCTTTGCGCACGCCGGCCAGCGAATCGATCTGCGATTGCGTATCGGCCAGTTGGCGCTCGACCTCCAGCACGTCCTTGAGCGGGCCGGCGCGGTTCTGCAGCATGGCGCGCAAGCGATCGCGAAGTTCGGTCATGTTGCGGATGCGCGCTTCGACGTCGATGACCTCGGCGGTCTTGTCCTCGCTGGTCATGGTCGAGGCCACGACCGAACCGCTCTGTTCGGCGGCGTGAAGGAGTTCGTCAAGCTTGTCGGGGGCGATGCGCACGCGCAGCACACCTTGCGGCGAGCCACCATCGCGGCTGCGGGCGAAAGAGCCTTCGAGGATGTCGCACTGCAACTCGCGGCAGCGCGCGAAAACGCCTTTCCAACTCTGCTCGAGGGTATCGGCATCATTCTCGACGGTCAGCGCGTACTTGAGCGCAATGTACCGCCGGGCCGGCGCTTCGCTGGCTGCCGGGGCGGCCGTGCGGGCATCAGCCAACACCGCTTCCGATGGGGCCGGCGCCGCCATGGCTGGCGCTTCGTGTCGTTGGCCGCATGCTGCGAGCGCCGTCAGGGCAAGGACAATGCCGAGGCAGCGACGCCCCTGGCGAAAGAGGAATGTCATGTGGAATCTCCCGGGTTTCACTGCGAATGTCTCCGACTCGCGCGGCCGGTGCGCGGGCATGGCAGTCGAAGACAGGCTGACTATAGAGAGGAGTCGGCGGCAACAACCCGGCCGCCGTCAATCGGCATGCGGGGCCGGCCCGCACACGATCGGCCCGGATGCAACAAAAATCAAACGCGCACGGCCCGGTGTGTGCGCTATCATGCGCGCTTCCCGCGGCGGCCCCTGTTGGCCGCGTTTTTCTTTTGTCTTGCCATTTGCGATTCGAGGCGAGCCGACATGCGTTTTCACTTCCCCATTTTCATCATCGACGAGGACTTCCGCTCGGAAAACGCCAGCGGCTTCGGCATTCGGGCGCTGGCCAAGGCGATCGAAGACGAAGGCATGGAGGTCCTGGGCGTCACCAGCTACGGTGATCTGTCTTCCTTCGCTCAGCAGCAGTCGCGCGCCTCGTGCTTCATCCTGTCGATCGATGACGAAGAGTTCTCCTCCGACGAGGCCGACTCGACCATCGCCGAGCTGCGCGCCTTCGTCGAAGAGATCCGCTTCCGCAACGCCGAGATCCCCATCTTTCTCTATGGCGAAACACGCACTTCGCGCCACATCCCCAACGATGTGCTGCGCGAACTGCACGGCTTCATCCATATGTTCGAAGACACGCCCGAGTTCATCGCTCGCTACGTGGTGCGCGAAGCCAAGGCCTATCTCGATTCGCTGCCGCCGCCGTTCTTCCGCGCGCTGACGCATTACGCATCCGACGGGTCGTACTCGTGGCACTGCCCGGGACACTCGGGCGGCGTAGCCTTCCTGAAGAGCCCGGTCGGCCACATGTTCCACCAGTTCTTTGGCGAGAACATGCTGCGCGCCGACGTCTGCAACGCCGTCGACGAACTCGGCCAACTGCTCGACCACACCGGTCCGGTGGCCGCATCCGAGCGCAACGCCGCGCGCATCTTCCACTCCGACCACCTGTTCTTCGTCACCAACGGCACCTCCACGTCCAACAAGATCGTGTGGCACTCGACGGTAGCGCCGGGCGACATCGTGGTGGTCGACCGCAACTGTCACAAGTCGATCCTGCACGCGATCATCATGACGGGCGCGATCCCCGTCTTCCTGATGCCCACGCGCAACCACTACGGCATCATCGGGCCAATCCCGAAGAGCGAGTTCAAGTGGGAGAACATCCAGAAGAAGATCGCCAAGAACCCGTTCGCCACCGACAAGAACGCCAAGCCGCGCGTGCTCACCATCACGCAGAGCACATATGACGGCGTGGTGTACAACGTCGAAGAGATCAAGGAAGAACTCGACGGCAAGATCGATACGCTGCATTTCGACGAAGCCTGGCTGCCGCACGCCGCCTTCCACGACTTTTACGGCGACTACCACGCCATCGGCGAAGGTCGCCCGCGCTGCAAGGACTCGATGGTGTTCGCCACGCAATCCACGCACAAGTTGCTGGCCGGTCTGTCGCAGGCTTCGCAGATTCTCGTGCAGGACTCGGAGACGCGCCACCTCGACATGCACGCCTTCAACGAGGCGTATCTGATGCACACCTCCACCAGCCCGCAGTACGCCATCATCGCCTCGTGCGACGTGGCCGCCGCAATGATGGAATCGCCTGGAGGCACCGCGCTGGTCGAAGAGTCGATCCAGGAAGCGATGGAATTCCGCCGCGCCATGCGCAAGGTCGACGAGGAATGGGGCACCGACTGGTGGTTCAAGGTGTGGGGCCCGGATTACCTCGCCGAAGACGGCATGGGCACGCGCGAACACTGGACGCTCAAGGCCAACGAACGCTGGCACGGCTTCGGCAACCTCGCCGAAGGCTTCAACGTGCTCGACCCGATCAAGGCCACCATCATCACTCCGGGGCTGGACGTCGACGGCGACTTCGATGACAGCGGCATTCCAGCCGGCATCCTCACCAAGTATCTGGCCGAGCACGGCATCGTGGTCGAGAAGACCGGCCTGTATTCGTTCTTCATCATGTTCACCATCGGCATCACCAAGGGCCGCTGGAACACGCTGGTGACCGAACTGCAGCAATTCAAGGACGACTACGACAAGAACCAGCCGCTGTGGCGCATCATGCCGGAGTTCGTGGCCAAGTATCCGCGCTACGAGCGCATCGGCCTGCGCGAGCTGTGCCAGCAGATCCATGACGTCTACAAGCAGCACGACGTGGCCCGCCTGACCACCGAGATGTACCTGTCGGACATGGTCCCGGCCATGCGTCCGGCCGACGCGTGGAGCCGCATGGCGCACCGCGAGATCGAACGCGTGTCGATCGACGAACTCGAAGGTCGCATTACTGCCATGCTGGTAACGCCCTATCCGCCGGGCATTCCGCTGCTGATCCCGGGCGAGTGCTTCAACAAGACGATCGTCGACTACCTGAAGTTCGCCCGCACCTTCAACGAACGCTTCCCCGGTTTCGAAACCGACATCCACGGTCTGGTGAAGGAAGTGCGGGAAGACGGTAGCGTGCGGTATGGTGTGGATTGCGTCGTCGATAAGACGCGATAGATATTCGCGCCGATCGGCACACGAAAACGCGGCCCATGGGCCGCGTTTTGTTTTTGTGGTGCCGAGCGAAGCACCTTTACTGAGCGCCGAGCATGTGACGGAGGGGGCTCGCAAATGCCGTGCGCGATTCGACAACGCTGTCGGAGACCGCAACAGAAGCACAGGCCGACACCATTGCGGCCAATATTGCATGTTGAATGACACCCTTCATCCGTATTTCCTTCCAGATACGCCAATGTGAATCGGGCATCCCGCCCGCAGAGGCGAGCGTATTCGATGCAACGACATCACCCGTGGCGAAAGATAGTGGTCCTGCTGCGGACGCATGCGTGCCGATCACGGAAGAGCGACAAATGCACATGACATGTTCGCTCGCATCCACGATGCACATACCGCAGACGCGGCTCCTCGCCCAATGACGTCGCCTCACAGGCCATATGGGACTCCGTACTAAGCCCCCTCTTTGCCTAGCACGAATCTCGTTCCGACTTGAATATCCACGCCGTCGTACCACCTAACGCTCAGTCCGGCGCGGAGAATCCTGTTCATCACGTCTCTCCCAAGTGAATTCCCTCCTCCCCCAGCTCCACGTGAAGCGGAGGGACACCAGATCATTCCTGCGGGAACCATCGCGCCATTGATTCGACGCAATCGGCATATGCAAAAGGAAAACTCCTACACAAACGGCGCAAGACACCATGGCGGCGATGCCGGCGCTATTGATTCGCGCAACAAACAATACAGACCAAAGGGTGTAAGGCGTTTCTCACTGCAGACCAAGGGTGTTGGCTCTTTTGTAACAAGTGCCGCATACGCCCATGACACGCATCAAATGACTGACGTTCACATAGGGCTGTGATGTTGATCGGCACGTAGGCGCCCAATACCCTGCATCGCACAAGGTTGCGCCGCTAAGACGGTGTAGCCCACAAAAACAAACGGGGCAGGATCACTGATGATGGGTAGGGGAAAGCACGCACGCGCGTGGGCGGTCGGTAGCGGCCTTGTATTGTCTTGCGCGTCCGTGATGGCGCAGGTGCCGAAT
>NZ_JBGVSA010000031.1:0-38723 GCF_041807905.1 Uliginosibacterium sp. sgz301328
TGAGCCGCCGAGCAATGCAGACAAGTCAGGTCGCCCGCGTAGCGGGTCGGCGAGGACTGTCTGAGGAGCGCAGCGACGAGTTCCGCAGCCGCCTGACTTGACGAGTAGCGCAGGGGACCGGCCGTAGGCCGGCGGCGATGTTGGGGTCGTTTCTTTGGTTACTTTCTTGTCGATAACAAGAAAGTGACTCGGCCGCCGGGACGAACTCCCGGCCGTCGGGCATCAGCAGTCGAGACCGAGTCCGCAAAGCCAATGCTCAAGGAAAGGGTTCTCGAAAGGAAGCCGCCACGCGGGAAATGCATGTCCCTTTGGAACCAACTCGCGGCCATCAAGCATCAGCAGCGGAGACTGCCGTTGACGAACACAGCCTCAGACAAGCAAGGGGCTTTCAAAGCAACGCACAAAAACCCTCATGCGCATCACACCAACGCCTCATCAATGGCCGCCCATTGCGCCCGATCCTTCTCAACCCGATGCGCTGCCACATCGAACACCGTCAGCCCATGGGCCGCAAGCTGCACATAGACCTGCGTATCGCGCAGGCACGTTACCAGCGGCAGCCCGGTCGACTCGATGAAGCGATGGAATTGCTCCGCCGCCCGCGTACGTTCATCGACGCGCACGCCCACGATGCCCACATCCACACCGCGCGCAGCTTTGAGCTCGGCCAGTTCATTGAAGAAGGCACGTGTCGCGAGCAGATCGAACATCGACGGCTGTACGGGCACCAGCACGTAGTCGGATTGCTTGAGGAGACTCTTCAGCTTGTCGCCGTGGAGACCGGCGGGTGTGTCGAGCACCACGTGGGTGGTGCTGCGCGGCGGCTTGGCGGGCTGGCCGGGCGCGATCTCCCAATTGGTGATCGGCGCGGCCGAGCTCGGCCGGCGCTCCAGCCAATAGCGCGACGACTGCTGCCGGTCGACGTCGCCGAGCATGACGCGGGTGCTGCCGTCACGCCAGCCGCGGTGCGCCAGCATGCCGGCGAGATTGGTTGCCACGGTGCTTTTGCCCGCGCCACCCTTGGGGTTTGCGACCAGATAGACCTTCAAGACCCGCCTCCCGATGAAGCCATCTCAAGAATGTCTGCGCGGGCAGGCAATCCCCGCGCGTACCCGTCATGCCCGCCGCCAGGTCGTGCCGCCGGCGCCGTCCTCCAGCACGATGCCCTGCGCCTTCAGTTCGTCGCGGATGCGATCGGCTTCGGCAAAGTTGCGCGCTTTCTTCGCGTCGATTCGCGCCTGAATGGCCGCTTCGATGCGGGCGGCGTCGTCACCGCCGGCAACTGCGCCATGCACGAAGGCGCGCGGATCCTGCGACAACAGGCCGAGTGTGCCGCCTAGTGCGCGCAGCAGGCCCGACAGTTCGTGCGAGCGTGTGCGGTTTACCTCGCCGCGCAGTTCGTGCAGCACGGCAAAGGCATTGGGCGTGTTGAAGTCGTCGTTCATCGCGTCGCGGAAGCGCGCGGCAAACGGGTTGCTCCAGTCGATGGCGACATCCGCGGGCGTGACGTCGCGCAGCGCGGTATACAGCGCCAGCAATGAGTTGCGCGCGTCTTGCAGCGTGTCCCAGGTGTAATTGATTTCCGAACGATAGTGGCCGCGCAGCAGGAAGAAACGCACCACCTCGCCACCCTGCACCGCGTCGAGCTTGGCGAGGATTTCGCGCGTGGTGAAAACATTCCCCAACGATTTGGACATCTTTTCGTTGTCCATGTTGAGGAACGCTGCGTGCATCCAGTAATTGACGAAAGGCCTGCCCGAGGCGCCCTCGCTCTGCGCGATCTCGTTTTCGTGGTGGGGGAATTGCAGGTCCCAGCCGCCGCCATGAATGTCGATGGTCTCGCCCAGTTCGGCGTGGCTCATGGCCGAGCATTCGATATGCCAGCCCGGGCGGCCTTCACCATAGTGCGAGTGCCAGTGCGGCTCGTGCGGCTTGGCTGCCTTCCAGAGGACGAAGTCGAGCGGATCGCGCTTGTGACTGTCCACGGCCACGCGCTCGCCAGCGCGCAGATCGTCGATGGCTTTGCCGGAGAGCTTGCCGTAGCCGGGGAACTCGCGCACCGCGTAGTACACGTCGCCGTTGTCGGCCGGGTAGGCCTTGCCGCGCTCGACCAGCCTGCCGATCATCGACAGCATGTCGTCGATGTGGCCAGTGGCGCGCGGTTCGCTCGACGGGCGCAGCAGCAGCAAGCGGTCGGTGTCTTCGTGCATGGCAGCCACCATGCGGGCCGTCAGGCTTTCGATCGGCTCGTTGTTCTTGTTGGCGCGATCGATGATCTTGTCGTCAACATCGGTGATATTGCGAACGTATTTGACATCGAAGCCTTCGCTGCGCAGCCAGCGATAGACCATGTCGAAAACCGTCAGCGTGCGCGCATTGCCGATATGGAAATAGTCGTAGACCGTCAGGCCACACACATACATGCGCACCTTGCCGGGCTCGATGGGAACGAATTCTTCTTTCTTGCGGGACAGCGAGTTGTGGATCTTGAGCATTGCGTGTCTCAGCCGCGGGGGCCCCGTGACGAGGCGCCTGCCGGGCTCCATCCCGGCCATCCCCCGCAGCGGCAGGGTAAATTGATCTCGGCGACTCTAACACATGCGCCGCCGGCCGGACGTTGCGCCCGAGACGCGGCCGCGCGCACACCTGTCGCCGGCTCAAGTACTATTCGCCCGGTTCCCCGTGCCATCCGGCCACGCCGCCGCACGGAACATCCGGAAGCCCGCACGGTCTGCATCCTGGCCGGCCCGTCGAGCGAGTGGCCGCCCATGGACTTTTATTAGAAGGAAACGCATGAACATCGCCGCAACCGTTCCCTCATTCTCGCTGCGTGCGCTGCTGCGCACGGCGGCTGCCTTCGTCGTGCTGAGCGCCAGCGCGCTGATGACGGCGCAAGCCGCCGACGTCCCCGCGAGCGGCACCGGCACGGCGGCTGCGCAAGGCGCGGCCCCCACCGTGACCAACAATCCGCGCGTGCGCTTCGAGACCTCGTTGGGCAACTTTACCGTCGAGCTGTATCCGGAAAAGGCACCCAAGACCGTCGCCAACTTCATCCAGTACGTCGCCGACAAGCACTACGACGGCACGATCTTCCACCGCGTGATCCGCGGCTTCATGGTGCAGGGCGGCGGGTTTACGCCCGACATGACGCAGAAGCCTACCCGCGCTCCGGTCGTAAGTGAGTCCAAGAACACGCTGGGCAACGTACGCGGCAGCATCGCCATGGCGCGCACGTCCGACCCGGATTCGGCCACCGCCCAGTTTTTCATCAACACGGTCAACAACCGCTCGCTCAACTACCCCAGCCCGGACGGCTACGGCTACACGGTATTCGGCCGGGTCATTGACGGCATGGACACCATCGACAAGATCGAAATCGCCCGTACCGGCAACGTCGGCGGCATGGGCGACGTGCCAGTCACGCCGGTGATCATCCAGCGCGCCACGCTGGTGAGCGGCACGGGCAAGTAAGCCAGCCGGGCGCGTCGTGCCGGTTGTCCGCAACAGCCACCGCGACCGTCAGGCAGTAATATTGCGCACCCGCAGTCCTCGCGGCCGGCAAGGCCGCGGGGCGGCAGCACGATTCACCTATAGTCCAACCCCCTGAATGCGCTTCGCGCAAAGGAATCGACCATGATCAAGATCCATACCAACAAGGGCGTCATCACGCTTGAACTGAACGAAGAGAAGGCGCCGGAAACGGTGAAGAACTTCCTGGCCTACGCCCAGGCCGGCCACTACGACGGCACGATTTTCCACCGCGTGATCGACGGCTTCATGATCCAGGGCGGCGGCCATCTGCCGGACATGAGCCAGAAGCCGGCGCCCAACACGGTCAAGAACGAGGCCAGCAACGGCCTCAAGAACGAACGCGGCACCATCGCCATGGCCCGCACGCAGGATCCCCATTCGGCCAGCGCCCAGTTCTTCATCAATGTTGCCGACAATGACTTTCTGAACTTCCGCAACGAATCGACCCAAGGCTGGGGCTACTGCGTGTTCGGCAAGGTCACCGACGGCCTGGACGTGGTCGACGCCATCAAGGGCGTGAAGACCGGCAAGCGCAGTTTCTACCAGGACGTCCCGACCGAAGACGTCGTCATCGAGAAGGTCGAAGTGCTCTGATCGACTGCGGCGGCCGGCAGGGCTCACTTGCCGGCCACGTATCGGGGCGCACCACGCGCCCTTTTCCTCGCCAATCCTGTACCCACCATGATCCGCTTCATCTCCGACCTGCATTTGAACCCGGCCGAACCCGCCACCACCGATGCCTTCCTGCGCTTTCTGGATGGTCCGGCGCACGAGTGCGAGACGCTGTGGATATTGGGCGATCTGTTCGAATACTGGGCAGGCGACGACGATCTCGAAAACCCTTTCAACGCGCAGATGGCGGACGCCCTGCGCGCGGTCGCCGATAGCGGCGTGGATATCCGCGTGATCGTGGGCAATCGCGACTTCCTCCTCGGGCCGGTATTCGCCGAGCGCGCCGGCGTGAGCATCGTCGCGGAGCCGTATCCGATTGAACTGGGTGGCACGCCCGCCATCCTGATGCACGGCGACAGTCTGTGCACGGACGATCTGCCCTACATGCAGTTCCGCGCCATGGTGCGCAACCCGGCATGGCAAGCTCAATTCCTTGCACAACCGCTGGCGGTGCGCCGCAAGATTGCTGAAGACCTGCGCGCCAAGAGCGAAATGGCCAAGCAAGAGAAAGACGTCGGCATCATGGATGTGAACGCCGGCGCGGTGGAGCGCGCGTTCCACGACAGCGGCGCTGCCGTACTCATCCACGGCCATACGCATCGCCCTGCCCGCCATGAGCTCAACGTAGACGGCCGAGCATGCCAGCGTTGGGTACTGGCCGATTGGCATGGCAAGGCGCAATGGCTGGAGTGGAATGGTTCGGCGCTGTCCGCGCAGAAGGAACAGTAAGATCGCGCAACGCCATCTACACTGTGAGGCCACCCGATAGAGGAGACCTCAGATGAACAACCCTGCACCCGGTTTCGACCCACAGCGCGACCTACTGCTGGAACGCAGCATCGATATTCGTCCGGAACTCGTCTGGCAAGCCTGGACCGTGCCGGAACACATCAAGCATTGGTTCACGCCCGCGCCTTGGCAGACGGTCGATTGCGAGATCGACCTGCGTCCGGGCGGTCTCTTCCGCACCGTCATGCGCTCACCAGAGGGGAAGGATTTCCCCAATGAAGGGTGCTTTCTTGAAGTCGTCGAGAACCGAAGGCTGACGTTCACCGACACGCTCGGGCCGGACTTCCGTCCGACCGCCAACCCGTTCTTCACCGCCACCATCCTCATCGAACCCAAAGGCAGCGGCACGCGCTACAGCGCCTGGGCGCGCCACAAGGATGGCGGCGACAAGGACCGCCACGAACAGATGGGCTTCCACACCGGCTGGGGTACGGCGCTCGATCAGCTCGTGGCCTACATGAAGTCGCGCTGACCGGCCGGCGACTATTCGGTGCCAAGCCAGCCGTCGCGCAGGCGGCGCGTGGCGGCAGCGGCCTTGGCATCCGCCGCCAGCGTGCACTCCTCCACGCGTGGCGCATCCAGCGTCACACGGCGGGTCTGCAATTCATCGCGGCGGAACAGCGTCAGCTCGAAGCTGTCGCCCGGCTGATAGCGCGTAAGCAACACGTCGAGGTTATTGCCTGTCACGCGCAGACCATCGAGCGCCACCAGTTCGTCGCCCGCCGACGCCCCCGCGCGTTGCAGGCTGCCGTCGTCGAGTACGCTCGCCAGCTTCAGCGTGCCGTTCTCGGCCTTGGTCTTCATGCCCAGGCCCGACGAGAGCCCGCCCCGCTTGCGCGTGAGCGTCACGCCAAAGGATGCGAGCAGCTTGTCGAGCGGAACGTCTTCCGTCCCTTCCGCCCAGGCGAGGATCTGACGGCGCACGTCGACGCCCGTGGCCGCTTCGACGATCGCCGGCATCTCGCCCTCCGCCACGCTGCGCCCGCCAAGTGCGTACGCATTCCAGAGATGACGCATGACGTCGTCAAGCGACTTGCGCCCGCGCGTGGCCGCGCGGATCGTCAGGTCCAGCCCGGCTGCCACCAGCGAGCCCTTGGTGTAGTAGCTGACGATGGCGTTGGGGCTGTTTTCATCCTGACGGTAGTACTTGGTCCAGGCCTCAAACGATGATTCAGCGACACTCTGGCGCGTACGTCCCGTGCCGCGCTCGACACCGGCAATGGTCTTGGCGAGCAGCGCAAGATATTCGTCGCGCGAGATCAACCCGTTGCGCACCAGCGCGATGTCGTCATAGTACGAAGTGAATCCTTCGAACACCCACAGCAGCCGGGTGTAGTTTTCCTCGTTGAGCCGATACGGGCGGAATGCCGCGGGCTGGATGCGCTTGACGTTCCATGAGTGGAAGTACTCATGGCTGCACAGGCCGAGGAAAGTGCGGTAGCGCTCGTGAGTGTCGGCCACGCCGGTCACGGGCAAGTCGTTGCGAGAGCAGATCAGTGCGGTCGAATCGCGATGTTCGAGACCGCCGTAACCGTCTCCCACCGCCATCACCAGGAACAGGTAGCGCGAAAATGGCGCCGGTTGGCCGAAGAGGTCGATGTGCCATTCGCATATGCGTTGCAGATCGCGCGCGAGGCGCTGGGCGTCAAAGCGTACACGCCCGGTCACGGCGACTTCGTGTGGCACACCATGCGCCTTGAACTTGATGAGCTCGAAGGTGCCCATCTCGACCGGATGGTCGACGAGTTCGTCGTAATCGGCTGCGCGATAGAGCCCGAAGCCATACGCAGGAGCCGCCCCCGCGCCACGGGCTCGTGGCAAGGTGGTCGCCACGCACCAGTCGCGGAATCGAGCGCCTTGCGGCCGGCGGATGTCGACGACATGGGCTTGCGATTCGCGTCCCACCACGCGCAAGAACAATTGCGTGCCGTTGAAGAAACCATGCGTGTCGTCCAGGTGCGCGCAACGCACCGACAGGTCCCACGCGTAGACGTCATACACCACGACCAGCGGGGTCGCCGCGTCGAGCTTGCCCTGTGTCCGCCAGGTGTCTTTGTCGTCCTTGACCAGCACGATCTCTCGCCGGCCTTGCATTGCGCGCACGGTGACGATATTGCGGGCGAACTCACGGATCATGTAGCTGCCGGGAATCCACGACGGCAACATGAAAGATTCTCCCGCCGGCGCGGGCGAAGCCAGCGTGAGTGTCACGCGGAAGATGTGTGCCGACGGTGAGTGGGCCTCTACCGTGTACTGGATGGCCTGTTGCGTGCGCTTTTGCGCCATGCTCGGTGTTCTCCTGTGAGGCGCCGGATCAGAATGCCGGCGGCATGTCTTCGGCCTCGTCCCAGAGGCGCTGCCATTCACGCAGGTAGCTTTCGGCCAGCGGCTTCACGTCATACAGGACGAGGACATTTTCGGCATTCTTGGTCGCTGCGGCCGCGGTGAAGTTGAAGCTGCCCGTCTCGACCGTTTCGCCGTCGATCACCATGAACTTGTCGTGGTGGATTGCGTATCGTCCGTTGAGGCGCACCGGCACGCCTTCATTCGCGAGATAGCGCACGGCCGTGAAGCCCTTGCGGTTCTCCTTGGCGTCGGCCACCACGCGCACGTCCACACCGCGCTGGCGAGCCTCGACCAGGGCGGTCGCGATGGACTTGCTGGTGAAGAGATACGCGGCAACGCGAATCTGTCTGTCGGCCGACGCAATGGCGTGCAACACGATCGCCTGTGCGTCACCGTGGGGAGAAAAACCGGATTCGAACCGGGCGCCAGCCGGCAGGTCGCCAGAAGCGCCCCACGCCGTGGGCGGTGCCACGCATGCGGCCACCAACATCAGCGCGCACAGGGCGCGACAGACCGCGAACTTCATGCGACGCCAACCGAGGCGGAGTCTTCGACGATACGCCCGAGCTTCAACCGCACCTGCCGATGGCAGGCGCCCGCAAGCTGGTCGTCGTGCGTGACCAGCATGAGCGTGGTGCCCGTTTCGCGGTTGAGTTCGAAAATGAGATCGATGATCTGTTTGCCGGTCACCGCGTCGAGATTGCCGGTCGGCTCGTCGGCCAGCAGCAGCGCTGGCTGCATGGCGAAGGCGCGCGCCAGTGCAACACGCTGCTGTTCGCCCCCGGACAGATGCTTGGGATAGTGATGCAGGCGCGCCCCCAATCCGACGCGTTCGAGCCAGCGTGCGGCCGAAGTCCGGGCGTCGGAACGCGCAGCAAGTTCCAGCGGCATCATGACGTTTTCGAGCGCATTGAGCGCCGGCAGCAGTTGGAACGACTGGAACACGAAGCCGATCGTCTCGCCGCGCACGCGCGCGCGTTCGTCCTCGTTCAATGCAAAAATGTCTCGCCCGCGCAGGCGCACGGTGCCGGCAGTGGGAACATCGAGCCCCGCCAGCAGTCCCAGCAAGGTCGATTTGCCGGAGCCGGAGGCACCGACGATCGCCAGGGTTTCGCCTTCGCCCACTGCGAAGCCGATGTCCTGCAGAATATCCAGCGTCCCGCCATCGGCCAGCGGCACGCGCTTGGCCAGGCCGCTGACTTCCACCACGGGTACGGAGTTCGTTTGAATGGGTCGATCCATTGTTGTGCTTCTCTTGTTGTTGGCCGCTCGCGGCGCATTGGCTGCCAGCATTCTCGTGATGGGCGACAGCCTGTCGGCCGGCTACGGCATCGAACAGGCACAGGCCTGGCCCACCCTGCTCGATAAAAAGCTCAAGAGCGAAGGCTACCGGTACGACGTCGTCAATGCCAGCATCAGCGGAGAGACGACTGCCGGCGGCCGGTCGCGCATCGGTGCCGCGCTCGACCGCGCAAAACCCAGTGTCGTCATCATCGAGCTGGGCGCCAATGACGGCCTGCGCGGTCTGTCGCTCAAGGCCATGCGAGACAATCTCGATGCGATGATCCGCGCGTCGCAGGACGTTGGTGCGCGCATCGTGCTCGTCGGCATGCAGATGCCGCCGAACTTCGGCCAGGCGTATACGCAGAAGTTCCGCGACACCTTCACCGATCTGTCAAAGCAATACAAGACCGCGCTGGTCCCGTTCCTGCTCGACGGCTTTGCTCAGAAGCGCGAGTTATTCCAGGCCGACGGCCTGCATCCGGTGGCACAGGCACAGCCGATGGTGCTGGACAATGTGTGGCCGGCGCTCAAGCCCTTGCTCAAGAAGTAACCATCCAGCGGAACACAGGATGACATTCTCATAGGCGTCAGGGGCGGCGTTTCATCCAGCGCCGCACCGCGACACCGACGAGCAGCAGCACCACCACGCCGAGCACGACCATCGCCACGGAAGACGCCGACGGCCGCGTCACGATGTCCGCTATGCTGTCGGACAACACCACGGTAATCACGACGCCAGGCACCATCCCAAGCAGCGTGCCGAGCGCGAAGTCGCGCACGCGGATACCCGACGCCCCGGCCACCACGTTGATGACGCTGAAGGGCGCGACCGGCACGACCCGAACGAAGAGGATGGCGTAGAAGCCGCGTCGCTGCAGTTGCTGAATGAGGTGTCGCGCGCGCTCGCCGCCGAAGCGCGTGATCAGGTCGCTCCCCACCGCCTTTCCACAACCGTAGCTCGCCAGGGCACTGGCGAGCGCGCCGGCGATCGCGTAGACCGACCCCCACAGCGGCCCGAAGACCGCGCCCGTGACGATCACCAGCGGCGTAAAGGGCAGAAAGAACACGCCCGCGACCACATAGGCCGCCACCACCAGCAGCGGGGCGAAATGCTGGTTGCGGGCCCACTGCGCGCCAGCTTCGAGCGTGGACACACTGAGCCAGCCATAGCGGATGGCATCGCGCCATAGCATACCCAGCGCGATCAGTACGACGATCAATGCCAGCAATGCCGCGATGTGCGTACGGACCCCCAGGCGCGCGTAACGCGCCAGGCGATGGCGGGGGTGGTGATCTGCTTTGTCCATGCACGGGCTCCTCGGGGAGCGTACTTGCAACAAGCGAAAAACGGCGACCCGAAGGTCGCCGTTCGATACGGATCAGGTACGCACAGGCAGACGATCGCGGTCGCGTTCGATCAGGCGCGCAATGAACAAGCCGACTTCAAACAGCACGATCATCGGCACGGCCAGCAGGATCTGGGAAGTGGGATCCGGCGGTGTGACGACTGCGGCCACCACGAAGGCGCCGACGATCACATAGCGGCGCGCCTCGACCAGCTTGGCGACGCTGACCAGCCCTGTCTTGACCAGAAGGATGACGACGATCGGCACTTCGAAGGTGACACCGAAGGCGAGGAACATCGTCATCACGAAAGACAGGTACTGCTCGATGTCCGGCGCCGGGGTGATGCTCTTCGGCGCAAAGCTGGCGATGAACTTGAACACCGTGCCGAAGATGAAGAAATAGCAGAACGCCATGCCCGCCAGGAAGAGCAGCGTGCCGCCCAGTACCAGCGGCATGGCGAAGCGGCGCTCATGGGCATAGAGTCCGGGTGCGATGAAGGCCCAGGCCTGATACAGCACGAACGGCAGCGACACCACGAAAGCGGTCAGCAACGTGACCTTGATGGGCACAAAGAACGGCGTGACCACGCCGGTGGCGATCATCTTGGTCCCTTCGGGCAACGCCATCATCATCGGACGAGCCAGCAGATCGTAAATCTCGCTGTGCCACGGCATCAGGCACAGGAACACGATGAGCACGGCGGCCGAGGCGCGAATCAGTCGGGTGCGCAGCTCGATCAGGTGAGAGAGAAATGTGTCTTCCACGGCGCCCTAACCCTTGTTTTGCGGAACGGCGCTGCCGCCGAACATGTCGAGCTGGTTTTCGTCGACGAAAGGAGCCTCTTCCTCGTCCGCTTCGACCGCGGCAGGGACGCTGGCGGCGATGACGGCGGCCACCACCGGCGGCACTTCGGGCGCCGGCTGGGCAACAGCGCCAGCCTTGGCGCGCGGCGTACGCTTCTTCGGCGCGGGATCGGCGGCCGGCCCCACAGCCAATGCCGCCTCGACATCGACCGGTTCGGGGGACTCCTCGGCGACCGCTGCGCGCTTGCGGCGACGGGCCGGCTTGGGCGCGGGCGCATCAGATGGGGCCGATGCTTCGACAGCGGCCGGTTCGGCCACATCGGCCGGCTTTTCGGCTTCGGCGGTTGCGGCATTCACGGCGGCTTCGAGCGCGTCCGGTGGCGCGATGGCGCGTTGCGCCTCGACGGCGACCTCTTCGATTTCCTGCTTCTCGCGCTCCAGCGATTGCTGGAACTCCGCGGCCGTGCGCGAGAGCGATTCACGCATTTCGCGGGCGGACTGTTCGAGTTCTTCCTGCATGCGCTTGAACTCGGAAACATCCATCTCGCGGCTGATATCGGACTTCACGTCCGACACGTAACGGCGCAGACGCCCCATGAGCTGCCCCGCCGTGCGCGCCACGCGCGGCAATTCTTCAGGGCCGATGACCACCAGGGCCACGGCGCCGATGACGACGAGTTCCGAGAAACCGATATCGAACATTGAACGATTGAAAAGTGTCCGCCAAAAATGACAAGGGCGCTCGGTGAAGCGCCCCTCCTGGTCAAGAACTCAAAGACCTCGGAACCTCGCTCAGACCTTGTCCCGCTCGCGCGCTTCTGCGTCTACGGTCTTGCTGTCGATCTGCTGCGACGGCGGTGTGGTGCCGGTGGCCTCGCCTTCGCGCATGCCTTCCTTGAAGCCCCTGACTGCACCGCCCAGGTCCTGGCCGATGTTGCGCAGCTTCTTGGTGCCGAAAACCAGCATCACGATGACCAGCACGATCAGCCAGTGCCAGATGCTCAACGAACCCATTGTATTGCTCCTCAGTGCTTCAGCATTGCAGGCAGCGGCTGCGGCCCGCCCAGGATGTGAACGTGCAGATGATACACCTCCTGGCCGCCTACCCTGCCGGTATTGATTATGGTGCGAAAACCCTCTGCCAGCCCCGCCTCGCGGGCCAGCCGGGGGACGACCGCCAGCATTTTGCCGAGCAGGGGGGCGTCCTGCTCCGAGCAGTCGGCCAGTGTCGCAATGTGACGTTTCGGAATGATTAACAGGTGGACCGGGGCGAGCGGACGAATGTCGCGGAACGCCAGCAGATCATCATCTTCGTAGAGCTTGTCACTCGGAATTTCGCCCTTGACGATGCGGCAGAAGATGCAGTCGCTCATTTTTGTCCCCGTGCGTTCTTTTCTTCGATGCCGGAAATGCCTTCGCGGCGCCGCAGTTCGGCCAGCACATCGTCGGCCGATAGCCCGAACTTGGCCAGCAGGATCATCGAGTGGAACCACAGGTCTGTCACTTCGTAGACGATGTGGCGCAGGTCACCGTCCTTGGCCGCCATGATGGTCTCGGCGGCTTCCTCTGCGACCTTCTTGCAGATGGCGTCGGTACCCTTGGCGTAGAGGCTCGCCACGTACGAGGATTCCTTGGGCGCGTTCTTGCGTTCGGCCAGGGTGGCCGACAGGCGTTGCAGGACTTCAGCGTCGATCATGCTGCGCCTCCTTCTTTTTTGGCCGGCTTCCTGGCTTCAGCGTCGGCCTTGGCATAGATGACTTCCGGGTCCTTCAGGACAGGATCGACCGCTTCCCACTTGCCGTCGCCGAGCAGCTTCTGGAAGAAGCAGCTCCGCCGCCCCGTGTGACAGGCGATGCCGCCGATCTGCTCGATCTTGAGCAGTACCACGTCGCTGTCGCAGTCCAGGCGGATTTCACGCACTTTCTGGATATGACCGGACTCTTCGCCCTTGTGCCACAGCTTGCGGCGCGAGCGCGACCAGTAGACCGCCTCGCCGGTGCGGGCCGTCTGTTCGAGCGCCTCGCGGTTCATGAATGCGAACATCAGGACTTCGCCGGTCTGCGCATCCTGCGCAATGACCGGCACCAAGCCCTGGTCGTCCCAGACGACCTGATTGAGCCAGCGGTTGTCGCTCACAGCCTTACCTCGATACCACGTTGACGCATGAATTCCTTGGCTTCGCGCACGGTGTGTTCGCCGTAATGGAAGATGCTCGCCGCCAGCACGGCCGAGGCATGTCCGTCGGACACACCATCGGCCAGATGCCCGAGCGAGCCCACACCGCCGCTGGCGATGACCGGCACGCCCACCGCGTCGGCCACGGCGCGGGTCAGTGCCAGGTCGAAACCACTCTTGGTGCCGTCGCGATCCATGCTGGTCAGCAGGATTTCGCCCGCGCCGAGGGATTCGACCTTGCGCGCCCACTCGATGGCGTCGAGCCCGGTATTGCGCCGCCCGCCGTGCGTGAAGACTTCCCACTTGCCGGGCGAAGTCTGCTTGGCGTCGATGGCGACCACGATGCACTGGTTGCCCACCTTGTCGGAAGCCTCGCGCACCAGTTCCGGATTGGCCACCGCCGCGCTGTTCATGCTGACTTTGTCGGCGCCTGCGTTGAGCAACCGGCGCACGTCCGCCACGCTGCGCACGCCGCCGCCCACGGTCAGGGGAATGAAGACCTGTTCGGCAACCTGCTCGACGATGTTGAGGATGATGTCCCGTTCATCGGAGCTGGCGGTGATGTCGAGGAAGGTGATTTCGTCGGCACCCTGTTCGTCGTAGCGGCGCGCCACTTCGATCGGGTCGCCCGCGTCGCGCAACTCGAGGAAATTGATGCCCTTGACCACGCGCCCGGCGTTGACATCGAGGCAAGGGATGATGCGCTTTGCGAGCATGTTCTGACGGTAGGTCCGGCCACCCGCGGCATGCGGGTGGCAATGGTTCAAACTTTATTCCGACTCCGACAAGGTGTCGGCGCGTTCCTGGGCGGCGCGAAAATCCAGCGTACCTTCGTAGATCGCGCGGCCGGTGATGGCGCCGATGACGCCCTCGCCTTCCACCTTGCACAGCGCCTCGATATCGTCGAGGTTGGTCAGCCCGCCGCTGGCGATCACGGGGATACGCAACGCCTGCGCCAGCTTGACGGTGGCTTCGATATTCACGCCGTTGAGCATGCCGTCGCGACCGATGTCGGTGTAGATGACCGATTCGACGCCATAGTCCTCGAACTTCTTGGCCAGGTCGATGACGTCATGTCCGGTCAGCTTGGACCAGCCATCGACGGCCACCTTGCCGTCGCGCGCATCGAGCCCGACGATGATGTGGCCGGGGAAGGCGCTGCACGCATCGTGCAGGAACCCCGGGTTCTTCACCGCGGCGGTGCCGATGATGACGTACGACACGCCGTCGTCGAGGTAGCGCTCGATGGTATCGAGGTCGCGGATGCCTCCGCCCAATTGAATGGGAATGCTGTCATCGAGTTCGTCGACGATGGCGCGGATGGCGGATTCGTTTTTGGGCTTTCCGGCCACGGCGCCATTGAGGTCAACCAGATGCAGGCGGCGAGCCCCTTGTTCCAGCCAATGGCGAGCCATGGCGGCGGGGTCTTCGGAAAACACTGTCGCGTCCTCCATGTCGCCTTGACGCAGGCGGACACAGTGGCCGTCTTTGAGGTCGATCGCGGGAATCAGCAGCATGATCTTGCGAAAGTCGGTTCGGGGAGGGTAAATGGAACGGGAATGGCTGGCATCGGAGCACGAATGTCGGGGGATGTCGGCTGATGTCGTTCAGGGACGCCAGTTCATGAAATTGGCGAGCAACTGCAGGCCCGCCTTGGCACTTTTTTCGGGGTGAAACTGGACGGCAACGATATTATCCCGCGCTACCGCGCAGGTAAAGGGCGCCCCATACTGGGTCTGCGCCGCCGTATCGGCCACCTTGTCGGGCACGCAGTAGTAGCTGTGCACGAAATAGAAACGCTCGTCCTGCTCGATGCCGTCCCACAACGGGTGCGACGCCGCAGGCTGGATATTGTTCCAGCCCATGTGGGGCACTTTCAGTGCCACGCCATCGTCGCCCATCATGCCGTCGCGAAACCGCACGACCTTGCCGGACAGAATACCCAGGCCCCGCGTGTCGCCTTCTTCGGAATGGTCGAACAGCATCTGCATGCCCACACAGATGCCCAGGAACGGCTTGCTTTCGGCCGCGCGCAGCACCTCGTCGTGCAGGCCGCGCGCCAGAAACTCGCGCATGCAATCGTGCATGGCGCCTTGCCCCGGCACGATCACGCGATCGGCACGCGCCACTTCGGCCGGATCGCCGCTCACCACGATCTGCGCCTCCGGCGCGACATGTTCGGCCGCCTTGGCGACAGAACGCAGGTTTCCCATCCCGTAATCGACGACGACGACTCGCATGCGGCTCATTGGTTTCTGGCAAAGATAAGTCAGCGGCGGCTGCTCGGGGCACGTTCGCGTGCCGGTGTTCAGTCAAGCAAGCAATACGCCAGGGAGATTCGAGCCGGTCAGAGCACGCCCTTGGTGGACGGCATGGCGCCGGCAGCACGCTCATCGCGCTCGACCGCAGCGCGCAGCGCACGGCCGAATGCCTTGAAAACGGTCTCGCACTGGTGGTGCGCGTTCACGCCCCGCAAGTTGTCGATATGCAGCGTCACGAGGGCATGATTGACAAAGCCCTGGAAGAATTCGCGCACCAGATCGACATCGAAATCACCAATGCGGGCACGCGTGAATTCCACGTCGAACACCAATCCGGGGCGGCCGGAGAGGTCGACCACCACGCGCGAGAGCGCTTCGTCCAGCGGCACGTAGGCGTGGCCGTAGCGGCGCAGGCCCTTTTTGTCGCCGACGGCCTTGGCAAAGGCCTGCCCCAGCGAGATGCCGATATCTTCGACGGTGTGGTGGGCATCGATATGCAGATCGCCACGCGCGGTCACGTCCAGGTCGATCAGGCCATGGCGGACGATCTGGTCCAGCATGTGATCGAGGAACGGCACGCCGCTGTCCAGTTTGCCGACGCCGCTGCCATCGAGGTCGATGCGCACGGAGATTTGCGTTTCCAGCGTGTTGCGGGTGATGTCGGCTTGCCGCATGGCGAATGTCGATGGTTCGAGTGTCAAAAATGAGTTTCGGCGAGGTCCGCACCGCGCCGCCCGGTATAATACCATCCCGACGCCCTTCCCGCGCCGCATGCGGCATGGCGCCCCTCACCCACACTAGACCGACCCAAATGAGCATCTACTGGAGCGATATCGTTCATCGCCTCACCCCCTACGTGCCGGGCGAGCAACCGAAGATCACCGGGCTCATCAAGCTCAACACCAACGAAAACCCCTACGGCCCGTCGCCTCGCGCGCTGGCCGCCATGAGCGCCGAGATTGCCGACACGCTGCGGCTGTATCCGGACCCGTCGGCCGACCGGCTCAAGCAGGCCGTGGCCGGGCATTTCGACGTGGGTACGGACCACGTATTCGTCGGCAACGGCTCCGACGAAGTGCTGGCGCACGTCTTCATGGCACTGCTCAAGCACGACCGGCCGCTGCTCTTCCCGGACATCTCGTACAGCTTCTATCCGGTGTATTGCGGGCTGTACGGAATCGAGTACGAACAGGTACCGCTCACGAATGACTTCGCCATCAACGTCGATGACTACATCGCGCTTGACGCCGGCGCGGTGATTTTCCCGAACCCGAACGCGCCGACGGGGCGACTGTTGCCGCTGGCTGACATCGAACGACTGCTGGATGCCAAGCCCGACGCTGTCGTGGTGGTGGATGAAGCTTACGTCGACTTCGGTGGCGAGAGCGCGGTCGGGCTGGTGGCGCGCCACCCCAACCTGCTGGTGACGCAGACGCTCTCCAAGAGCCGTTCGCTGGCCGGCCTGCGCGTGGGCTATGCCATCGGGCAGCCGCACCTCATCGAAGCGCTCGAACGGGTCAAGGACAGCTTCAACTCCTATCCGCTGGATCGCGTTGCCATCGTCGGCGCCTCGGTGGCGATGGAAGATCGCGATCACTTTGAAAAGACCCGCCATGCTGTGATGACCAGCCGCGAACGTCTGACGTCCGAACTGCAACACCTGGGATTCGAAGTGTTGCCTTCGGCCGCCAATTTCATCTTCGCGCGCCATCCGCAGCACGATGCAGCGGCCGTCGCGGCGGCACTGCGCGAGCGGCGCATCATCGTGCGTCACTTCCGTCAGCGTCGAATCGAACAGTATCTGCGCATCACGGTTGGCACCGAAGCGCAATGCAAGGCGCTGGTCGAAGCGCTCAAGGGCATCGTCGCCGTCACGGCCTGACGCCCCCGCACGAGCGGCCACCGTCCGGGCACGGCGGTGGCCGTTTTTTTTTATGCGGCGCTTCCCGATGCCGCCTCGCCCTGCCCGATGATGCGCACTTCGCGCTGCGGGAACGGAATCTCGATCGACTCCGTGCGGAAGCGGCGCAACAGTTCGCGGCCGATATCCGAGCGAATGCCGCCCGTCCCTTTGAGTGGATCGGACACCCAGAATCCCAATTCGAGCGTAATGCCACTGTCATCGAACGAAATGAGCGAGGCGGACGGAGCCGGATCTGCGATGACGCGCGGCTGGGCACGCGCGAGCTCTTCCATGATCGCAATGGCGCGATCAACGTCGGCGTTGTAGCCCACCTGCACCCGCAGCGAGCCGCGTGTGCGAGTGTCGATGTAGGTCTCGTTCTGCACCACCGAACTGACCAGCGCCTCGTTCGGCACAATGTAATGAATACCGTTGAGCGCACGAACCACCGTGTAGCGCGTGGTGATCTGCTTGACCTCGCCACGCTGCTCGGAGCCCACCTGGATGATGTCGCCGATACGGATCGAGCGATCGAGCAGAATGATGAAGCCCGCCACGTAGTTGCTGGCAATGCGCTGCATGCCCAGACCGAGGCCCACGCCCAGGGCGCCGGAGAACACCGACAACGTGGTCAGATCCAGTCCGGCAAGCGAGGCGCCGACCAGCACGGCGACGAACACCAGCAGCGCCTTGACCGCACGCGACAGCACCACCTGCACACTGCGATCAATCGACGCAGCCATCAGGCGCGCTTCGAGCAGGCCGCCAATCCATAGCGCCAGGATCAACGCCGCCATCACCGTGACCGCGCCATGCATCACGCTCCACAGCGTGAGCCGGCTCTTGCCGATCATCAGCGAATAACCGTCCAGCCACTGGATGAGATCCGGCAGCAGGCCGAGGGCATCGAGTGCAACCACCAGCCAGATCATCGCCGCGATGCTGCGCTCGAAGTTGGCCAGCCAACCCGACGGCGCGAACGCGCGCCGCAAGGCATATACGACGATGCGCACCAGCGCCAGCGCAATGAGCAGGCGCGTGGCCACGCCCACCAGATGCAGCGACCAGCCCGAATGGTCCGCGGCAAAGCGCGCCACGCCCAGCAGCAATACACCAATGAGCGGGAAGGCCAGCCGTCGCAGCCCGGCGTATTGCAGGTCTCCCTGCATGCCACGCACATGGCGCCCGACGCGGCGCGCCAGCGCGAACGCCACGCCCACGAGAATGGCGATCAGCAGCAACTCGTACCGCGCCGACGTATTGGCGAACAGGCTTTGCAGATCGATCAGGAAGTCACGCATGGTGGCGATCGGCTGTCACGCGCGACGGGTCAGCACAGCGGCGAAGAAACCATCCGTACCATGGCTGACCGGGTCCAGGCGCAGGCGGGCGCCCGTATCGAGCGTAATGCGCTGTGAAGCCAGCACTTCCGTCGCGGACTCCTCCACGAACTCGGGATGCGCCGCGAGGAACGCATCGACCACCTGATCGTTCTCTTCTGCCAGCAGCGAACACGTCGCGTACACCAAACGCCCGCCCGACTTCACCAGGCGAGCGGCGGCGGTGAGGATGTCCAGTTGCTTGGCATGAAGACGATCAACGGCTTCTTCGTCCTGCCGCCACTTCAGATCGGGGTTGCGGCGCAGCGTGCCGAAACCGCTGCACGGCGCGTCGACCAGCACGCGATCCATCTTGCCGGCCAGGCGTTTGATACGAACGTCATTCTCGTGCGCGATGGCCGAAGGATGCACGTTCGACAGACCCGAGCGCGCCAGGCGCGGCTTGAAACGCGCGAGCCGCTTTTCCGACACATCGAAGGCATACAGGCGCCCCGTCGAGCGCATCAACGCGCCGAGCAGCAGCGTCTTGCCGCCCGCGCCAGCGCAGAAATCGGCCACCATTTCGCCGCGACGCGGCGCGACGAGGAATCCCAGCAACTGACTGCCCTCGTCCTGCACTTCGATGGAACCATCCAGGAACAGCGGGTGCTTTTGCAGCGCGACCTTGCGGTCGAGCCGGATCGACAGCGGTGAGTATTCGCCGGGGCGCCCTTCGATGCCATCGGCCTTGAGGCGAGCCAACGCCGCGTCACGATCGATGCGCGCAGGGTTCACGCGGATGTCCAGCGACGCCGGCTGCGACAGCGCATCGGCCAACGCGATGGTGGCGGCGTCACCGCGCTGTGCCGACAGGCGCGCGGCGAGCCAGTCCGGCATGTCGCAGCGTTCGGCCAGCGTGGGCTCGGGCGGCGTCGCCGCCTTCTGATCGGCCAGCCATTGACGCTCGCCACCGGAGAGCAGCGGGTCAAGCTGGCGCAGCGAGTAGCCTTCGAAACGCACGAGCCACGCCAGGATCAGCTTGCGTGCGCCGACCGCGTCGCCCGCCGCGACACGCACGCGGCGCAGGTGGCGCAGCACACCGTAGACGGTCTCGGCAATGACGGCGCGATCGCGCTGGCCGAGCTTGCGTTCGCTGCGGAAATAGGCGCTCAGCACGCCATCGGCAGGAGACTGGAAACGCAACACTTCGGCCAGCGCGTCAGCGGCGGCTTCGAGTTGCGGGGCTGTGATCTGGATGGTCATGGATAACTCTTGTGGATGTTCAATCTTGTTCTTGCGGGCGCGACTCAATCCGAGTCGTCGGCCGGGTTCCTGGGTGGCGGCGGCGGTGCCCGCATGATCTGTTTGCCGTCGAGCGTAACGTCGGTCGCTAGAAAATCGAAAATGTCGCCCTTGTTGACGATGCGGAAACGCACTGGCGCATTGCGCAACTCGCGCGATATCCACACATCGATACGCAGCTCGCCGCCACGCGCCTCGGCGCGATAGCGCCGCGCCATGACCGTGCCGCCCGGCAACTTCACCTCGCCCGGCTCTTGCTGCACGACGGTCACACGGCTCACCATGCCGCGCGAGGCTACAACGAATACGTCGAACGCCTCGCGGTCATCCGGCTGCAGTGACAGAAACTGCATCAGCGCCAGCATGTCGAGCGCCACGCCGCCCGTGGGCACTTCGCGCGGATCGCCATTGCGATTCTGGCGGACGGCGCTGGCATTCGGATCGAACAGCGTCTGATAGCTACGCTTGTCGACGGTCTCGTCGAATTGTTCCGAGATCGGCAACCCGCCGGCCACGCGGCCCGACGAGCGCTGCTCGAGCAACAGTTCGCGCCACGCCACCGCGGCACGCCCCTTGAGGCTCGCGGAATAGCTCGAATCATCGTGTTGCCAGCATTGCTCTGCGTGGCCGAGGTCACCGCTGAGAATGCCGTACGTTACGTTGAGCACGTAGCCGATGCAGCCCTTGCGCGGCCAGTCCGTCTGGATGGCCAGCGCCGGTTCGGACGACGCCGATGCCGAAGACGACGACGCGCTCTGCCCTTCGGCCAGCGGACTGGATTCTGCCGCAGGCGCGCTCGATGCGGAACTCGTCGATGACGATTCCGACGATGATTCGGCGCCTTGCGCCACGCTGCTCGCGCTCTGCCTGTCGGCGGCGGTCACCCGCGGCGTGGGCCCGGGCGCCGGCTGCGCGGTCGGTTTCGGTGTGTGTCTGACGGCGGGCGGAGCGGGCATTTGCAGTAGCTTGGCATCGATCCGCAGCGGCGGCTCGGGTGTCTCGGGCAAGCGCCAGCCCGGGGCGATCAAGGCGACCACATGAACGGTGATGGAGGCTGCGAATGCCCAGCCCAGTAGCCGATGCGACTGCACGAGACCTCTATGCCAGCGGCGGCGAAATCCAGCCGTCGGGCGCCAGCGGCGCGTCATGTAGCGTCACTCGCTGCCCGTCGATGCTCAATCGCCCGTCGACGAACCATTGCACGGCTGCCGGGTAGATACGATGTTCAAACGCCAGCACGCGAGCACTCAGTGCGGCGACGTCGTCATCAGGCAGGACCGGCACGGCAGCCTGAACGACGATCGGACCGCAATCAAGCTCCGAGGTCACGAAATGCACCGTCGCACCATGCAGTTTGGCGCCCGATTCAATGGCGCGCTGATGCGTGTGCAGACCGGGGAAAGCCGGCAGCAGCGACGGGTGGATGTTAAACAGCCGCCCCGCGTAGTGATCGACGAACGCAGGCGTGAGCACGCGCATGAAACCCGCCAGCACGACGAGATCCGGCGCGTGCGCATCGATGGTTTCGGCCAGCGCGGCGTCAAAGGTGTCTCGGCCCGCAAACGCCTTGTGATCGACGACTTGCGTCTGGATGCCGTGCGAGGAGGCAAAGGCCAGCCCTGCGGCATCGGGCCTGTTGCTGATCACCGCGGCGATGCGCGCGCCCTTGATGCCGGCACGCACGATGGCCTCCATGTTGCTGCCACGGCCAGAGATCAGGATGACTACATTCTTCATTGCGAAATACCGGGGAACCGGCCGGTCCGAGCCGGGCCGGCCTATTTATTATCAGGCCGACTTGGGCTGCAGCCGGCTCTTGAGCCAGGCGATGGCCAGCGGCATCAGCGACACGGCGATGATGCCCACGATCAACAGGCTGAGGTTGTGCTTGATGAACGGGATGTTGCCGAAAAAGTAACCGGCAAAACACAGCGAGAAGATCCACAGTGCGCCACCCAGGATGTCCAGCGGCAGGAAGCGGCGGTAATCCATGGCCGCCACGCCCGCCACGAAGGGCGAGAACGTGCGCGCCAGCGGCATGAAGCGGGCAATGATGATCGTCTTGCCGCCATGCCGCTCAAAGTAGGCGTGCGCCTTGTCGAACGCCGCGCGGTTGAAGAACTTCGACTGGTTCCACGAGAACACGCGTCGGCCGACGCGCCGGCCGATCCAGTAATTGACGTTGTCGCCCAGCACAGCCGCGACGAACAGACTGATCGACAGCACCCAGATGTCGATACCGCCGCCAGTGGTGGCCGCCAGCGCACCTGCCACGAACAACAGGGAGTCGCCAGGCAGGAAGGGTGTGACCACCAGCCCCGTCTCGCAGAAGATGATCAGAAACAGGATCGCGTAGATCCACGGGCCGTACTGCGCCACGAGAATGGCGAGGTACTTGTCCAGATGCAGGACGATGTCGATGAAATGGCTGATGAGTTCCATGGGCATCGGGCCGTTGGCCCGCTCTCTGCTCGGGTAATCCGCAATGATACCGGAGGCCGCGCACCGCCGGCCGGCTGTCTTGCCTCCCCGATCGGGCGCTGCCATGCTGAGGACTCGCCAACAAAGGAGCCACCGATGCGCCCAACGCTGATTGCCTTAGCCGCAATGTTCGTGCTGGCGGCCTGCCAGAAGACGCAGGAAGCCGCCAGCGACGCCAAACCCGACCTCAAGCAAGCCATCGAGTCCACGCAATCGGCCGCTGCGGCGCTCGGGGCCGGCATCAAGCAGGACGCCCAATCGATGGCCAGCGCGGCCGGCGAAGCCGCCGACAAGGCAGCCGACAAGACGGGCGAGATGGCCGGCGAAGCCAAATCCGCCGCCGCGTCGCTGGCGGATTCGACCAAGGAGGCCGCACACAGTCTGGCGTCCGATGCCAAGGACGCAGCTCACCGCGCCGCCGACGCCACGCGAAGCGCAGCCAGCAGCGTCAAGGACGCGGCGCACGACGCGGCATCGAAGTAAGCGCCCGGCGGCAGCGCCCGATCGCGTCAGCGCAGCTTGTCGAGCAGCCCGTGCACGGCGTCCTCGCACATGTCGAGGACCTCTTCGAACCCTTTGTCGCCGCCGTAGTACGGATCGGGCACGTCGCCGGGCGCAAACCGTTCGGCATGGCTGAGAAACAGCGTCACCTTGTCGCGGAACTCGGGCGGACACATGCGCTGCAATTGGCGCAGATGCCCTTCGTCCATCGCAAGCACATAGTCGAAATCCGCGAAATCCTTGCGCGTCACCTGGCGCGCGCGCAGCGGGGCCAGATCGTAGCCGCGCGCCGCAGCGGCGCGTTGCGCGCGCAGGTCCGGCGCCTCGCCGACGTGGTAGCCGTGCGTGCCGGCCGAGTCGAATTCAACGAGGCCGTCCAGCCCCATCTTGCGAGCCCAGAAACGGGCGATGCCTTCGGCCGTCGGCGAGCGGCAGATATTGCCGGTACACACGAACAACACGCGCTTCTTGTTGCCTGCTGCAGACACTGCGGGCTCCAGATGACTCTTGAGGGGGACAGCGAACATAGCGCAATTCCGCTTCTTCGTCTGTGCGGAATGCCTTGTCGCTCGTACTGCAGACGGGGCTATCCACACAAACTGTGCACAAGCATGTTGATAGCCGCTGACTCGCGGCGGCAAGTGCTTGAGCCACAAGGACCTGTGAGCAGTGCACCAATTTTTGGCACTACACCCCTATTGCAATGCCATTGTCATTGACAGACCCGCGTACTCATCCACACGATTTGTGCACAACGCTGTTGATAGACGGCGGATCTGCGGTGTAACTCATTGAGCCGAAAGGCAGGCCACGCGATGCGTAAACTTTGTGCAACGCGGCGAAAAACGCCGAGCAGCAACAACTTATGACAAAAGCATCGCCATTCTCCACAGCAATTGTGCACAAGCATGTTGATAGCGCCGGGAGATCAGCGGCAAGTCATTGACCCGCAAGGGATGACGGCAACTGCCGCATTTTTGGGCAATTGCCGATCATGCGTCTTCATCCGGCTTTTGTGGCCGAAAATGCCATTGCCATACATCCGGAACGGCGTTCATCCACACCAGATGTGAACAACCATGTTGAAAGACACTGGGGAACAGGCGGAAGTCCTTGATGCGAAAGGACTCGACCGTGTCGCCCATTTTTTGGGCGACACGGCGTCACATCACTCGTCGGCGCTGGGGCGCTTGGGATGCACCTTGAGCAGTTGGATGCGCGGCCCACGCATGCGCTTGATGACGACGGAGAACAGCGGAAACTCAACGCGCTCGCCTTCGTGCGGCACGCGGTCAAGCTGGTTCATGACGAGACCGCCGATGGTGTCGGCGTCTGCTTCTTCAAGCTCGATGTCGAGCGCGCGCTCCAGGGTATAGAGCGGCAGGCCGCCCTTGCCGCTTAGCGTGCCGTCGTCATTGACGACCCACTCGCTGTGGCTGCGGCGATATTCGTCCTGGATGCTGCCGATCATGGCTGACAGCAGATTGTCCAGCGTCAGAAAGCCCGCCACACCAAAGCGCCCGTTGCCGTCCACTACCGCGATGTGCGGTGCGCCCTGCCGGAAGCGGCGCAACAGCACCAGCGCCGACAGATCGTCGCGCACGTGTTCGATCGGGCGGGCAAACTCCGCGAGGTCTTCGACCTCGTCCCCGGCCTGCAATGCGAGCAATAGATCCTTGGTGTGGACCACGCCGATCACCGCCTGCTCGGCCTCATCCACCAACGGATAACGACTGTAGCGATTGCGCCGGATGATCTGGAGGTTCTCCTCCATCGGGCGGTGTGCATACAGCACCACCATCTCGCCCTGCGGGCGCATCAGCATGCCGACGGACAGGTCGCCGAAGTCCAGTGCATTGGCCAGATTTCGCCATTCATCCTGCGAAAAGCCAGGAGGCGGCTCCGACGAGCGCAGGATGAGTTTGATTTCCTCCGCCGAATAGGCGCTCTCGTGCACGTGTTCGGCATCGAGCCCGACGCGCGACAGCACCCAGTTGGAACTGTGGTTGAGCACCCAGATGAACGGGTACATCAACCAGTAGAAAGCGAAGAGCGGCGCGGCCGTCCACAGCGACACCATCTCGGCGCGACGCAGGGCCATCGACTTGGGCGCGAGCTCGCCCACGACGATATGCAAATACGATATCAACGAGAACGCCGCGGCGAACGACACTGCGTGCTGCAGCGCGGGCGCAACTTCAAAGTACACAAACACCGGTTCGAGCAGGCGCGCGAATGCGGGCTCGCCCAACCAGCCGAGGCCCAGGGAGGCGAGCGTGATGCCGAGCTGGCAGGCCGACAGGTAGGCATCGAGATGCGAATGCACGCGCGCCAGCATGCGTCCGCGCAGCCCGAAGCGGCGCGCCATGCTCTTGATGCGGGTGGGTCTGACCTTGACGATTGCGAATTCCGCTGCAACGAAGAAGCCGTTGAGCAGGACGAGGAAGAGTGCTGCGAGGATGTATAAGAGATCTATCATGCGATCGAGCCCCGCATGCGCCATGCCAGCAGCACAACGGGACTCCGGACGCGCCGGTACGTTGGCGCAACCGCGCAAGGATACAACATGCGCTCACCGGGCCCGGCGACAAGAATCGCTTTGCGACTCGCCGCGGGCCCCGCCCAAGCAGGCCGGATGCCGGACCGGCCTATAGCCGGAACGCCGTCACCACACTATTCATGCGGGTTGCCAGACCATGCAGCAACTCGGCCGACAGGCTCATGCTGGTCACCGCGTTGTTGTTGTTCTCGACCATGCGGGCGATGCGCTCGATGTTGCCCGCGATCTCGCCGCTGGCGCGGTTCTGCTCGCGCACTGCGCTGGTGATCAGGGCCAGTTCGTGCGCCGCGCGCGCCACGGCTTCGTTGGCACCATCCAGCGCGACGACCGTTTCGTCCATGCCTTCGCGGCTGTCGGCGATCTTGGCCAGGCCATTGCGCACCGACGCTTCGAGATCCATGGCCTGCGAGCCCAGCGTCGAGGTGATCGCATCGATCTCGGCTGCCGACTGGCCGGACTTTTCCGCCAGCTTGCGCACTTCGTCGGCCACCACGGCAAAGCCACGCCCCGCCTCGCCAGCGCGCGCCGCCTCGATGGCGGCATTCAGCGCCAGCAGATTGGTCTGATCGGCGATCTCGCGAACCTGCCGGGTCATCGAGCTGATGCTCTGCATGCTCGTCACCGACTCTTGCGATGCGGTCGCCACGCGCTGGATCACGTCGGCCGTCTCTTCGATGGCCCGGCGAACCTCGGCCAGCTTGCCCTGCACGCCACGGGTCTGCGCCAGGCTGTTGTTGGAAAGGCGGCTCGCGCTGTCGGCGTTTTCAGTGATGGTCTGCATGGATTGCGAGAGCTCCTCCATCGAAGCTGCCGTCGAACTGGCAGCCTCCGACTGCTCGCAGGACGAGTCGGATACGTTTCCGGTTTCAGTCGCCATGGTGTCGACGCTCTGCTTGAGGGTGATGGCGCTCTCGCGGATCTGGCCGATCAATTGGCCCAGGTCGCGGCGGATCGTCTCGGCGCTCGACGCCACGCGCAGAAATTCCTGGCTGTGGTTCAGATCGATGGGGCGGCTGAAATCGCCCGTCGCCAGCCGGCTCAAGTCATCGGCAAGGCGTGAAGTACCCCGCGTGAGGTGCTTGTGCACGACCCATAGAAAGGCCGCCAGCGCCGCCACACACAACACCACCATAAGTACAAGCGATGTATACAGCGCCGACTCCGCGCTGGCCAGCGTGCCCGCCAGTGCGCTGGCGCCCTGCGGGCTGACGCGCGCGACTTCCTCGCCCATTTTGCGTACGGCGGCGTGCTGATTGAGCAGGCCAGAGGCGGCGGCGACGACGACGCACAAGGAACCGAACCCGCTCACGATGAGGAGCTGGTTGCGCATGGAAGTGAAAATCTGGCGAAACATGGGCTGCGGCTTTCCTGTGGAGTGAAGACGTGACGTCGCCTCGCACGGCCCGGGGGCAGAGATGGCCGGCGGTCGATCTATATTCGTTTGAACTCTATTTACGGCAGGAGCCCATCTTGTCTTGAGGGAGACTGGGGTAAGCCCTCAAGGCGCCGCGGCGGTTGCCGATAAGACAGGCACACGCCCACTTTGAACCGACGATCGACCATGGCGCGCCGCCGTCACGAAGAAGAACACGAGAATCACGAACGCTGGCTGGTGTCCTACGCGGACTTCATCACGCTGCTGTTCGCCTTTTTCGTCGTGATGTACGCCATCAGTTCGGTCAACGAGGGCAAGTACCGCGTGCTGTCGGACTCGATCATGCAAGCCTTCCGCAGCGCGACGAACGTCCACGGAGCGACCATCGTGTCGCCGCCGATCGACACGGGCTCGGTCGTACCGGCCATTGTCGCCAAGCTGCCGCCGCCCGACCCCGAGGCCGAACGCCGCCGCGCCGCCCACGCCCAGCGCATGCGCGACATGGCCGAACAGATCCGTCGCGTGCTGGCGCCACTGGTCAAGGGCGGACAGGTGCGCGTGACTGAAGGCGCACGAGGGATTTCGGTCGAGATCAACGCCAGCGTGCTGTTCGCGCCAGCCGACGCGTCGCTCGGCCCGGAGGCCGTGCGTGCATTGCGCGCAGTGGGCGAGACGATCGCGACGGGAGACTTCCCGATCGTCGTCGAAGGCCACACCGACGTCACGCCGATCAGCAATCCGTTCTTTGCCTCGAACTGGGAGCTGTCCGCCGTGCGCGCCTCGTCGGTGGTGCGCCTGTTCATCAGTTCGGGGGTCGCGCCGGTCCGGCTGACGGCAGCCGGCTATGGCGAACAGCGCCCGGTGGCCGACAACGCGACGGCCGAAGGTCGCGCGCGCAACCGGCGCGTGACCATTCTCATCGAATCGTCGATCCCGGGCGAAGATGCTCCGGGCGGCGCAGCCACCCCGGCCAGCCTCGACGGCGCGCTCGGCGTACCCGCCGGCCAGTCCTGACCGCGAGGTTTACTCCAACGCAGGCGGGTAACCTGCTTCGGCAAGCGCAGCGACGATCTTGTGCTGCGGTTGCTCGCTGCCGATGCGGACGCGCTTGTCGCTCAACGACACCTCGACATGTGCCGACGGGTCCAGCGCGGCAATCGCCTGGCGGACACGGCTTTCGCAGTGGCCGCAGGTCATGGCGGGAATGGTCAGGTTCATCATGGTCGTCACTCCGGTGGGTTCGTTGGAGCCACCACGATGAGCCTTGCCATCGTGGCAAGGTCAACCGATCTGTTTGGCCCCGCGCTTATGACCGAATCTGCAAAAGCAATTCAGTTTTTATTCGTTCCTTTCATAAGGGCTCATCCTTAAAGTCTTCCTCACTCACACAACAACATCGAGGAAAGATCATGCAATTCAGCGCCCTTCGCCGTACCCTGCTTGCCGCATCGCTGGCCCTTGGCCTGGTTGGTGTGGCTTCGGCAGCCACCTCCATCGTCAACGTGTCGTACGACCCGACGCGCGAGCTTTATCAGGATTACAACGCGGCCTTCTCGAAGTACTGGAAGGCCAAGACCGGTGAAGACGTCAGCGTGAAGACGTCCAATGGCGGCTCCGGCGCCCAGGCACGTGCCGTGATCGACGGGCTGGAGGCCGACGTCGTGACGCTGGCGCTGGCTTATGACATCGACGCTATCGCGGAAAAAGCCAAGTCGCTGCCGCCCGATTGGCAAAAGCGCCTGAAGCACAATTCCTCGCCCTACACCTCGACCATCGTGTTCCTGGTCCGCAAGGGCAACCCCAAGCACATCAAAGACTGGGCCGACCTGGTCCGCTCCGGCGTCGAAATCGTCACGCCCAACCCCAAGACCTCGGGCGGCGCCCGCTGGAACTATCTTGCAGCCTGGGCCTATGCGCTCAAGCAGCCGGGCGGCAATGACCAGACCGCGCGCGATTTCGTGAAGCATCTGTATGGCAACGTGAAGGTGCTCGACACCGGTGCGCGCGGTGCGACGACGTCCTTCACCGAACGCGGCATTGGCGACGTGCTGATCGCCTGGGAGAACGAGGCCTATCTGGCCAAGAAGGAACTGGGCGACAAGGTCGAGATCGTGACGCCGTCGCTGTCGATCCTGACCGAACCGCCGGTCGCGGTGGTCGACAAGGTGGTCGACAAGCGCGGCACCCGCAAGCAGGCCGAGGCTTACCTCGACTACCTGTATTCGGCGGAAGGCCAGGACATCATCGGTCGCAACTACTATCGCCCGATCGACCCGAAGGCCGCTGCCAAGTACGCCAAGCAGTTCGCGCCGGTGAAGCTCTTCACCATCGACGACGTGTTCGGCGGCTGGCAGAAGGCGCAGAAGACCCACTTCGCCGATGGCGGTGTGTTCGACCAGCTCTACCAGCCGAAGTAATCGCGGCGCGCTCCAACGAAAAAGGCCTCCATCGGGAGTTCTCGATGGAGGCCTTTTTGTGTGTGTCACGCCGTCATGTATCCGGCATCAGATCGCGTTCGCCCTCGTCGCGAGCGCTCCCCGCAGGTTGCAGGCTCTTGTCGAGCGCGGCGAGATCTTCATGCGTGTCGGCATCGGCAAAGCTCGCGTGCGCGCCGTCGAAGTCGACCTTCTCGGCATCCAGCGACTGCACCCACAGGCCCATGCGGCGACCGCCGGAAGTGAGAAAGGCTCGCAAGCCAGCGAGCGCACTGCGCGGCAATAGCGCGTACACCGGCTGTATATGTCCACCGACGTATGCCACGGCTGCACGCCCGCGCGCTGCGTCGAGCATGCGTTCGGCGTAATCCGTGGGCAACAGCGGCGCATCCACCGGACACGTCAGAATCCAGCCGTTGCGGGCGGCGGACAAGGCGGTTTCGATGCCTGCGAGCGGGCCAAGGAATCCGCTGCGCAGATCCGCCATCACCGGATAGCCCAGCGCACGGTATTCATCGAGATTGCGGTTCGCCACGATAATGAGTTCGGAAACCTGCGGTGCGAAACGTTCGCATACCCATCGCGCCATGGTCTTGCCGCGCAAGGATACGAGTCCCTTGTCGACGCCACCGAGCCTGCTGCCCTGGCCGCCGGCGAGGATCACTCCGGTCAATGCGCGCGTCATGGGCTCAGCCGCCGATGTATGACATTTCGATTTTGTCTTGCGGCGCGGTGTTCTGACCTCGCAGCTCCGAATAGCGATCCTGCCGCGCGGACCAGACGCTCGCCATCCAGGCGGAAATCGCGTCGTCGTCCGCGCCGCTACGCAGGCGCGTACGCAGATCGTGGCCACTGCCCGCGAACAGGCAGGTGAACAATTTGCCTTCGGGCGACAGGCGCAGGCGCGTGCAGTCCTGGCAGAAAGCCTGCGTCACCGCCGCGATCACGCCGATCTCGCCTGCGCCGTCCACGTACTGCCAGCGTTCGGCGACCTCGCCGCGATAGTGTGCCTGCACCGGAACAAGGGGGAACTCCGCATGGATGCGACGGATGACCTCGTCCGCAGGCACGACTTGATCGAGCCGCCAGTCGTTGGTGAGACCGACGTCCATGAATTCGATGAAACGCAGCACGTGGCCGCTGCCGCGGAAATACCGAGCCATGTCGACAATGCCGCCATCATTGACGCCGCGGCGCACCACCATGTTGATCTTGGTGTCGGTGAAGCCGGCGTCGGCCGCGGCATCGATGCCGCGCAGCACATCGGCGACGGGAAAGTCGACGTCATTCATGCGGCGGAAAGTCGCGTCGTCGAGCGCGTCGAGGCTCACCGTCACGCGATCGAGGCCGGCCTGGCGCAACGCCGATGCATGGCGGGAGAGCAAGGCGCCGTTGGTGGTCAGCGCGAGTTCGATGCCGGGAATCGCGCGCAGCATTTCAACAAGCCGATGCAGCTCGCGCCGCAACAGGGGTTCGCCACCCGTGAGCCGGACCTTGCGCACGCCCAGCCCCACCGCCACGCGTGCCACCCGGACGATCTCTTCGAACGACAGCAGATCGTCGCGCGACAGGAAGGCATGATCCCGCCCGAACTTGTCGCGCGGCATGCAGTAGGTGCAGCGGAAATTGCAGCGATCGGTGACCGAAATGCGCAGATCGTGAATGACGCGCCCCAGGCGATCGCGCACGAAGCCGTCGTCGCGCCGGGGGCGAACGGGGGTCAGAGCGCTGACAGGGATGCGGGTCTCGATGGGCACGGCGATCGTCGGGGATGTGTTCCAGTGCATTATGGGCTGCACGGCTGGCGCTTCTCAAGCCGGGCGCCTCGCCGAGGCCCCCGATACCGGCGGCAAACCCTGTCTGGGCTGGCACCAGGCTTGCGCCAAAGCGTATGCGCTATATCAATTATTGCCTACGCTGATACCGTCGTCTGAGGCGCAAGTTGCAGTTTTTACCTTTACATAGGCCGCCCTCTGCGATACTTGCGTGTTCTGCGTCGCTTTTGGGCGACGCACCCCACCTATCCAGGTATGTCCATGTCCCAGACCTCCCCCCAGACCTTTGCCGAACTGGAACTCTCCGCGCCCCTGCTGACGGCGCTGGATGATGTCGGCTACGAGACGCCCTCGCCGATCCAGGCCGCGTGCATCCCACACTTGCTGGCTGGCCGCGACCTCCTCGGCGAAGCGCAGACCGGCACCGGCAAGACTGCCGCCTTCGCCCTGCCTTTGCTGCAACGGCTCGACCCGGCACAGAAGACGCCGCAGATCCTGGTGCTGACGCCCACGCGCGAACTGGCCATCCAGGTGGCCGAAGCCTTCCAGCGCTATGCCAAGTATCTGCGCGACTTCCACGTGCTGCCCCTGTACGGCGGCCAGAGCATGGTCGTGCAACTGCGCCAGCTCTCGCGCGGCGCGCAGGTCATCGTCGGGACGCCGGGTCGCGTCATGGACCACATCGAGCGCAAGAGCCTGACGCTCGACGGCCTGCGCGCGCTGGTGCTGGACGAAGCGGACGAAATGCTTCGAATGGGCTTCATCGACGATGTCGAGTGGATTCTCGACCACACGCCCGAAGGCCGTCAGACCGCGCTGTTCTCGGCCACCATGCCGGCACCGATCCGCCGCGTGGCCCACAAGCACCTGCGCGACCCGCAGGAGGTCAAGATCGCGGCGGCCACCACGACCGTGTCCACCATCCGCCAGAGCTACTGGCCGGTGCGCGGCGTGCACAAGCTCGATGCGCTGACCCGCATCCTGGAAGTGGAGGACGACTTTGACGCGGCCATCATCTTCGTGCGCACCAAGACTGGCACGGTGGAACTCGCCGACAAGCTCGAAGCGCGCGGCTACGCGGTCGCCGCGCTGAATGGCGACATGACGCAGGCGCTGCGCGAGCGCGTGATCGAACAGCTCAAGGGCGGCTCGCTCGACATCGTGGTGGCCACTGACGTTGCCGCACGCGGCATCGACGTGCCGCGCATCACGCACGTCATCAACTACGACATCCCGTACGACACCGAAGCCTACGTGCATCGTATCGGGCGCACCGGCCGGGCTGGCCGCCAGGGAAGCGCGATCCTGTTCGTCGCCCCGCGCGAGACCGGCATGCTGCGCGCCATCGAACGCGCCACGCGCCAACCGATCCAGCAGATTGCCCTGCCTACGCGCGAAGCGGTCGCCGACCGCCGCGTGGCGCAGTTCAAGCAGCAAGTCGTGGAGGTGCTCGAGGAACAGGATCTGGATTTCCTCGAAGACGTGGTCAACGAACTCTGTGCCGAACAGGAGCACGACACCGCGCGCATTGCTGCCGCGCTGGCCTGGCTTGTGCAGCGGGAACGTCCCCTGCAACTGCCGGACACCGGCCCCGAACCGCGCCCCATGCCGGTCGAGGATCGCGCGGAAAGACCTCGCCGTGAGAACCGTGACGAAATCCTCTCGCGTCGCCGCGAGTTTGCTTCGGGCGGCCAGCAACGCTATCGCATCGACGTGGGCCGCAACCAGGGCGTGATGCCGAAGGAAATCGTCGGCGCCATCGCCAACGAAGGCGGCATCGAAGGGCGCCAGATCGGGCAGATCAATCTGTTCGACGACTACAGCACGGTCGAGCTTCCGACGCTGCCCGAGGACGTCCTCTCGATCCTGCGCCGCACGCGCGTGCGCCAGGTGCCGCTGAACATCCGCCTTGCCGCACCGGGCGAAGGCGATGCACCACGTAGCTTCAAAGGGCCGCGTCGCGATGACGGCGAGCGCCGTCCGCAGCGACGTCAGGAATGGCGTGACGATGCACCGCCGAAGCGCGAATGGAAGGAAAGCGGCGAACGCCGCGCCTGGCGCGATGATGCGCCTCGACGCGACGAAGCCCCGCGCCGTGGCGAATGGAACGCCGATCGCGCAGCGCGCAAGGATTGGGGCGGCGAAGCACCGCGACGCAACTTCAACGAGCGCGGCAACTTCAGCGACCGCAACAAGGACGAACGCCCGAGCTTCCGCGACAAGGGGTTCGGTGATCGCGAACGCGCGCCGTTCCGCGACAAGGGATTTGGCGATCGCGAGCGCCCCGCTTTTTCCAAGGAACGGGGCAACAAGCCATCTTGGGCGGACAAGAAGCCGGGCGGGCCGCGCAAAAAATAAGAAGCCCCTCTTCGGGCGTCAACCAGAAAGGCGGGCCACATGTCCGCCTTTTTTGCGCGCCGAGTCCGCCTCAGCGGACCTCGAGCGTTGGCGAATCCACCTTGCCCGTCAGACTGAAACCGCGCGTCGACACCTCGCCCCCCGGCAAACGCAGGGTGCCCGACATGTTGCCGCGTACCTGACCATCATCGGTCAGCACGAAGGCGCCGGAACTGTGCATGGCGCCCGCATCCATGCGACGGATACTCACCGATACGGGCTTGCCCGCCGGCGCACTGAAGCCGCCTTCAAGCGTCTCGAAGCGCGTCAGACCACCGCCAGCCGGTCCGGCCGAAGCCTTGCGCATGCCTTCGAGCAGACCAAGACGATCAATGGCGCCCGCCTTGATGACGAACGTTCCGCTACTCGTCAGGCTCGCGCCCAGTTCTTCGAAAGTCGTCCCCGCACCGGCGAACTTCACCAAAGCATTGAGATCGCCCTGCACCGTGGTGCGCGGATACGTGCGCGACAGGAAATCGCGCGCCCGCAACGAAGCGAGTTTCAGCTCGCCGTCCATCACGTACCTGTCGGTCAGCGTCAGACGCAAGCGTCCGCTCACCGCACCGCCGTCGCCATTGGCACCGATGCGATCGAGCACCAGTTGCTGGTCGTCCAGCACGCCTTGTGCGGCCACGCTATCGAACAGGAAAACCGGCAGACCCGCCCATTTGAGCTGTCCGGCCTGCACCAGCACATTGAGCTTGTCACCCGCGGGCGCCGCCTCGAACGTCAATTTGTCGCCCATCCTGATACGCACATGCGCCAACGTGCCGTCCGGAGCAAAGTCCATTTCCCCCGCCGGCAGATCGAGCGTGCCGTCGCCAAGACGCAGTTTCAGCCTGTCGAATGCCAACGTACTGACCTTGTAGCTGGACTTGCCGTCGATCGTTCCGAGGCGCGCCAATGCGGCCGGCGTAGCCGTCACCTCGTCGGTGCGAACCTTGATACGGTTGGTGCGCAGCGACGTCAGCCATTCGGCCCAGTCAGGCGTCACCCAGGCGCGGCCGATATTGATCTCCTGCGCAGTGCGGATCGTCACTTTGCGAAGCTCGATGGCGGGCCAGGGCGTGAAAGCGTAGCCGCGATCGGCATACGTCACCTGCAAACCGAGCCACGATTCTGCGGCGGCGGCTGCCAGCGCCAACGGAGCCGCCAACGCGCCGGCCAGCATTACCGCGCCAACGGCCCTGCGGCCGGAAGAGGCAAGTCGGGTCGAGAAGAGGGGCATGGCGTTCTTTCCGTGTTCTGTCGATATGGCGAAAGTGGACGATCAACGATTCCGAAGAATCTTCAAAATGCTTCTTGACAGGCGGCGTTCGGGCATCTAACATTCGCGTCCTCAATTGATCCCCGATAGCTCAGTCGGTAGAGCGCCGGACTGTTAATCCGTAGGTCCCTGGTTCGAGCCCAGGTCGGGGAGCCAAATTCGAAAGCCAGCACTTCGGTGCTGGCTTTTTTCGTTTACCGCGTCTGTCTTGCGGGATTATTCCCCACCCCGCCCATCCAGGCGCGTCCGCCTGACCCAAGCCTTGTCGCGTCTGTCGTGCAAGCGCCATGACGCCCGCCGCAACGCTGCTCGAATCGGCCGGCACGACTGCTGTCGCTCGGCCGCTGCGTTGGACTTGGGACACATGCCGGACAGGGAATTTCACAGATTCCGCCCGGATATGCCTGTTGCAACACTATTTTTGCTGAACTCTGAATTCCCTCATCAATTTCCAGAGTTAGGGCAATCGCTTGAGATGAAGCCGGACGCGAGACTTCAGACGTGCAATACGTCTAGGAGTACGCGTCATGAATCGACATTTTCGCAGCCTGTGGAATGCAAGCCGGCATTGCTGGGTGGCAGTGAGCGAAGTGACCAGGTCACGTGGCAAGCCAGTTCAGTCAGATGCCAACTCAAACGAGGCGGCGCGCCCGAGCGCCGCCGCGTCGGCTATTCGCAAAGGCCTGACGGTCTTGATCGGCAGCGGGGTTGCATTTGCCTCGCAGGCGGCCAACACCATTACGCTCATGGACGAGGACAGCGTCACGATCCTGGGCGGCTACAAGGATCAGGCCAAGGCGGGTGGCGCGGACCCCGATGCAAAGCAGGTCCCCGATAACTATGTCTTCAACGGTGGCACACTGAATCTGACGGGGGGCTACTACCGGTCCACCGGGCGCATTACGGTCGGCGAAGGCCAGACCGGCAAGATCACAGGCGGCAGCAGCGCGAATCTGCCGGTCTGGATCAGCGCCGGTTCCATCTTCAATACGGCGCCGAACAAATCCGGCGCCATGTTCCTGCTCTACGCACCGCGCATGGCTGGCAGCCAGGTCGTGCTGGCCAAGGACGCCACGCTCGAAATCGCCTTCAACTATGAAGGCCGCAACTACGTCGCCGTGACCAACAACGGCAACTATGACCTGCCATATACCCCCGTCGTCTTTGGCGAGAACGCCCACATCAAACTCACCCGCGGTACCTTCCGTTTCGACCCATACCGTCATGATCGCGACGTCAAGCTGTCCAACTTCATCTTCAACGGTGGTTGGCTGTCCACGCGTGGCGGCGATGACGTGATCACTGCGGACCAAGATAACCAGGCGATCGGCAAGATCGAAATGGGCATGGGCTCCGACACCTTCGTGCTGCCGGAAGGCATCAGCGTCACGGCGCTGTACGTGAATGGCGTGCCGGCCAGCGAAGTGCGCATGTACGAGTTCGCCACCGCATCCGCGGGCGCCACCGATGCAGGCACAGGCGGGCTGACGGGCACCATGGCCGAAGGCTCCGGGATAAACCCGAGCGACACGGTCGACATCCAGAAAAACGCCTCGTCGACCGATATTACGTACAACTTCGGCTACTACAACGACTTCATGACGGTAGCCGATGGCGCGCAGCTCATCGGTGGCACGGTCGACATGGGCAACGGCCCCGATACCTTTACTGCAACTGCCGCCACGCTCGACGGTGTGACGATCAAACTCGCCGATGGTGCGGATACGCTGAACCTCACGGGCACCACGTTGAAAAACGCGGTGGTGCTCGACCTTGGCAACGGCGACGACGTGGCCAATCTGACCGACCTCACCATCACGCCGCAAACAGCCACGCTGGCCTTGGGGGCGGGCAATGACGTCGCCAACCTGACCAACGTGGTGGTCGATGGCGGTCAGGACAAAGCCGTCATCGGCATGGGCGCGGGCACCGATGCGGTGAATCTCGTGCGCGCCACGATCGGTAGCGCGAAGATCGACATGGGTACGGCCGGCACCAGCACAGTCAATGTCATGGCCGACGCCACGGGTGGCGTCTCTCGCGTCACCGACCAACTGTCGCTCACGCGTAGCGGAAGCACGGCCGCCACGCTTGCCGTTCGCAGCGACGCCACGCTGCTGCTCTCAGGCGCCATCGACGTCGCCGGCAAGATTCAGGTCGACGCCGGCGGCACGCTGGCGGGCACCGGCAATGTTTCTTCGAGCGATGGCGTGAATCTTCAAGGCACTTTGCGAGTCGGCGCGGACGACGCAACCGATGGGCAGATTACGTTGAGGGACAGCACTGGCGTGACCGCCCGGGATGGCGCCGTGATCACTGGCGGCGGCGTGCTCGAATCGAGCGGCATCGCGCTCGATGGCACCGTGAATGCCAACATCGACGAGCACCGCAGCCTGACCTACAACGACCTGCTGTCTGGAACCGGCGCGCTGAAGAAAAATGGCGCCGGCAATCTCTCGCTGGGAGGCGCCAACACCTATGCTGGCGGTACGCAGACCACCGAAGGCACCGTCACCCTCACTCACCAGGATGGCGCCGGCATCGGCAACGTGCAGCTCGACGCAGATGCCACGCTCGCTATGGACTTCTCGGGCGTCGACACCTATGCCGTCTTCGACAACACGTTGAGCGGCACGGGCACGGCCAACGTTAACGGCCGCATGGTCGACATCACGGCGGACAACAGCGCGTTCAGCGGCACGCTCGACGTGTACGGACAGGCGCGCGTCACGGATGAAGTCAATCTGGGTCAGGCCGCGGTCGTCATCGAAAACGATGGCACGCTGGACATCGAGAGCCCTGATGCCTTTGTGTTTGCCAACGCACTGCATGGAGCAGGCCTGCTGCACGCGAACGTCAGTGGTGCGAGCTTCGCGTTCGACGCTGGCGCAGGAACGACTTTTGGCGGCACCTTTGCCATCGAGAACGGTACATTCGCGCTCGAAGGCGACAACACAAGCGCGCTGACCAACGCCACCCTGCGTATGGATGCAGACAGCGTCGTCACCATCGGCCAGGGCGAACAACACATAGACGGGCTGACATTCAATGGCGGCACGGCGGTCTTCGATGCCACGATCCCCGATCACAATCGCGCCGAAGGGCATGTCAGTGTCGCCACGCTGGATGCTGCCGGCACCGGCGCCGTGCAGGTGAGCGTGCCCGATCCTTATGTGCCGAGCGTGCCAGGCACCGTGGATACCTCTACTCTGCTTGAACAGGACGACGGCAACGTCGGTCCGCAGCTTGTCAAAGCGCACACCGTGGTCGGCAGTGGCGGCGCATTGTCGCTGCTCGATCAGAACGGGCAAGCGATCAGCGCGCAACAGGGCGTCGACATCGCGCAAGGTGGGCAGATCGTCGCCCATGGCACCTACGACTTCGGCATGACGACCTCGCCCGGAGATGGTCTGTATGTGAACTACGGACTGCGTGAAGTCGACCTGCAGGATTCGCAGACGTTGTCTCTGACGGCGGCGCCGGGCGCCGCTGGGGCCGCGACGGACCTTGCCGCCAAGGTCACGGGCGACGGCAATCTCGCCATCGCTGCCGGCGCAGGCAATCAGATATCACTGTCGAACGCCAACAGCGACTATCGCGGCGCCACGACGGTCGAGAGCGGCACGCTCGCGATGGCGGCCAACAATGCCCTCGGCCAGACCAGCAGGCTCGACGTACAGGACGGCTCGGCCTTCGACATGGCCGGCTATCGGCAACGCGTCGGCGAACTCCAGACGGCAACCGGTTCGACGGTCGAACTGGCGGGCGGCACGCTTGCCATTGCTGCCGGCGGTAATGCCGACGGCGTGCTGAGTGGCAGTGGTCGACTCGATCTGGAGGACGGCACGCTCAACGTGTCCGGTTCGAATGGCGGACTTAGCGCTGTGGTTGGCATCGCATCTGCGGCGGCCGCGCGTCTGACCCATACGGACGGCCTGGGTACCGGCGCCATTCAAGACGAAGGCATCCTGGCGCTCGATGGCGCCACCGGTCGGCTCGCCAATGACATCAGCGGCAGCGGACAGGTCGAACTGACGCAGGGCGCGGCGGTGACGGCCACCGGCGACAACAGCGCATTCGACGGGCGCTTTACGCTGGACAGCGGCACACAGCTTACCGTCAGCGCTGCACGCAATCTCGGCACGGCTTCGGTGGATAACGATGGCGCGCTGCACATCGCGAGCTACACGGACTGGACGC
>NZ_JBGVSA010000032.1:0-32417 GCF_041807905.1 Uliginosibacterium sp. sgz301328
CCCAAGCGCGCCTGGCAGTACTGATCGACGCCGACAACGCGTCGGCCGCCATTATCGAAGGGCTGATCGCCGAGATCGCCAACTATGGTGTGGCGAGCGTCAAGCGCATCTACGGCGACTGGACCACGCCCAACCTTTCGAGCTGGAAAGCATCGCTGCTCGACTACTCCATCGTGCCGATCCAGCAGTTCCGCTACACGGTCGGCAAGAACGCCACCGACAGCGCGATGATCATCGATGCCATGGATCTGATGTACACCGGCCGCTTCGATGGCTTCTGCCTAGTGTCGTCGGATTCGGACTTCACGCGGCTGGCGGCGCGCATTCGCGAAGAAGGGCTGATGGTCTACGGTTTTGGCGAGCGCAAAACGCCCAAGCCTTTCGTATCGGCATGTCATAAATTCATCTATACCGACGTCCTGCACGAGACCGAAGAGACGGCCAGCCCCGCCGCGCGCACCAATCGCGCCAAGGAACTGTCGGGCGACGCTCGTCTGATCAACCTGATCCGCTCGGCCATCGAGGCGCGCGCCGATGAAGACGGCTGGGCGCACCTGGGTGCAACCGGCAGCGCGATCGCGCAAGCCTCACCCGAATTCGATGCGCGTAACTACGGATTTTCGCGTTTGTCCGAATTGATGCGCGCGATATCGTTGTTCGAAGTCGTCGAGCGTCCGCTCGGCAACGGCAAGGCGATTTTTGTCCGCGACAAACGCAAGAAGCGGTGATGCAGCTTTCATGAATGGCTCCATTCGAAGTTCTATGATGTAGAAATCATGCAAGACACTTCGTCCGCCCTGATGGGGAGATTGGCCAGCTGGATCCCCGGTCTGCCGGAATTGCTCCATTACTCGCGGGCGGACGTACGGGCCGATCTTTTCGCTGGCATCTCGATTGCAACGATCGCGCTGCCGGTCTCCATCGCCTACGCGCAACTGGCCGGCTTCAGTCCGGTCGTGGGCCTCTACAGCGCGATCCTGCCGATGATCGCCTACGCCTTCTTCGGTTCATCCAGGCAACTCATCGTCGGGCCGGATGCCGCCACGTGCGCCATGATCTCCGCCACGCTCATGCCCCTGGCGGGTGGCGATCCCGAGCACTACCACGCGTTGGCGATTTCGCTGACGCTCATCACGGGTCTGCTGTGCATCGTCGCGGGACGACTGCGGATGGGTTTCCTCGCCGATCTGTTGAGCAGCCCCATCCTCATCGGCCTGCTCAATGGGGTGGCCGTCACCATCATCGTCGGCCAGCTTGGCAAGATCGGCGGCTTCTCGCTCGAAGGTAAGGACTTCATCGGGCAGGTGATCTCCATCGGACGGAATATCTCCTCGCTGCATTTGCCTACTTTCCTGCTCTCGGCAAGTTTATGCGTACTGTATATCGCGCTGAAGCGATTCTGGCCCAAGGGGCCGACGGCATTGATCGTGGCGGTCGTGGCCATCGGCTTGAACGCGCTCCTCGGACTTTCGGCGCAGGGGGTCGCGACCGTCGGCGAGATTCCGTCGTCGGTTCCGCGCCTGCACTGGCCTTCGTTGCGGCACGAAGAGCTAGGCTCGATCCTGCCGGCCGCCGCGCTGCTGGCCTTTGTCAGCTTCAGCAGCGGCATGCTGACGGCGCGCAGCTTTGCCGCGCGCAATGGCTACACCGTGGACGGTAACCGTGAGCTTGTGGCATTTGGCATCGTCAGTATCGTCTCGGCCATGTCGCAGGGCTTTGCCGTGACGGGCGCCAACTCGCGCACCGCCGTCAATGATGCGGCCGGAGGCCGCACACGCATGGCGCAAGTATTTGGCGCGTTGGCCATCCTGCTCGCCCTGCTGTTTCTCACCGGGCCGCTGGCGCTGCTGCCGATGGCGGCGTTGGGCATCATCCTGGTGGTCGCGTCTTCCGGATTGATGAACTTCTCGGCCTACCGGCGGCTGTGGGCTTTCTCGCGCACCGAGTGCGGCGTCGCCGTGGGCACGTTCGTGGGCGTGTTGTTGATCGGTGTGATGCCCGGCATTCTGCTGGCGATCGTGCTGGCGCTGCTGAGCTTTCTGCATCGCGTGGCACGCCCGGCCGACTACGTGCTGGGGGTGGCAAGCGACGGCGAACTGCATGCGATGCGCTTTCATCCGGACGCCAGGTCCGAGCCGGGATTGCTGGCCTATCGTTTCGTCGCCCCGCTGATTTTCTTCAACGCCCCGTATTTCCGCCAGCGCGTCGAAGAACTGATCGCTGAGGCTGAAGTCCCGGTGCGATGGGTGATGATCGATGGCTACACCATCAGCCATGTCGATCTGACCGGTGCGCAATTGCTGTCGGATATGGCCGATGAGCTGGCTCGCCGCGGCATCACGATGGCTTTCGGCGGCCGCAGGAATGAGATCGTTCTTTGGCTGGAGTCGCGCCACCTCACGCAGCGCGACCTGAGGATCAAGCTCTTCCCGAGCCGCCGCACGGCCATGACGGCCTTTCGCGAGGCGCGCGAGAACGGCTTCGTCGATATGGACGAGGACCGTAGCTGATCACTCGCCGGTGCGGGCGGCCACAGCCTGCAATGGTCGACGGTCTTTCCTTGTGGGCTGTTGCGGCGCGATAATGGACCTTTTGCCGTAACGCCCACTGAAATGTCCTCTGCCTGTCCCGACTATCTCGAAAGAATCCTCAACGCCCAAGTGTACGACGTGGCCATTGAAACGCCGCTCGACCTGGCCGCCAACCTTTCGCGACGCGTGGACAACCGAATTTATCTGAAGCGCGAGGACATGCAGCCTGTCTTCTCGTTCAAGCTGCGCGGCGCGTACAACAAGATGTCCAAGCTCTCGCCCGAGCAACTTGCACGCGGCGTGATCTGCGCTTCGGCTGGCAACCACGCACAGGGCGTGGCGCTGTCGGCGCAGAGGATGGGCGTGCGCGCGGTGATCGTCATGCCCACCACCACGCCGCAGATCAAGGTCGATGCTGTGCGCGCCCGTGGCGGCGAAGCGGTGCTCGCCGGCGAGTCGTTCGATGAAGCCTATGCTCATGCCGTCGAGCTCGGCGATCGCGAAGGGCTGACTTTCGTGCATCCCTACGATGACCCCGAAGTCATCGCCGGGCAGGGCACGATCGGCATGGAAATCCTGCGTCAGCACGCCGGCCCCATCGATGCGGTGTTCTGCGCCATCGGCGGCGGTGGTTTGATCGCTGGCGTGGCCGCGTACATCAAGCGTCTGCGCCCGAACACCCGCATCGTCGGTGTCGAAACCGTCGACGCCGATGCCATGAAGCGTTCGCTGGCGGCCGGCGAGCGCGTGCGTCTGCAGTCGGTCGGTCTGTTCGCCGACGGTACGGCGGTGAAATTCGTGGGCGAAGAGACCTTCCGCCTCTGCCAGCAATACGTGGACGAAGTCATCCTCGTCGACAACGACGCCATCTGCGCGGCCATCAAGGATGTCTTCGAAGACACACGCTCGATTCTCGAACCCTCCGGCGCGCTGGCACTGGCAGGCGCCAAGGCCTGGCTGGCGCGCGAAGGCGCTCACGGTCGCGCAGTGGTGGCGGTGACCAGCGGCGCCAACACCAATTTCGACCGCCTGCGCTTTGTCGCCGAGCGCGCAGAAGTCGGCGAGCAACGCGAAGCGGTGCTGGCAGTCACGATTCCCGAAAAGCCGGGCAGCTTCCGCCTGTTCTGCAGCCTGCTGGGCAGTCGCAACGTGACGGAATTCAACTACCGTTATGCCGATCCCCAGAACGCGCACATCTTCGTCGGCGTGACGATCCAGGATCGCGGCGAGCTCGCACGCCTGGTGGAATCGCTCAAGCAGCACGACCTACCGGCCGTCGATCTGTCAGACGATGAACTGGCCAAGTCGCACGTGCGCTACATGGTCGGCGGCCGGGCGCCGCAGGTCGACAACGAGCGTATCTATCGCTTCAGCTTTCCCGAGCGTCCCGGTGCGCTGATGAAGTTCCTCGACAATCTGCACACCGACTGGAACATCAGCTTGTTCCACTACCGCAACCACGGCTCGGACTTTGGCCGCGTGCTGGTCGGCATGCAGGTGCCGCCGCAGGACCAGTCCGAGTTCCAGGATTTCCTCGACCGCCTTGGCTATGAGGCCGTAGAAGAAACCGACAACCCGGCTTACAAGTTGTTTCTGGGATAGTCCCCTCTGCGCTCCAGCCCGCAATCGGCCTCCTGGCGGATTGCCGGGCTTCGCCGTCGGGTCAAGGGGCGGCAGTGACAATCGTGCGGCCCTCAACATAGGGCTCAATGATGACCACGATGAGCCTCTCTCGCGCCAGATAGACGCTATCTGCGTCGGGCCAGGATTCCCGTGTGGTGGCCGTCTCAAGTGCCACTTTCACGTCGTCCGCCGTAGCCATGACAAAGCAATCGCGGCCCATCACATAGTTGAAGAGTTCGACCTGCCGATACGGCGCGAATGACGTCTCTTCCATCGACACGTATGCCGTTCTCGGGCCGGGCACTGAGCGCACGGGCAACAGGGGCTGGCCGATCATAACCACGCGGTATCGGCCGCATTGGTCATTGCGGATCAATCGTTCCATGCGTGCCACGATACGATTGGCAAAAGCCATGTCCCACTGACTCCGCATGACGACGAACTGCACGATACGCACGTCAGTGACGATGTAATTCAGCGTCATGAGGCAAACGCCGGCGGCCAGCGCGGCGCGCAGGCGCACGCGGCTCTGCGAAAACACCAGGCACGCAGTCGCAATCACCAAGACCACCGGGGCGACGAAGCGGCCAGAGTGCCAATAGCTGTTCTTCGAGATGACGAACGATAGGTACGCCGCAATTGGCGCCAGCACAAGCCAAAGTGCTGCGCTGGCAACAAGCGTCGCGCGGCGCCCGCGTTGTGTTGTCGTTCGCTCGAAGGCGCGACGCAGTGCAAAGAGAGCTGCTCCGATGACGACTAGCGCGGGAAGCACCCTCAGGCAGCCGAAGACGAAGTTCGGCTCGTTCCCTATGCGCTCGAAAAAGTCCGCAAAGATCAGCGGAAATTGTGCGATCGCTTCACTCGGTGTGTTCGTATAGAGGCGCCGCGCGAAATGCTCCTGAGCGTGTGTGAGTGGCGACGTCGCTTCGATCGCCCGAAGCAGAGCGAGATACATGACACATCCCAATCCGGCGATCAGTATGTGGCGCAGTACCTGCCGTGCCACCGCTCGGCAGTCGCCTCGCGTGTCCACGATCCGACAAAATGTCCTTGCCACCATGGCGCTCGCGAGCGTGGCAATGGCGGGCTGATAAAACGACAGGCTGATCGTAACCAGCGCACCACCGGCCAGCAGGGCTTTGATCGACGTGTCCGTGATAAGCAAGGCAGCCATGGCGAATGTGGTAGGCAACACGAACGTCAGGTTGTCGCCCACGAAACTGAAGTAATCGAGCACAAACGGATACGTGCTGATCAAAGCGATGGTGATGAGACGCGACCAATTGTCCTGACGTTCGAGGAGGCGCGCGAACAGCAGGCCGTTACACACCTGTATCGGAATGGCGAGGAACATGCCCAGATAGTGTGTCGCCCCCTTCCCCAGCACAAGGTAAAGAACGTCCTGCGCCCAGCGTCCCTCCATCACGCGGTAGGACGGAAAATCCTGTAGCAGAACATTCGGAAAGGTGTGATTCGTGTAGATGTTGCTGACGACCAGTTGTCCGAAGGCGGCAAGGTTTATCAGCACGCCAATCCAGAAAACCTGGGTGAGCGTCAGGCGTTCAATACGCGCGAGCGCGCGCGTGAGGTGTGCATCGAGGGAACTTGAGAACATTGGGCAAGGCGACTGAACACGGAGGGCGCCGCAGTCCCGCGAGAGGACGTTTGCGGCGACCGCATGCTAATGGCCGGGATGCCCTGCTTGGTTGATGCGAATAGGATACCGGGCGCTACGCACGGAATCCGATAAGCCTTTCAGAAGAAGCGGGTGTTGCGCTCAGATGTCACCGATCTCTTCCAGCTCCGCCTGCACTTCGAGCCAGCGCATCTCGGCCTCATCGATGGCGTTGGTGAGTTCTGCCTGCCGCTTGAGGAAGGTCTGCAATTGGGCCGAGTCGCCATTGGCGTACAGCGTCGGGTCGGACAACCGTGCATCGAGCAGTTTTTTCTCGCCCTGCCAGCCGGCGAGCTTCTTTTCGATCTGTTCGATCTCTTTCGCCAGCGGGCGTCGGCGCGCCAGCCTGGCCTGCCGGTCGGCCGCGGCGTCGGCGCGGGCCTGCTGTCGGGCGGCCTTGTCCTGTGCGGCTTGCGTGTCGCCAGCGGCATCGGCCTGTTTGGAGCGGCGGGCGTCGAGCCATACGAGGTAGTCGTCCAGATCGCCGTCGAAGGGTTCGGCCTTGCCGTCGGCCACCAGCAGGAAATCATTGCACACCGTACGCAGCAGCGCCCGGTCGTGGCTGACCAGCACCATGGAGCCTTCGTATTCGGCCAGCGCGACCGTCAACGCGTGACGCATGTCGAGGTCGAGGTGATTGGTCGGCTCGTCGAGCAGCAGCAGATTGGGCCGTTGGCGGATCAATAGCGCCAACGCGAGGCGCGATTTCTCGCCACCCGAAAACGGCCCGATCGCCGCATCCGCCATCGGGCCGCGGAAGTCGAAACCTCCGATGTAGTCGCGCAGGTCTTGTTCGCGCGTGGTGGGCTCTTGTCGCTGCAGATGCTGGATGGGCGACTCATCGGGTCGCAATTGTTCGAGCTGATGTTGCGCGAAGTAGCCGATGGTGAGGCCCTTGCCGCTCAGTGCCTGCCCTTCCTGCGCACCAAGTTCGCCAGCAAGCAGTTTAATGAGCGTGGATTTGCCGGCGCCGTTCGGGCCGAGCAGGCCGAGCCGCGCGCCGGGGCGCAGTGTCAGCGACAGCCCGTCGATCACACGCCGCTCGCCGTAGCCGATCACGGCGTCATGGAGCGTGATCAGTGGGTCGGGCGCGCGTTCGGGTGCGAGGAAGGAAAAATCAAATGGTGTGTCGACGTGGGCCGCAGCGATGTGCTCCATGCGGTCGAGCGCCTTGATGCGGCTCTGCGCCTGTCGCGCCTTGGTCGCCTTGGCGCGGAAGCGGTCGATGTAGCTGTGCAGGTGGGCGATCTGTCGTTGTTGCTTCTCGTACATCGCCTGTTGCTGGGCGAGTTGGGCCGCGTGCTGGTCTTCAAAGGCGCTGTAGTTGCCGGCGTAGAGCGTCAGGCGCTGGCGATCTAGGTGCGCGATATGGGTGACGCAGGCGTCGAGGAAGTCGCGGTCGTGCGAAATCAGCAGCAGCGTGCCACGGTAGGCCGCCAACCATCGTTCGAGCCAAACCACCGCATCGAGATCCAGGTGGTTGGTGGGTTCGTCGAGCAGAAGCAGGTCGGAGCGGCACATGAGTGCCTGCGCCAGATTCAGGCGCATGCGCCAGCCGCCGGAGAAATCCGACACCGGGCGCGTGAAGTCGGAGTCGGCGAAGCCCAGCCCGTGCAACAGGATGCTGGCGCGGGCCTGGGCGGCATAGCCGTCAATCTCTTGCAGGCGCGCGTGCAGTTCGCCAACGCGATGGCCGTCGTGGGCCTCTTCTGCCGCCGTCAGTTCCTGCTGGATGTAGCGTAGCTCGGCGTCGCCATCGAGCACGTAATCGAGCGCGCTGGTGGCAAGAGCCGGCGTCTCTTGCGCAACATGGGCGATGACCCACGAAGCCGGCATTTCAAGGTCTCCGGCGTCCTGGTGCAATTCGCCGCGCAGCAGCGCGAACAGGCTGGACTTGCCCGTGCCGTTGGCGCCGGTTACGCCGACGCGCCAACCCGGGTGGATCTGCAGGGAGAGGCCTTCTATGAGGCGACGGGTTCCGCGGGCAAGCGCGAGGTTACGAAACTGGATCACGAGGGGCGGGAGTGGGACAATGCACGACCAGCGTATTGTAGCCGGCACCATGCCCAAGTCTGAGCTGATCTACTACGTCGCCACGAGCCTGGACGGCTTCATCGCCACCGCAGACGGCGGCATCGATTGGCTGGCACCGTTCGAGGGTGGCACGCAGGACTACGGTTACGCCGCCTTCATCGACCGCATCGACGCCGTCGTGATGGGCAGCGCCACCTACGAGAAGTGCCTCGGCTTCGGCGAATGGCCGTATGCCGGCAAGCGCGTATGGGTGTTATCGTCGCGCGATCTGGATGCGGTCGATGCCGACGTGACGATCACGCCCGACGAGCCCGGTGCGGTCATGCGCGAGCTTGAAGCGCAGGGTTTGCGGCGCGTATGGCTGGCCGGTGGTGGCCTGGTGGCGGGCGAATTCCGGCGCCACGGGCTGATCACGGGCTACATCGTGTCGGTGATCCCGGTCGTGCTCGGCAACGGCATTCCGCTGCTCGGCCACAGCGGTGACCAGGAGCAGCTCGAACTGGTGGAAAGCCGTGCTTACCCGGACGGTATCGTCCAGTTGCATTACCGGCCCCTTGATCCGGATACTCTTTCGTCATGAAACGTATATTGATTCCGGCGCTGCTGACCCTTGCGGTCGGCGCCGCCTTTGCCCAGCAGTCGCAGCTCGCCGCCGATCCCTGGAAGGCGCAGCGCGAACGCGCCGAAAAGATGCGCCAGGAAGCCGAATTGGCTCGCCGCCAGGCTCAGGAAGAGCGTGATGTGAACGACGCGGCCTGTTATCACAAATTCCTCGTCAATTACTGCCTGGACAAGTCGCGCGAGACATATCTCGAAAGAATCGTCGGCGCACGCAAATTGGAGATCGAAGCGGCCAACCTCGAACGCGAGGCCAAGTCGGCCGAACTGGCGATCAAGGACGCCGAACGTGCCGCCAATCCGCCGCAGCCGACGGTCGGGCCATTGGGTGATGTCTCGGCACCGCACGCGGGCCCGCGTCCGACCATGCCGCCGATCCCGGCCAACCGGCCGGCGCCTGAGGCCCCCAAGCCGACGGCTGCGCCGCTCGACCCGAAAGCGCAGGCAGAGCATGACGCCGCGCGGCAGGCGCAGCGCGCACAAGAGGCTGAAGAAGCCGCCAAGCGTGCCCAGCAGGCTCGCGAAGACAAGGCGCGTTATGACGAACGCGCCCGTGAGGCGGCAGAAAAGAAAGCGGCCAAGGGACAATCCGCGCCGGCGGCGAAGTAATCAGACGCCGGACAGATCCGAAAGCACGCGTTTGATGGGGGCCGGCAGGCCGTAGCGGTCGAGCGCGTCGAGCGGCGCCCACAACAGCCCCTCTTCAGCCGCTTGCTCGGGCATGGTCGACAATCGGGCGAGCCAGGGCGTGATGGTCAGCGCAAAGTGCGTGAAGGTGTGGCGCACCGTGACCAGCGCCGACACTTCATGCGGGACTACTCCGCTGCGGCGCAGGGCCAGTGCCATGGGCGATTCACCATCCGTGGCTTCCGGCAGGCTGTAGAGACCGCCCCAGATGCCCGTGGGCGGACGGCGTTCCAGCAGCACCTTGCCCTGCGCAATCATCACCAGCATGTCAGCGCTCCGTTCAGGGATCGCCTTGCGCGGCCGCGCCGCGGGCAACTCGCCCTGACGACCCGTCACGCGAGCCACGCACGATTCATTGACCGGGCAATGCAGGCACACGGGTCGGCCGCGCGTGCACACCGTGGCCCCCAGATCCATCAGCGCCTGCGTATAGGTATCGATGCCTTTGGCTGGCAACAATTCGTCGGCCAGCTTCCACATCGCCAATTCCACCGCGCGCGCACCAGGAAAGCCCTCGACCCCAAACTGCCGGGCCAGTACGCGCTTGACGTTGCCATCCAGGATCGCCGCCCTTTCACCAAAGCAGAACGAAGCGATCGCCGCCGCCGTCGAGCGACCGATGCCAGGCAGGGTGGCGAGTTGCTCGCTGGTGCGGGGAAACTGTCCGCCAAACTCTGCCTGTATCCGCTGCGCGCATTTGTGCAGATTACGCGCACGTGCGTAGTAGCCAAGACCGGCCCAATGGGCGAGCACGTCATCGATCGGCGCGCAGGCCAGGGCGTCCACGTCTGGAAAGGTCTCCAGAAAGCGCAGGTAGTACGGAATCACCGTGTCGACCTGCGTCTGCTGCAGCATGATTTCGGACAGCCACACGCGGTACGGGTCGCGGGTCTGTTGCCAAGGGAGATCGTGCCGTCCGTGAGTGCGTTGCCAGGCGATGAGGCGGGGAGCGAAGTCGGGGGATGCGGGTGCTTGAGCCATGGCGCAAGTGTAGCGCGGGGCACGGCGGGTCGACGCCAACGCCGTGGCACCCGATAATGCCAGGTTCTCGCCCTCCACATGACATCCCGATGACGCAGCACAGTTCCGACAACCCCGATGCCGATGGACACGCTTTTCGGCGTGCGCTGGGCATGTTCGCCACCGGCATCACGGTCGTGACTGCGCTGAGCGAGGACGGTACGCCGGTCGGGCTGACCGTGAACTCATTCAACTCGGTTTCGCTGCATCCGCCGCTGGTGGTGTGGAGCCTGTCCAACCACGTTGGCATCCGTCGCGTGATGGAGCGGTGTTCACACTACGCCGTGAATGTGCTGGCGCATGACCAGGAAGCAGTTTCGCGGCGCTTCGCGGGCAAGGTTGGCGAGCGTTTTACGGGTCTGGCGTGGCACAAGGGCACGAGCGGCGCGCCACTGTTGCCCGGTTGCTGCGCGCATTTCGAAGTGCGCAACGTCAACCAGCATGAGGGCGGCGATCATCTCGTGTTCATCGGTGAGGTTGAGCGCTTCGAGCGCTTCGATCGCGAGCCGCTGGTCTATTTCCGGGGACGCTACCGTCAGTTGGCCGAGGGAGGCGATCGATGAGCGAAGGCGTGCGGCTGGACAAATGGTTGTGGGCGGCGCGGTTCTTCAAGACACGCACACTGGCCACCGAGGCGGTCGAAGGCGGCCGTGTGCACGTCAACGGCGTGCGGGTGAAGCCGGCCAAGGACGTCAAGCCGGGCGACCGCGTCGAAGTCACCATGGCCGAGACACGCTGGGAGCTGATCGTGCGCGACCTGGCCGAAAAGCGCGGGCCGGCGACAGTGGCACGTACGCTCTACGAAGAAACCGAAGCCAGTCAGCGAGCCCGCGCCGAGCGCGCCGAGGCCCGGCGCGTACAGGCCGAGCCGGCCGACGATATTCGCGGACGTCCGACCAAACGGGATCGTCGCTCGCTGGACCGCTTTCGTCACAGCTAGGGCGGCGCTCAGTCCAGCGTCATCGCCAGCGCGATCGGCAAGAAGACCAGCGACAGTATGTTGCCGATGAGTACGATCGAAGCGACCTTGTCGGGTTCCTGGTTGAAGCGCTCGGCAAAGATGTAGTTGAGCACGGCCGGCGGCATGGCGCCGTAAATTACCAGCAGGGCGAAATCCAGGCCCCGGATGCCCAACACGATCCCCACCAGCCACGACACCGCTGCGCCAAGCAGCGGACGCGCGATCGCGCCTGTCAGCCCGATCCGCCAGGACGACAGTTCTGCCTCCGCCAGCCGCGCGCCGAGAGCGAAGAGCATCAGCGGGATGGCGATATCGCCCAGCATCTTTATCGCCATGAGCAACGGCGGCCACACCACCCAACCCATGAGCGAGACGATCGCTCCCGCGATGGTTGCGAAAACCAGCGGCAAGCGCCAGATCATCAGCAAGCGTGCCTGGCGGTCGAGCAGCCAGCCGCCAAAGACAAAGTGCAGCGAGGTGGAGATGACGAACAGCACCACCGCCGAAGGCAGCGCTGCATCGCCGAACGCCAGTACGGCGAGAGGAATGCCCAGGTTGCCGGAATTGCCGAACATCAGCGGCGGCAATAGCGTTTTGAGGTCCACACGCGCCGCGCGGGCCACCGCGAGGCCAGCGATGCCGGAGAGTGCCACCACCACCAGCATCGCCAGCGCCAACGTGCGGTGCGCGGCGAGATCGAAATCCTTGCCTGCCAGCACGGCAAAGGACAAGGCAGGTGCGAACACGTCCATGGTGAGACGGTTGGCGTGAGAGAGGTCGGGACGGTGGTGGCGTGCGACGAAATAACCGACGGCCGCGATGGCGAACATCGGGAAGAGAATCGAGATGATGCGTTCAAGCATCCACCCATTATGCCGCCAGCGTGGCGGGCGGGCTGTCAGGGAATGTCCGGGCGGCAGCCTCGGCCGCCGCCCGTATGCGTCAGAGAATGAAGCGGGCCAGATCTTCGCGCTGTGATAGCACGCCGAGTCGGCTATCGACATACGCGCCATCGACCAGCACCGCGCCCAGTCCAGGCTGGCCAGCGTCGAAGGCGACTTCTTCGAGGAGCTTTTCCATCACCGTGTAGAGACGACGCGCGCCGATATTCTCGGTCTTCTCATTCACGCTGAAAGCGATCTCGGCGAGCCGGCGGATGCCATCCGGCTGGAACGTCACCGTGACGCCATCTGTGGCAAGGAGCGCTTCGTACTGGCGCGTGAGGCAGGCGTCGGTACTGGTGAGGATGCGTTCGAAGTCTTCCACCGACAGCGATTCGAGTTCGACGCGGATCGGAAAACGCCCCTGTAGTTCGGGGATCAGATCGCTCGGCTTCGACAGGTGGAACGCGCCGCTGGCGATGAACAGAATGTGGTCGGTCTTGATCATGCCGTACTTGGTGCTGACCGTGGTGCCTTCGACCAGCGGCAGCAGATCGCGCTGCACGCCCTGGCGCGAGACATCCGCGCCTTGCGCGTCCGAGCGCGAGGCGATCTTGTCGATTTCGTCCAGGAAGACGATGCCGTTCTGCTCGACCGCAGTCACGGCTTCGGTCTTGAGCTCTTCGTCATTGACCAGACGTGCGGCTTCTTCATCCGCAAGCAGCTTGAGCGCGTCGGCGATCTTCATCTTGCGCAATTTCTTACGGCCCTGTCCCATGTTCTGGAACATGCCCTGGATTTGCTGCGTGAGTTCCTCCATGCCCGGAGGCGCAAAGATCTCGGCCGTCGCGCCCATTTGCGCTACCTCGACTTCGATTTCTTTGTCATCGAGTTCGCCTTCGCGCAGGCGCTTGCGGAATTTCTGGCGCGTGCCCGTCTCATCCGTTGCCTGCGGTTCGGCAGAGAAGCCTACCGGTCGCGCGGGTGGCAGCAGCACATCGAGCACGCGGTCTTCGGCCGCATCCAGCGCGCGGTCGCGCACGCGGCGCATGGCGTGCGAGCGCGCTTCTTTTACGGCGATCTCCATGAGGTCGCGGATGATCGTGTCGACGTCGCGGCCGACGTAGCCGACCTCGGTGAACTTGGTCGCTTCGACCTTGATGAAGGGGGCATTGGCCAGGCGTGCCAGACGGCGCGCGATCTCGGTCTTGCCCACGCCGGTCGGGCCGATCATCAGGATGTTCTTCGGCGTGATCTCGGCCTGCAGCGGCTCGGCCACCCGGGAGCGCCGCCAGCGGTTGCGAAGGGCCACGGCCACGGCGCGCTTGGCGCGATCCTGGCCGACGATGTGCTTGTCCAGTTCGGAGACGATCTCCGGGGGCGTCATGTTCATGGTCGTGCCTGCTGCGAAAGAGGGGGATGCGTGGCGCGCGCGCGGGCGCGCGCCGTGTTCGACTCAGATCAGTCCAGCGTCTCGATGGTGTGACTCTGATTGGTATAGATGCAAAGATCGCCGGCAATGGCGAGCGATTTCTTGACGACTTCAATGGGCGCCAGATCGGTATTCTCGATCAATGCGCGCGCGGCCGACTGAGCGTAGGCCCCGCCGCTACCGATGGCGACGATGCCCTGTTCGGGTTCGAGCACATCGCCGTTGCCGGTGATGATGAGCGAATGGTCGCGGTCCGCGACGGCGAGCATCGCCTCCAGCCGGCGCAGCATGCGGTCGGTGCGCCAATCCTTGGCGAGTTCGACTGCGCTACGCAGAAGATTGCCTTGATGTTTTTCGAGTTTGCCTTCGAACCGTTCGAACAGCGTGAAGGCGTCGGCCGTGCCGCCAGCGAAACCGGCCAGGATCTGGTCCTGGTAGAGGCGCCGCACTTTGCGCGCGGTGGCTTTCACGACGATGTTGCCGAGCGTGACCTGTCCGTCACCGCCGAGCGCTACCGAGCGCCCGCGCCGCACCGACAGGATGGTTGTACCGTGATATTGCTCCATGGTGTCCTTCCGAGCGCTTGGAAACCGCTTTGGGTTCTCAACGGCGCGAAAGTTCGATCCGTGCCACCTGATCGATGCCCATTACACGCATCAGCGCGGCGACCATGGCATTGACGCCACGGATTTCGACTTTCTTGCCCTGAGTCTGGAATTGGGCGAATTGATTGAACAATGCGCCCGCGCTGACGAATTCAAGCCTGTTGAGCGCCCGTGCGTCGATATCGACGAGTTCGCGCTCATGTGCATAAGCCACGAGGCGGCGCAGGGTTTCGGTCTGGCTGTTGCTGGACAGCGTGCCTTCCAGCGCAAACCCGCCAGCGGGTTCTTCGACACGAGGCTCGAAGCCGCCTGTGTCGGTTAGCCCGCTAGTGTCCGTCATGCTGGCGGGCTCGGGAATTTCGAACGAAGGGGGCGACTCTTCGAAGGTGATCGCATAATCCAGCGCGATTTCGTCGAAGCGATCCTGGTTGCCAAGTTGCTGCAACAAGGCCAGCGCCAGCAGCCAGAACGGGGCGTGTTCCTTTTCGCCGACCTTGAGTCTCGGCTCGACCAGCGTCAGTGCATTCTGAGCGCCCAGCAACGTCACACGCGTGCGACTGCGCTTGAGGTCGGTGACGACTTCCATCAACAGGGCCGCGCCCGCCTCATCGATGCCGCGCAAGCGCGACATATCGATACGCAATTTGCCGGCCTTGGCGCCGATGCGAGCGTATTGCTCAAACTGGCTGCGGGCATTGGCGCTCAGCGTGCCAGTAAGGTTCACTGCCGGGGATGACTCCCGCACAGGCGCCGTCACAACGGGTTCTGCCTCGCCCCACAGGGGAGGCGAAATTTCGAATTGCTGCGCAAAGCCCACGGCGCGCGTGTCGAACGCCTCTTTATTGCCGGTCAGCCGATAGAGGTCGAGCAGCATGCGCCACAGGCCTTCGCCGGCGCGGCCGCCGGCAGCGTCGATCGCCTGTTCGAGCACGACGCGGGCCGGTTCATCGTTGGCGTTGGCGTAGAGGACGGCGGCTTCTTCGACGGCGGCGTTGTCATCGAGCCCTGAATCCGAAACCTGGATGCTTTCGGCTGCCTGGGCCAGCGCGGAGCGGCCACTGTCGCCATGGGGAAAATCGAGGATGGAGTTGCCATCCGGCTTGCCTCCCGCGCGCTCATCCGCAGCCGAGTGGGCGTCGGAGTCGGAAGGCTTCTTGCCGAAGAAGGGGATCACCATATGGTTCTACTCTTGGCGAGTGCGCCGGAAGGGTCGGAGCCTGGTCTCGCAACCATACGCCCTACCTTCAGCGGGCGACGCATCGCATCGCTCTCATGGAGCCGCATACGCGGCCTTGTTGCCCCGCGATGGAGCCTGTCCTGCCGGACGATGCTGCCAGGGCGATAGGCGCTGCGCTTGTTTGTTCGTGCTTTGCAGGCGCGCGCGGCCCGCATGGACACAGGTTGGTTTATTTCCGGCCTGGCGGCTGTGACAACCCGCACGCCGGCCGAGTACTGCCCTTCGGCAGTACTCGTTGCCCGGTTGCCGAGCTCAGTCGGCGAACATCTTCTGCATGCGTTCCCGACGGGTCTGCGCTTCGACCGACAGGGTCGCCGTCGGACGGGCCAGCAAACGGGCCAGCCCGATCGGCTCGCCGGTCTCTTCGCAGTAGCCGTAGGATTCGTCAGTGATCCGGACCAGTGCCTGGTCGATCTTCTTGAGCAATTTCCGTTCGCGGTCACGGGTGCGGAGTTCAAGCGCGTGTTCTTCTTCCACCGTGGCCCGGTCAGCCGGGTCGGCAACGGTTTCCTGTTCGCGCATGTGTTCGACGGTTTCGTCGACCTTCTGCTGGAGCTCCTCCCGCATTTGCGTCAGCCGCTCGCGGAAGAACTGCAACTGCTCCGCATTCATGTACTCGGATTCGGGCATCGCCAGAAGCTTGGCTTCGGTTAGCGCCATGGAGAACTCCCCCATCAGTGGTTCACTATAAGACCCGGCATTCTGCCGCAGTCGCGTCGGCTTTCACAGTCCCCGTAAACGGCGATTGCCGGCCCGGGTTAAGCGCAACATGCAATATATGGGCAAATCCGCAAAGTACAATAGGCGGATGACTGACAGCCACATACCGAAACAACGCGTCCACGAGTGGCCGGTACGTGTTTACTATGAAGATACCGACGCCGCCGGCGTTGTGTATTACGCCAATTACCTGCGTTTTTGCGAGCGGGCCCGAACCGAATGGCTGCGCGCGCTCAACTTTCATCAGCAACAACTGATGCGCGACGAGGGCCTCGCTTTCGTCGTCACTCGCGTCGAGGCCGACTACCTCAAGGGCGCGGAACTCGATGATGCACTGACGGTCTGCTCGACGATTGACTCGATCGGACGTGTCAGCCTGTGTTTCAAACAGAGGATAATGCGCGACCAACAGACCCTGTTCGTCGCCAGCGTCACCATTGCGTGCGTGGATTGGGCCCGCCGCCGACCGGCGCGCTTGCCGGAAAAACTCAAGAACCTTCTGGAACCCCCTGAATGAACGTCACCCAAGACCTGTCCATCCTCAGCCTCATCGCCAATGCCAGCGTGGTGGTGAAGATCGTCATGGCTATCCTGCTGGCCCTGTCTTTCATGTCCTGGTACTGGATTTTCCGCAAAGGCTTTGCCATCCGTCAGGCCGGCCGTCGCACCAGCGAATTCGAGCACCAGTTCTGGAGCGGTGGCGAACTGGCCCAGCTCTATCGAGGCGTGGCGGGAGACCGCGGCGGCGCCGGGCAACTTGCCCGCATCTTCGAAGCAGGCTATCGCGAATTTTCCAAGCTGCGCGGGCAGCCAAAGCTCGAAGCCTCCGACATCATCGATGGTTCGCGCCGCGCCATGCGCGCCACCTACCAGCGTGAGCTGGATGATCTCGAAGCCCACCTGGCATTTCTGGCTTCGGTCGGCTCGGTCAGTCCCTATGTCGGCCTGTTCGGCACGGTCTGGGGGATCATGAATGCCTTCCGCGGGCTCGGAGATGTCGGCACGGCGACCCTGGCCCACGTGGCCCCGGGCATCGCCGAAGCCCTGGTGGCAACGGCCATCGGCCTGTTCGCGGCCATTCCCGCCGTGGTCGCCTACAACCGCTACGCCCACGATCTGGACCGCCTGGCGATCCGCTTCGAGAGTTTCATGGAGGAGTTCTCCAACATCCTCCAGCGCCAGCTCCGCTGAGGAAGTGCCACGATGAGACAACGCCGCCTCATGAACCAGATCAACGTCGTGCCGTACATCGACGTGATGCTGGTGCTGCTGGTGATCTTCATGGTCACCGCGCCGATGCTGCCGACCGGTACGGTCGACGTGCCAAGCGTGGCCAAGGCCTCCCAAGCCAAGCTGCCGCCGCTTGAAGTGGTGGTCAAGTCGGCAGATGAACTGCAGATGCGCGATCGCTCCAAGACCGAGACGCTGACGAGCGTCTCCAAGAACGACCTCGTCGCCCGGCTGCGCGATGCGCAGGCTTCCAACCCCGACCAGCCGGTTGTCATTGCCGCCGACAAGAACGTTCGCTACGACGCTGTCATGCAGGTCATGGATCTGCTGCAACGGAACCAGATCTCGAAAGTCGGCCTGCTGGTGCGGCCGGCGCAATAGGACGCAGCATGCACCCGTCCGCAACGAGAGAACCACAACCGGGCAAATGGGCTTCGGCTGCGCTGACCGTGCTCATGCACGGGCTGCTGGCCGTGTTCCTGTTCTTCGGCGTGCAGTGGCAGAGCCGATCGCCTGAGCCGGTGTCGGTCGAACTGGTCCGCACCATGCCCTCGGTGCAGCCTTCGGCTCCGCCGACCACGCAGCCGCCCGCACCGCCGGTGGAGCAACCACCACCGCCGCCGCCCGCGCCGAAGCCCGAGGTGAAGGCGCCTGAGACTCCGCCGCCGCCCAAGCCCGACATCGCGATCAAGGAGCCGAAGCCGGAGAAGAAGCCCGAGCCCAAACCCGAACCGAAGGTCGAAAAGAAGCCCGAACCCAAGGTCGAGAAAAAGCCTGAGCCGAAGCCCGAGCCCAAGGTGGTGGAAAAGAAACCCGAGGTGAAACCGGAGCCCAAACCGCCTGCGGTGCGTGCGCCGACCGAAGACGACCGCATGCGTGCGCTGATGAACCAGGATTCGGCCCGTGCGCAGGCCGTGACGCGGCAGAATGAACTGTTGCGCCGGTCCGCGGAGGAAGTCGCAGGCAACTCCAAGGCCGTCGACGAATGGAGTGCGCGCATCATCGCCAAGGTGCGCCCCAAGATCGTCAAGCCGCCCAACCTGACCGGCCGGCCCAAGGCCATTTTCACCGTGCGCCTGTTGCCGGACGGTTCGGTGAGCGAAATCCGGCTCAAGAGCAGTTCAGGCAATCCGACGCTGGATGCCAACATCGAACGTGCGATACGGGCGTCCGATCCCTTGCCGCTGCCCGCGCGCAAGGAGGTGTTCACCAATGAGCTGAGCCTGACCTTCGATCCGAACAATCCGGACGGAGGCTGATAAAGTTCGCGCTGTGCCCGCCCGGAGCCGGGCGAGCCTTATCTATATTGTTGGAACGATTGCCGATTCGGCACATCCGACGCATGAAACATTGGATGAAACGCTTTCGCCTGCCGGTTGTCTTTTTGGCAGTGACGATTCTTGCTTCATGCGCACCGTTGCCATCCCCGCCTGCCGGCGAGAAGAAAGGCGCTGCGTCGGATGATTGGTCGCAACGCATCGTGGCAGCGATCAGGCCGAATATTGTTCGGGTGGCGGATTTACCGGGGCGGCCGACGGCGGTTTTCGCAGTGAATCTCTTGCCAGACGGTACGGTGACGGCTATCCCAATGGAGAAAGGCACCGGCAACGCCCAGCAGGATGGGCTCATCGAGCGAGCGATCGCGCGTGCCAGCCCGCTTCCCCTGCCGCGGCGGCAAGAAGATTTCGCCTTGAGCCCCAGACTCACGTTCGATCCCAACGCGCCGAACGGAAGTTGAAAGCAGATGTTGACTTTCGTCGCCAGAATCTTTGACAGGATATAATCGAAAAAACTTATGAAGCGCAGAAACTTCCTATCGCTGTGTTCCGCGATTGCAGTGGTTGGCTTGAGCGGTATGGCGTCGCTGGCACATGCCCAGCTTTCGATCGAGATCTCGGGCGCGGGAGCAAGCCGCATCCCCATCGCCGTTGGCACGTTCGAAGGCGAGAATCTCCTTCCCCGTACGATCAGCGATGTGGTGCGCGATGACCTCGAGCGCTCGGGTCTGTTCCGTCGCGTAGAAACCGGCCCGCAGCCGATTCCCGAAGCCACCATCCCCGACTTTGCCAACTGGAAAGGGCGCGGCGCCGACGCGCTGGCCGTGGGCGCGGTGGGCCAATCGGGCGGTCGATTCGAGGCACGCTTCCGGCTCTACGACGTGGCGCGCGCGCAAGGGCTCGAAGGCCAGTCGTATGCCTTTCAGGCCGATTCCTATCGCGACGTGGCGCACAGGATTGCCGACGCCATCTACGCCAAGCTGATTGGCGAACCGGGCATTTTCTCCACGCGTATCGCCTATGTCGAAAAACGTGGCCAGCAGTTCTCGCTGGTGGTTGCCGATGCCGATGGCGCCCGCGCCGTGGCCGTGCTGCGTTCGGGCGAGCCGATCATTTCACCGACCTGGTCGCCCGATGGCACCAAGCTGGCCTATGTGTCGTTCGAAGCAAAGAAGCCGATCATCTACGTTCGCGACATCGGTTCCGAACGCCGCATCGTGCTCGCCAACTTCAAAGGATCGAACTCTGCCCCGGCCTGGTCGCCCGATGGCCGCCGGCTGGCGATTGTATTAACGAAAGACGGCTTGTCCCAGCTTTACATGGTCAACGCCGACGGCAGCGGCGTGCGTCGCATTTCCAATTCGAGCGGCATCGACACCGAACCGACGTTCTCGCCGGACGGGCAGTACATCTACTTCACCTCGGACCGTGGCGGCGCCCCGCAGATCTATCGCATGTCGGCCAACGGCGGCGACGCGCAGCGCGTAACGTTCGAGGGGGGCTACAACGTCAGTCCCCGCGTCTCGCCCGATGGCAAGACGCTGGCATACATTTCGCGTAACAACGGTCGCTTCCAGCTCATGACGATGGATCTGGCGACCCAGCAGACGCAGGTGATGACCGATTCCAGCAAGGACGAATCACCCAGTTTCGCGCCCAATGGACGCTACATTCTGTACGCCACGGAAGCGGGCGGCCGGGGTGTCCTGTCCGTTGTGTCCGTAGATGGCAAGACCCGATACCGGCTGTCCCAGCAGGCGAGCGACGTACGCGAACCGTCGTGGGGACCTCTGGCGAGGTAAGAACCTTTAATTGGAGAAAAACATGAAGCACTATCAATTGCCCCTGGCCGCCCTCACTGCGATCGTCCTGGCTGCTTGCAGCAGCTCGCCGACGCAGGAGCCGGCCCCCGTCGCCAACAACGCCCCGATCCAGGTCCAGCCGCAACAGCAGCCGACGACCACGACGCCGGTGCAGCCGTCGGGTAATCCGTTCGCCGTCCTGCGCGACCCGAACAACATCCTGTCCAAGCGCAGTGTGTACTTCGACTTCGACAGCTATGTGGTCAATCAGCAATACGTGCCGCTGGTCGAAGCCCACGCGCGTTTCCTGAAGGCCAACCCGTCGGCCAAGGTGCTGATCCAGGGCAACACCGACGAACGCGGTTCGTCCGAATACAACCTGGCCTTGGGTCAGAAGCGCGCCGACGCGGTCAAGAAGAACCTGTCGCTGCTGGGCGTGCCCGAGTCGCAGATCGAGTCCGTATCGCTGGGCAAGGAAAAACCGAAGGCCGCCGGCCACGACGAAGCCTCGTGGGCGCAAAACCGTCGTTCCGATATCCTGTATAACGGCGAGTTCTAATCAACCGTAACGTACGTGGCGGTGCCCCGGGTGGGCGCGCCGCGTCGTACAGGACCTTTTGCTCATGATCCGTTCGAAGATTTCGGCCGCAGCGCTCGGCCTGCTGCTGGCCCACTCTGCTCACGCGGCGCTGTTCGACGACGATGAGGCGCGCCGCCGCATCGATCAGTTGCGTTCCGATACCGATACGCGCCTGAAGTCGCTGGAAGACGCCCAGCGCGCCCAGTTGCAGCTGAACAACCAGCTCGACCAGTTGCGCAACGAGGTCAATCGCCTTCGTGGCCAGATCGAACAGATGACCAACGATCTTGATCAGGCCCAGAAGCGTCAGAAGGACTTTTACGTCGACCTCGATGGCCGGCTGCGCAAGCTCGAAGGTGCGGTGACGAACCTGAACCAGGCAAGCGCGCCGGTAGCGCCGCAGGGTGATCCGGCGTCCGAATCGCGCGACTACGGTGCTGCGCTGGATGCGCTCCGCGCCGGCAAGTATGTCGATGCGGCCAACGCATTCAAGAACTTCATCAAGACCTATCCGAAGAGCGCTTTCCAGCCCTCGGCCAACTTCTGGGCGGGTTCGGCCTACTTCCAGGCACGCGACATCGACAGCGCGCGTGAGTATTACAGCCGCGTCGTTACCGGCTGGCCCGATGACGCCATGGCACCGGATGCCATGCTCGGTCTGTCCAACACGCAGAACGAAAAGGGCGACAAGAAAGCCGCCCGGGCCACGCTCGAGCAACTCGTAGCGCGATACCCGTCGAGCGACGCGGCCAAGACCGCCAAGCAGCGTCTGGGCAAGAAATAAACAGCTATAAAGAACCACCGACGGGGCATCGGCGCGAGCGTCGATGCCCCGTTTGCGTGGTGGAACACTCATGAACGACGTCGTTGAAACCGATACGCGCGGCGCGACCCGCCTGCGCATCACCGAAATCTTCTTCTCCCTCCAGGGAGAGTCGAGCCGCGTGGGCCTGCCCACCGTGTTCGTGCGCTTGACGGGGTGCCCGCTCCGCTGCGTGTGGTGCGACACTGAATACGCCTTCCATGGTGGCGGTTATCGCAGCATCGATGAGATCGTCGCCGAAGTCGCCAGTCACGGCACGCCGTACGTATGCGTGACGGGCGGCGAGCCGCTGGCGCAACGCGCCTGCCTCGATCTGCTTGCCCGTCTGTGTGACGACGGTTTCTCCGTCTCGCTCGAAACGAGCGGCGCGCTCGACGTGTCGGGTGTCGATTCGCGCGTCTCGAAGATCATGGATCTCAAGGCGCCGGGCTCTGGCGAAGTGGCGAAGAATCGCTGGGAGAACCTTCCGCATCTGACGACACACGACGAACTCAAGCTTGTGCTGTCTGACGAGGCCGATTATGAATGGGCCCGGGCGGCACTGACCGAGCACGATCTGGCGGCACGCTGCCCGGTGTTGTTTTCCCCGGTGCAAGGCAAGCTCACGCCGGTACAACTGGCCGAGTGGATCCTGCGCGACCGCCTGCCGGTGCGCATGCAGGTGCAGCTCCACAAGATCATCTGGGGCAACTTGCCGGGCAAGTGAGCCGGCCAGCGTTTCATCCGACGACTATCAACCAGGGCATCGACATGGCTTTACAACGCGCAGTGGTACTTCTTTCCGGTGGTCTCGACTCGGCCACCTGCCTTGCCATCGCACGCGAACAGGGGCTGGAAACGTACGCGCTGTCGGTGTCGTACGGACAGCGCAGCATCGCCGAACTGAATGCCGCCAAACGTGTGGCGGCCGCGCTGGGTGCGCGTGAGCATCGCGTGGCACATGTGGACCTGGGCCAGTTCGGTGGCTCGGCACTCACCGATTCGTCGATTGAAGTCCCGACCGATGGCGTACAGGCCGGCATCCCGATTACCTATGTGCCGGCGCGCAATACGGTGATGCTGTCGTTGGCGCTTGGCTGGGCTGAAGTCCTGGGTGCCCAGCACATCTTCGTGGGTGTGAATGCGGTCGATTACTCCGGCTACCCGGACTGCCGGCCCGAGTACATCCGCGCGTTCGAAGCCATGGCAAACCTTGCCACGCGCGCAGGCGTGGAAGGTCTCAAAATGCATATCCATGCGCCGCTCATCGACCTGTCGAAAGCTCAGATCGCACAGCGCGGCACGGCGCTTGGTGTCGATTATTCGATGACGGTCACCTGCTACCAAGCCGACGACGAAGGGCGCGCATGCGGCAAATGCGATGCATGCCGCCTGCGTCGCGCAGGCTTCGAAGCCGCTGGACTCGCGGACCCGACTCGTTACCGGCCAGCCGCCTGAGCCAGTCACCGACGACAAAAAAAGGCGCCCCAAGGGGCGCCTTTTTCGCTTTTGCAGATACCGCTTATGCCACGCCCAGCAGCTTGACGGTGTGCGAAGCGATCATCCATTCCTCGTTGGTCGGGATGACGGCCACTGCCACCTTGCTGTCGGCTGCGTGGATGGTCTGTGCCTTGCCACGTTGCTTGTTCAGCTCCGGATTCAGCTTGGCGCCCATCCACGAGATGTACTCGACCACGCGCGAACGCACCAGATCGGAGTTCTCGCCGATGCCGCCGGTGAACACCAGGGCGTCCAGGCCGCCCGCGGCGATCATCAGGTCGCCGAGCTGGCGTGCCACGCGATAGCAGAACAGGTCGACGGCCTGCTTGGCTTCGGGCGCGTCGGATGCTTCCAGCGTACGCATGTCCTGGCTGATGCCGGACACGCCCAGCAGGCCCGATTCCTTGTAGATGAAGTTCGACAGCTCCTTGGCGCCGTAGCCGTGCGTTTCCATCATGTACAGCAGCACGCCCGGATCGATCGAGCCAGTACGCGTGCCCATCATCAGGCCTTCGGCGGCGGTAAAGCCCATCGAGGTCGCCACGCACTTGGTGTCGCGCAGGGCGGCCATCGAAGCACCGTTGCCCAGGTGGGCGATGACGACGGCGCCGTTGCCGGCCTTGTCACCCAGTACGCGCGTCAGTTGGCGCGACACGTAGTCGTAGGATTGGCCGTGGAAGCCATAGCGGCGAACGCCTTCGGCCGTGATCTTGCGCGGCACGGCGTAGATCTGCGCCAGTTCGGGCTGGGTGCGGTGAAAGGCGGTGTCGAAGCAGGCAACTTGCGGCAGGTTCGGGTACTTCTTGGCCAGGGCGCGGATCGGGCGCAGGTTGTGCGGCTGGTGTAGCGGGCCCAGCGGGATCAGCGAGGTCAGGAAGCTCATGATCTCGGGCGTGATCAGCGTCGGCGCCGTGAAGCGCTCGCCGCCGTGCAGGACGCGGTGACCAACAGCGACCAGTTGTACGTTCTGCGCTTCGATCCAGTTCAGCAGCGTGTCGAGCGCCAACTGTTGCTGGGCTTCGAAGTCGGCGCCTTCGGGCGAAGTGATGACCGTATCGACCAGCACCTTGCCGTCGATATCCTTGGCAACGAACTTGGTTGCCGCGCCAATGCCGTCGATCTGGCCACGGAAGATCGACGGTGCGTTCTCGGCCAGCGGGGCTTCGAACATGGCGAATTTCAGGCTCGACGAGCCGGCGTTGATCACGAGTAGAGCTTGCATTGTTGTACCTGCCTTAAAGAATGCTGCGATAAGAGGGGGCGACTACGACTTGCGGTAGGCCACGATGCGTTTGACGATCGCGCATGAGGCCGAGCGGGCTTCCGCGCGGTCTGCGCGGCTCGTCAGTACGATGGGCACGCGGGCCCCGACGACGACGCCGGTGAGAAATCCACCGGCGAGATATTCCAGTTGCTTGCCGAGCATGTTGCCGGCTTCGAGGTTGGGCACCATCAGGATGTCCGCGCGACCGGCGACTTCGGACACGATGCCCTTGGCCTTGGTCGCAAATTCGGACACCGCATTGTCGAAGGCCAGCGGGCCGTCGAGGATCGCACCGGTGATCTGGCCGCGATCCGCCATCTTGCACAACGCCGCCGCGTCGAGCGTCGATGGCATCTTTGGATTGATCGTCTCGACGGCCGCCAGGATCGCAACGCGCGGACGCTCGATTCCCAATGCGTGGGCCACGTCGATGGCGTTCTGCGCGATCGATACCTTGGTCGGCAGATCGGGCTGGATATTGATGGCGGCGTCGGTGATCAGCAGCGGGCGCGGATAGCGCGGCACGTCGGCCACATACACGTGGCTGATGCGGCGGCTGGTGCGCAGCCCGGTCTGCGTGGCGACAATGGCGCCCATGTATTCGTCGGTGTGCAGACTGCCCTTCATGAGGCCGTCGACTTCGCCGGCGCGCGCCATCTGTACGGCGCGTTCGGCGGATTCGACACTGTGTTCGGTGTCGACCAGCGTGCAGCCATGGAGATCGACGCCAAGCTGCTCGGCAACGCGGCGGATTCGGGCCACGGGGCCGACCAGGAAGGGCTCGATCAGGCCCTCGTCGCGCGCATGCAGCGCGCCCAGGAGCGACTCAGCGTCGCACGGATGCACCACGCCCATACGGATGGCGGGCAGACCGTCAGCCATCGCCAGGATTTTGCGGTAGCGCGCCTGCTCGTCCGTGAGTGTGAGTTCCGGCAATTGCCAGGCTTCGCGGCGTACGCGCACGGTCGGGGCATGCACCGTAGCGGTGCCCGTGAGCACTTGCTGGTTACGCTGGTTAGTGACGTTGCAGTCGATGGTGACCTGGCCGGTCGCGGTGTCTTTGGCGCGGCACGTCAGATGTACCGTCAGCGCGTCGCCGACCACGACGGGCGCGCGGAAGTGGAGCTCCTGGCCGACATAGACGGTACCCGGGCCGGGAAACTGGTTGCCAAGAGCGGCGGAAACAAAGGATGCGGACAGCATGCTGTGGGCGACGACTTCCCCTGCGGGGGCTTCGCGCACATAGGCCTCATCAATATGAGTGGGGTTGAGGTCGCCGGACACAGCGGCGAAAAGCTGGATGTCTTCGCGCGTCACCGTGCGCGAGTAGCTGGCTCCGTCGCCGATCTTGATGTCGTCGAAGATGACATTTTCAAGAACCGGCATAGGCGTAGACGCGGCAGGTTCATTCATGCTTGCATCCTATTGCCAAAGGCACTGTCATGCTAACGATTAATCAACGCCAAAAGAGTGACGCACGTCAAGCCGGCCGTAGGGGAAGTCATGCTTAGTAACGGGTTGTCTCGCCGATGCTAAAATCCCTTCCGCTTCACGGCTCCGTGCTTGCTGCCGCATTCGCGACCGCGACACTCGTCTCGGCAACCTTGTCTCCTGCCACCCAAATTCACCTTTTCCAGACCCACGTCCATGCAAATCGTCATTCTCGCTGCCGGACAAGGCAAACGTATGCGTTCGCGCCTGCCCAAAGTATTGCAGCCCATCGCCGCCCGCCCGATGCTGGCTCATGTCCTTGATACGGCCCGGGAACTGTCGCCTGCGCGCGTCTGCGTTGTGTACGGACATGGTGGCGAGCAGGTGCGGGCCGCGTTGGCCGCACCCGATGTCGTCTGGGCCGAGCAAGCACAGCAACTCGGCACCGGCCACGCCGTCCAGCAGGCGCTGCCGGTTCTCGATGACGAAGGCATGGCGCTGGTGCTGTATGGCGACGTCCCGCTGACCCGTCCGGAAACGCTGCGCGCGCTGGTCGACGCCGCAGGCGGCCAGGGGGTCGGGCTGCTCACAGTAACTATGGATCAGCCGACGGGATATGGAAGAATTATTCGCAACGCCGTCGGCGCAGTGCAGGCGATTGTCGAAGAGAAGGACGCCACGCCCGAGCAGCGCCTGGTGCGCGAGGTCAACACCGGCATTCTGTGCGCGCCGGTGGCGCGGCTGCGGGCATGGCTCGGCCGGCTCTCCAACAACAATGCGCAGGGCGAGTACTACCTGACCGACATCATCGCCATGGCAGTCGCCGATGGCGTGCCGGTCGTGGCGGCCCAGCCCGCGCAGGCGTGGGAGACGCTTGGGGTCAATAGCAAGCAGCAACTGGCCGAACTCGAGCGCATCCATCAGCGCAACATTGCTGACCGCTTGCTCGAACAGGGCGTCACCCTGATCGATCCAGCCCGTATCGACGTGCGCGGCGAGCTTCGCTGCGAGCCGGACGTCGAGATCGACGTCGGTTGCGTTTTCGAAGGTGCGGTCGAACTGGGCGAAGGTGTGCGCATCGGCGCCAACTGTGTGCTGCGCAATGTGCGTATCGCGGCCGGCACCAGGCTGGCGCCGTTCTGCCATCTTGAAGATGCCGAGGTCGGCAAGGACTGCGTGATCGGGCCCTACGCCCGTCTGCGCCCCGGTACAACGCTGGCCGAGGACGTCCACATCGGCAATTTCGTCGAGGTCAAGAACAGCCAGATCGCGGCGCATACCAAGGCCAATCACCTTGCATACATCGGCGACGCCACGGTGGGCAGCAAGGTAAACGTCGGAGCCGGCGTCATCACGTGCAACTACGATGGCGCCAACAAATACCGTACCGTCATCGAGGACGATGTCTTCATCGGGTCCGACAGCCAGTTGATTGCGCCGGTGCGTATCGGGCGGGGCGCCAACATTGGTGCTGGCACCACCCTCACGCACGACGCGCCCGAGGGGAAACTGACGCTCGGGCGTGCAAGGCAAGTCACGGTCGAACACTGGGCGCGGCCGGTAAAGGCAAAAAAATCGTGACAACTCTGTGAGTCCGCAAACCCCGCCGGGCGGCGGGGCTGGCGCGGGGTGGGCCGGCCACCCCGGCTCGGTGGACGTCAGACGAACGCCGGTGTGACGGGCGCCGACCAGGCCGAGGCAGGCGCCTCGTAGCGTTTACCTTGCCAACTGCCGCGCATGGCGAGTGCGTCTTCCAGCAACAAGGCCATGCTGGCTTGCTTGAGCGACCATTGCGGAGCCAGCAGCAGGTTGGGCGCACATTCGCTGATCAAGCGCTGGATCTTCACATACGGCGAGAGCCGTTCGACCGTGTCGGCCACGCACTCGACGTACTCGGTCACATCCATCAGCGGAACCGAATTCGGATCGGCGCGCCATTCGTTCGCCAATTGCGAGCCCTTGACCACCTGCAACTGATGGAACTTGATCGCATCCAGCCCGAGGCGAGACAACTTCAGCGCGCCTTCAGCGATCGTTGCGCGCGTCTCTCCGGGCAATCCGTACAGCATATGAGCGGTGGTGAATAGCCCGCGCTCACCTGCGCGCCTGATAGCATCAACGGTCTCGTCGAAAGTATGTCCGCGGTTGCAGCGGCGCAGTACTTCGTCATCGCACGACTCGATGCCGATTTCCAGCTCGACCACCGTGCGGATCGAAAGCTCGGCCAGGTAGTCGAGCACTTCATCCGGCAAGCAATCCGGCCGGGTGCCGATCACCAGTCCGGAAATCTGCGGATGGGCCAGGGCGACCTGGTACGCCTGGCGCAGGCGGGCAACGCTGCCGTAAGTATTCGAGTAGGTCTGGAAGTACGCCACATAGCGTTCGTCATAGCCATAGCGGCGCTGAACCTGCGCAATGCCCGTGTCGATCTGTGCGTGGATATCGTCCACGCCAAAGAGGTAACCAGGCGTAAAACTACGGTTATTGCAGAACGTGCAGCCATTGGTGCCGCGCGACCCGTCCCGGTTGGGGCAGGTAAAGCCGGCGTCGAGAGATACCTTCTGAAGGCGACAACCGTAGGTGTATTTCACCCAGTCGTTATAGGCGTGGTAACGACGACCATGGAAGTATTCGGGAGGCGTATCGGACATGGCGTGAGAATTTTCGGGTGACCCTTCACATTAGGACCCCGCTTTCTTCCCAACTCTGAGCAATATCAATTCACGAAACGGGCGACTCCCGCAGCGGAAGCGCCGTTGCGAATTTTGACCTTTTCACCGCAAAGAACGCCCGCACGTTCCGCACGTGAGCGTCGGCCGACAACAGCCGATGCGCCAGCGCGTGGTAGTCGTCCATCGACGCGACATGCAGAATCAGTACGAAGTCCGGGCCGCTACTCGTCCGATAGCACTGCTGGACTGCTGCTTCCTCCATCGCGCGCACCTCGAACCGTGCCAGCCATTCAGTGTTCTGCTGCTCCAGCGTAATTTCCACGATCACGGCCAGCCCCTGGCCGACGGCCTCCGGCGACAGGATCGCCACCGTCCGCTCGATTACGCCCGATTCGCGCAAGCGGCGCACACGGCGCAAGCAGGTGGCCGGTGACACGTGCACGAGCCTTGCCAGCGATTCATTGGTCAGCGAGGCGTCCTCCTGTAACTGGGCGAGGATGCGGCGGTCAATGGCGTCAAACTCTGTGGGCATTTGCAGGCGACTTGGAATCAATAACGTGAAATATTATTTCATGCCACGCATGATACGAAATAAAATTTCATTTTCCGAGAAATATTGCAGGCATCCGTCACGATAGCCCGGCTAGCATTGCGCATCGAATCAAGCAGCGCCGGGAGGCAATCATGTGTGGCATCGTCGGGGCCGTGGCCCAGCGGGATATCGTTCCTATCCTCATCGAAGGTCTCAAGCGCCTGGAATACCGTGGTTACGATTCCTGCGGCGTGGCGGTGCACCGCAACGGTGAACTGACCCGCGCCCGCAGCACCTCCCGCGTGGCAGAACTCGACGCCCAGGTTCGCACCGAAGGCCTGACCGGCTTTACCGGGATCGCCCACACGCGCTGGGCCACTCACGGCGCGCCAGCGGTGCACAACGCCCATCCGCACTTTTCGCGCGATCGCATTGCGCTGGTCCACAACGGCATCATCGAGAATCACGACGAGCTGCGTGCCGAACTCACGGCCAAGGGTTACGAGTTCGTCAGCCAGACCGACACGGAAGTGATCGCGCACCTCGTCGAATCGCTCTACGACGGCGACCTGTTCGATGCCGTCAAGCGCGCTTCGGCTCGCCTGCGCGGCGCCTACGCCATCGCTGTTTTCTGCCGTGATGAGCCGCATCGGCTCGTCGCCACGCGAGAAGGCTCCCCGCTTGTGCTGGGCGTGGGCGACAACGAAAACTTTGTCGCCTCGGACGCCATGGCGTTGGCCGGCGTCACCGACCAGATCGTCTACCTCGAAGAAGGCGACATCGTCGACCTGCAACTCGGCCGCTACTGGATCGAGGCGCGCCAGGGCGACGGATTCGTGCGCGCCGAGCGCCCCGTGCGTACCGTGCACGCGCACACCGGCGCGGCCGAACTCGGCCCGTACCGGCACTTCATGCAAAAGGAAATCTTCGAGCAGCCGCGCGCCATCGCCGACACGCTCGAAGGGGTAGTGAGCATTACGCCCGAACTGTTTGGCGACGGCGCCTACAAAATCTTCCGCGATATCGACTCAGTGTTGATTCTGGCGTGCGGCACCAGCTACTACGCCGGCTGCACCGCCAAGTACTGGCTCGAAGCCATCGCCGGCATCCCGACGCAGGTCGAAATCGCCAGCGAATATCGCTACCGCACCAGCGTGCCCAACCCCAGGAGCCTGGTCGTCACCATCTCGCAGTCGGGCGAGACGGCCGACACCATCGCCGCACTCAAGCACGCACGCACGCTCGGCATGGAAAACACGCTCACCATCTGCAACGTCGCCACCAGTGCCATGGTGCGCGAATGCAAGCTGGCGTACATCACGCGTGCCGGCGTTGAAATTGGCGTGGCATCCACCAAAGCATTCTCGACCCAGCTTGCAGGGCTGTTCCTGCTGACGCTGTCACTCGCGCAGGTGCGCGGCAAGCTCACCGAAGAACAGGAAGCGATCTGCCTCAGATCGATGCGCCACCTGCCCGTCGCGCTGCAAGGCGTGTTGGCGCTTGAACCGCAGATCATCGCGTGGGCCGAAGATTTCGCCCGCAAGAGCAACGCACTCTTCCTCGGGCGCGGGCTGCACTACCCCATCGCGCTGGAAGGCGCACTCAAGCTCAAAGAGATCAGCTACATCCACGCCGAAGCCTACCCGGCCGGCGAACTCAAGCACGGCCCGCTGGCGTTGGTCGACAAAGAGATGCCAGTGGTCACCGTCGCGCCGAACGACCAGCTCCTCGAAAAGCTCAAGAGCAACATGCAGGAAGTCCGCGCGCGCGGCGGAGAACTCTACGTCTTCGCCGACGCCGATACCCGCATCCACGGCGAGGAAGGCATCCATGTCATCCGCATGCCCGAACACTACGGCCCCCTCTCGCCCATCCTGCACGTCGTACCGCTGCAACTTCTCGCGTATCACACCGCCTGCGCGCGCGGGACGGATGTCGACAAGCCACGTAATTTGGCCAAGAGCGTGACGGTCGAATAACCCCCGGTTCGGTGTCTGTGAATACAAGGAATAAAATCTGTCGGGCTTTGGCAGTTACCGGAGGGCGGTTCCCGGCCAGGAGCGGCCGGTCGGACAGACCCGCCGGAAGCCGTCGTTCACGGCCCTCTAGCGTATGCTTAGCATATCGATGTGCTGCTGCTTGTCATCCTAATTTGGTAGGGTGAAAACCGCGAGAAATCCTTGCAGACCTAGACAGGCCGCCATTTTTCACGGGGTTCGGGCCGAGGTGTTATGCAGCAGCGGCCGGAGTCATACTGCAAAATTGCCGTCCAAATAGATAGTCAGGCCACAAGACCCCATGAGTCATCCAATTCCTCTCGTCGGCGTTGGTGTCGTCGTCATCCGCGATGGCCTGGTGCTCTTGGGCTTACGAAAGGGGTCACACGGTTCAGGCACGTGGGCGCTGCCAGGTGGTCACCTCGAGTACGGTGAGTCCTTGGAGCAATGTGCCGAACGTGAGGTACTTGAGGAGACAGGACTGGAAATACAAAACCTGTCACACGGCGCGTTCTCCAACGATCTCTTTGAGGGAAAGCACTACGTCACCCTCATTGTCGTCGCGCATAGTCAGGCGGGCGAGCCGCGTGTGCTTGAGCCTGAAAAGTGCTCTCGGTGGCAGTGGTTTCGTTGGTCTGAGCTGCCAGAGCCACTGTTTCAGCCTTTGGCATCGGTCTACAAGGCAGGCTATGTCCCCAGCGGTGTGGCCTAACCCCTCCCTCAAGGGGACGTCCCGCAAGCGGGCCGCCCCTTACGTCAAACGTTAAGCGTCATGGCACCGCGCGAACTCGTTGAACTCTGGGCGAGCGCCTTTAATCGCGCAGACGCGGACGGCTTGGCTGCGTTCTACGCAGAAGATGCAGTGAACCACCAGGTTGCCGAGGCGCCCGTCCGTGGACGGGCCGCAAATCCGAGACATGTTCGCGGTCGGCTTTGCCTCAGCCAAGATGGTATGCATCGGCCAGGGCCGCCCCGTTGAACGGCTGCTTCCCGGGCAGCCAAATGGCAGCCTTGGGTCAAAATCTGCCATTCATGGGGGATACGTTGAACGAGCGCTTCCGCTGAAATTGCTGCCTGAGCGCCTCCCTTGGCGCTCAGTTCCTATTCATCTTGGTCAGCGAATCACTCGACCCTCTTACGATCACTGGGGGTAACAGATCGCCGTCCCCCCTCCGGATCACCACGCAATCACCACCCCCACGCGGCCGCTCAGGCTGTCGCCTTTGCCTCCGGCCACGACGCGGTTGTAGTCGGCCGAGGCGAACAGGCTCACATCCTTGGTCACCTGGCCCGACACGCCCAGCCC
>NZ_JBGVSA010000033.1:0-30291 GCF_041807905.1 Uliginosibacterium sp. sgz301328
GCGAACCTCGACAGGATGAAGGCCGACCCGCGCTTCCAGAACTGCCCACCGGCACAGAAGCGCATCGCCTGCCAGGAGGTGAACCTCATGTGGGCGGGGCACAACGCCTGGGCGCGCGCATTCGAGACCGCGCAGAAGAAAGTGGCCGGCGTGGAAGGGCAGATGGCGCTCACGCAAGCCGATCTGAACGCCTGTAGGGTGCCTGCCAAACCAGTCCCTCCGCCTGTGCAAGCTGCACCGCAAGTGCTGCCGCCGGTGATCAACCTCGGGGCGGATGCGCTCTTCAAGTTCGACAAGAGCGGCGCGGCCGACATGTTGCCCGAGGGGCGCGCCAAGCTCGACGTACTGGCCGAGACTTTGCAGAAAGTGAAGACCGTCAAGGCGCTGAGCATCGTCGGCCACACCGACCGGCTCGGTACGGAGGCCTACAACGCAGCTCTGTCGCAGCGCCGCGCGGACACCGTGATGGCCTACCTCAAGGCGCGCGGCGTGACGCCGCCGATGCGCGCCCAGGGCGTGGGCAGCGGCTCGCCGCTGGTGCAATGCCCGGGGCCGGCGAGCAATGCGGTCAAGGCGTGCCTGCAGCCGAACCGGCGCGTGGAGATCCGCGTGGAGCAGTAGTCGACGGAATCGGACCTTACGGAGGGACCCCCATGAAACGGATCGGACATGCAAGGATCGCCATCGCTGTCGACCAACCTGTAGCAGCACTTGCGATATCCGCGCTCATCGATGCGCATGACGATATGGAAATCGTCGGCTCGGTCCATTGGAGCGATGGCGCGGAAGGGATACCGAAGCTCGGCGCCGATCTATTGGTCATATTGGCTTCGCACATGAACGTCGCCGCTCTCCACGTGATCGACCACTTGATCAATGAAGCGATGGAGCACTGCAAGATCGTGGCCGTCGTGCCGAGCCTGAGCCATCCCATAGCGTCCGGTCTGCGTCACAGCGGGGTGAACGCGGTGGTGCCGGAAGCTGCCGTCGAAGCGACTTTGTCGGACGTCATTCGCGCTGTGCTGAACGGCTACAGTTGTATGCCATTGATGAGTACCGCGGGCGTGCCCACCTTTTCCCACAAGGAATATTCGGTCCTCGTCGGCCTTGCCGCCGGGCTGTCGAACAAGGACATCGCCCGCAATCTTGAGCTGAGCCCCAAGACCGTCAGCACTCACCGGGCAAACATATTCCGCAAACTGGGCGTCAGGAGCGAGCCGGAATTTGCGCGCATGTCGAAGGGGTGGGCCGGAGAGTGGCCCGTGCGGTGACTGAGCTTGCCTGATCGAAAGGCCCTACGGGCCTGGGGCGTAACACGGATTTGGCGATCCAGCGATCCTGTGTTACGGTAGAAAACAGAGATTCACGCAAGATAGCTTCATCCAAGGCCTTTTCCGGCCGTTCGTGGTTGTTCCCTCAGGCCCTTTTCGCGATCGGCCTGCAATAGATTCCCCACTGGTTGTTCTTGAGTTTTTTCTTCCTCTGCTTGCCATGCTGGCTCGCGGAGCGATTCACTTTTATTCAATTTTTCGAAGGAAACAAAAAATGACTGTGCAGACTGGTACCGTGAAATGGTTCGACGACGCGAAGGGCTTTGGCTTTATCGCTCCGTCCGACGGCTCCAAGGACCTCTTCGCCCATCACAGCGAGATTCGCAATGAAGGGGGGTTTCGCACCCTGGCCGAAGGGGCGAAGGTCGAGTTCGAGGTCAAACCAGGGGCAAAGGGCCCCCAGGCCGTCAATATCCGTACGCTCTGATCCCGCCTCAGAAGGCTCTACCACCGGGCGTGTTCGACACGCCCCTCCAAAACCGCACCAAGACGGTCACAACCGATCGAGGTATTCACATCGAGATAATCATGCATAACGAAACCATTGAGATAGGGCGCTTCCTTATCTCTCCCATGACAAGACCGGGCACCGACGGACGTTACATCGCCTCGGTTTCCATCCGCTCAGGACAGGGCATGGCGAGCATCGATCGCATCATGCGATTCACGCCAAGTTTTGCCAGTCCGAACGCCGCTCTTCGCTACGCCGCCAACGAAGGCAAAGCGTGGGCACTTCAGCATTGACGCAGATTCACCGGCATCCGGATCCGGCCAGGGCGGGACTCGCCAACGCTGGTCGTGGGCGCACGCAGCCCGGTCACACGCCGCTCAACTGACTTCCCGTTCCGCCTCTGCGGGAAGGCGATCAACCAGATCGCGCCCGAATCGTTCGGCCGCTCGGCGCGCATCCCCGATGCAATTGAAGTCCGGTCTCGGCGGCAGCTTCGAGACGGACGATTTTGCTGCCTTGACGTCCGTAATCCTTACCGAAGCCTGATACATGCGTGACGGAAGAACGCCGATTGCGCGAAGCGCGGTGTCCTTTACCTGGTACACCAGAGGTTCGACGAGAAACCCTTTGTAGAGCTCAGACGATTGCATCGCTAAATCTCCGTTGCTCGCTGTGGAGCCGTGGCTGAATACGACACCCTGTGAAGTGGTCACTCGGTGTGGAGGGAAACGCGGGGCCCTGTATCGACAGGGGAGGGAGTGGCGCGCATGCGGACAGTTGGAGCGCGGTCTTTCATAGTGCGCCCGGCGGGCCGCGGACACAATGGAATGTGCAAAAAAAGCCGGTCGTTGAACTGAATGGAAAGAATCGATCGCATTCCGATCCCGCCCTTTCACAGGGATTCTCGTCCTGTGTACCAACTGAGTTGCTTCGGTCTCCGGGTTCCGTCTTTCGATGGAGCGGGAACGACCGGTTCTGCGCATCGACGATCTGGAGTCCGAGCCGATGCCTCTGTTCGTGCCAATGCTAATGTCATGATGTGCGAACGAAGACATGCAGCGCATGCCAAAATCGGCGCACTCATGGGCAGGGCCGGCCGCCTTGGCGCATGCACGGACAAGTTCCTCCACATGCAGGACCGGCGGTGCGCTTCGGTCCGATGCAGGGCATGCCAATCCGCCGCTTGCAGGACAGGCGGCGACCGTCGCGGGATTGCTCTTTCGAGCCGGGCATGGCGAATGCTGATAGCTGGCGGTCTCCTGACTTAAGGCTTCCGGCAGGCCCTGTGGCTGCCGTTTCGACCATGACGGAATTCACTCGAGAGATCGATTGGCCGTACGCGCAAGGCGCCTCGGTGGCGGACGGCGCGGCGCACTTCCGCGTCTGGGCACCGGCTGTCGACACGGTAAAGATATGGCTGGAGGAGCGTGGGCGTGCGTACGTCATGCAGCGCGACGACGAAGGGTACTGCTCAGCCCATATCGCCAACATCGCAGCAGGTATGCGCTATCGCTACGAGCTGGACGGCGAGCGCTTCGCCGATCCGGCATCCCGCTGCCAGCCGGACGGCCCGCAAGGAGCGTCGATGTTGCTCGACGCGCGCCTTTGGGATTGGCGTGACGGCGACTGGCGCGGTGCTTCGATGCCCGGCCAGGTGGTGTACGAGTTGCACGTGGGTACCTATACGCACGCCGGCACGTTCGAAGCGTTGATCGCGCACCTGCCCTATCTGAAGCGGCTTGGCGTCACGCTGATCGAACTGATGCCGATCGGCGAGTTCGAAGGGCGCTGGGATTGGGGCTACAACGGCGTGCATCCGTACGCGCCGTTCCATGGCTATGGGACGCCCCGACAGTTGTGCCGTTTTGTCGAAGCGGCGCATCTGGCAGGCATCGGCGTCATTGCCGACGTGGTCTACAACCACCTCGGGCCGCGAGGGAATTTCCTCGCGCGGTTCAGCCCGGAATACTTCTCCGAGCGTCATCAAACGGACTGGGGCAAGGGCATCAATCTGGACGGCCCGCACTGCGGGCCAGTGCGCGATTTCTTTATCGACAACGCGTGTTACCTGATCCGCGAATTCCATCTGGACGGCTTGCGCATCGATGCCACGCAAGCACTGTTCGACGACGGCTCGCCGCATTTCCTCGCCGAACTGTCGCAGCGTGCGCGGGCCGCCGCCGGCGAGCGAAGCATCGTGTTGATCGGCGAAAACGAACCGCAGGACGTGATCTGCCTGCGACCGGTGGACAAGGGCGGATGGGGCCTGGATGCGGTGTGGAACGACGACTTTCACCACGCCTCGCGGGTCGCGCTCACTGGCAGTCGGGATGGCTACTTTGTCGACTACACCGGCACGGCGCAGGAGCTGGCCGCATGCTTGCGGCACGGTTATCTGTTCCAGGGCCAATACTATTCGTGGCAGAGCCGCTATCGAGGTTCGCAGGTGACGGACGAGCCCGCGTGCGGGTTCGTGCACTTCCTGCAAAGTCATGACCAGGTGGGCAATTCCCTGGGGGGCCGGCGCGTGCTGGCCGTGAGCGATGCCGCCTCGGTGCGGGCCACGACGGCCCTGCTGCTGCTCGGTCCGCAGACGCCGATGATCTTCATGGGGCAGGAGTGGGGCGCGCCGCAGCCTTTTCCGTTCTTTACGGACGCCGGCGGCGACGAGGGGTTTGCCGACAGCGTGCGCAAGGGGCGCGACGATTTCGTCAGTCAGTTCGTGGCCATGAAGACCGAGCGTGCGCTGCACGCCATGCCCGACCCGTGCGATGACGACACGTTCGAGCGTGCGCGACTCGACCCCTCCGACGTGGATGATGCCCCGTTGACGCGACTGCATCGAGACCTGCTGCGCGTGCGCCGCGAACTGCCGGCGATCGCCGCCCAGCGTCGCGAGCTGATCGATGTCTACGTATTCAACGACCGGGCGGTGGCGATTCGCTGGAACCTGCCGGGCAACGAGGTCCTGCTGCTGCTCAACCTGGGCGCGGATCTGGCCGACCTGCCGGTGTCCGCGCCACTCATCGCCGACCCGCCCGACCGCCGCTGGCGCCTTTTCTGGTCGAGCGAAGATGTCGCCTACGGTGGCAGCGGCATCATCAATCCGCGACAGTCGGACGCCTGGCGCCTGCCCGGGCGCTGCGCCACCGTTCTGCTGCCGTCGGACGACCGCGAGCGAGCCGATGCGGAGCGCGGTTCGCCGCACGTACTGGCCGCCGCCAGGACCAGCCCGCCCGAATAGCCCGACGCTTTCGACGCGCCCAGCGCATGGCTGCTGGCCTTGCCAATCCGCATCGCTCCGGCATGGTGTGTTCGCAGGTGTGCGATCTTGCTCAGGTCGCTTTGCGCCCCGGTGCTAGGCTACTTCGCCGCATTGGCGGCGTCGGGCATGCGACTTCCCGTCGGCCCCGGCGACACGACCGAACCGGAAGGATGCACCCACATGCTTCGGCGCCTGGCCCTATCCACGTTGTCGCTCGTCGTGCTGGTGGCGACCGCCGCCCTGATCCTGTATCCCCGGCTGGTGCTCCAATTGGTGAATCGGGGCGACCTGCCATTCTTTGCGCTGTCGATCGAGGACTACGCCCAGGCGCTGGCCGAGGGCGTCTGGTGGCCTCGCTGGTCGGCTTCGATTGCCCAGGGGCTCGGCAGCCCGACGTTCGTCTATTACCCGCCGCTGTACTTCGTCTCCGCCGCGCTGGCGCGTGCCGGGCTGGGCGATACGTGGCTGGCGATCCGCGTTCTCGATCTGCTGGCGAGCGTAGCCATCGGTCTGGTCGGCTGGGCATTCTCGCGCGCCGCCAGGTTTGGCTATCGGCCTGCCTTGCTGGTCGCCGTGGTGTGCATGGTGTCGCCGTTCCAGATCCGCACCTTGCTGGAGGTATCCGGGCTGCCGTGGAATTTTGCCTACCCGTTCGGACTGGCGTTGTTCTGCGCGACGCTCTATCCGGGCTGCAACGCGCGACGGGCGTTCGTCGTCTGGCTGGCGACGCTGCTGCTGACGTCGACCCACCTGCTGATGGCTTTCATGTGTTTGTTGTGCCTGCCCGTCGGGCTGCTCGTGCACGCGGCTCAGCGTTCGGCATGGCGCGAGATTTTCGTCAAAGGCCTCGCGTGCTGCGCGGGCTTTGCGGCCGCGGCGTTCGCATGGTTGCCCGCGATGAGCCTGAATGCCTATCGCAACGTGGCGGGCTACGTGCAGGACGTCGACTGGCACGCGGGCTTTGCGATGCCGTTCTGGAACGTGCAGCGCTATGGCATCCGATGGGCGTATTTCCAGTGGGGCGTGGCGGCGGTTCTGTTGCTCAACATGGTGCTGCTGCTGTACGCCATGTGGAGGTTGCGCGATGTACTCAGCGCGCCACGGTGGCGCTTCAGCCTGGGCATGCTGGCCTGCGCCGGGGTGGCGCTCCTGTTCGCGTCGCAACTCACGCTGCCATTGTGGCTGGCGAGCGAGACCTTGCGATCGGTGCAGTATGCGTACCGTTTTTTTGCCGTGGCGTCATTGGTAGTTGCCTTGTTGACCGGTTATCTCGGGGTGCGGAGCTACGTGACGCTTGGCTGGTCCGGGCCGACCCTGGCGCTAAGCGCCGCCATCGCCGCGAACGGATTGCTGCTGGCAGCGACCGTCGTCAATTTCGCCCATGGGACGCCGACGACTTACTCTGCGATCATTCCGGCCGACCTCGCCCAACGTAGCGCGGTGCGCGCTTTCCTGCCGGCGGCAGCGGGCAATTTCGGCTGGCAGTCGTACCTGCAGCAAGGCGGCTTAAGCGGTGAATGCGCACGGCAGGGGCTGACCTGCACGACCGAGCTGCGGTCCACGCATCGCGCCGCATGGCATGTCAGCGCACAGCGTGACAGCGTGGTGGTCTTGCCGCTGTTGGCGTTCCCAGCCTGGTCGGTGAGCGTCAATGGAAATCCGACGACAGCATCGACGGATGCCAGGACTGGCCTCGTGACGGTCGCCCTCGACAAGGGCGACAGTCGAATCGCTGTGCGCTGGGATCATCTGCCGCAGGAGCGGCTCAGCCTGTACGTCAGCCTCGCCGGCGTTGTGCTGCCGCTATTGGTGCTGATGGGGTGGGCAGCAAAGCGACGCGCTGCGCCCGATCGCGCTACACTGCGCCCCCACACAGGAGGTGCCGGATTCGCCACCGGCCACACCGTCAAAGATGAGAGTTGATCTTCAAGTACCGTTTGCAGAGAAGGACGAGGCAAAGAGCTTGGGCGCGCGTTGGGATGCGACGCGCAAGGTCTGGTACGTGATGAGTCCTCCGAACCTGGCAAGTTTCCAGCGCTGGTTGCCCGGCTCCGCTGCTCAGTCCGAGTCGAGCCGCTCACTGGCGACGCCCCGGACCAGCGCGCCGCGCAAGGACTTCTCTGAAGGTCAGACGGTGGCCGGCACGGGGTACTTCGCGCTTGCCTGCGACTGCCTGCCGTGGGTCGGATGTTCCAGGTGCCGCGAGACAGTGCGGCAGCGCTGGGGCACGTAATCGGTCTGTCGCCCAGCGTTCCTGTTCACAATTGAGTTACGTCGGGCGAGCCTGTTTCGCTTGATTCTTCCAGCGCCTGGCGTCTGCCATACGCTCATCTGCCCGCCGCCTCCGGCGCGGCTTGGCCACGCCTTTCCCTCCCTTTGATGACGACTTGCCGCCGCGGCGGCGGGCTGTTCATGCGCGCCTGTCAATCGGGGGGTGCGCTTGCCAGTAAGAATTATTGATCCGCCTCAAATAACTAAATGTAGTGTGTCTTTTGGTAAAAAATACTACCTATTGTGTTTTAGAGTCACGGCCGCAGCTCGCGCATTCATCTGCTTGCGGGCGCTCCGACATCCGTCAAAAACCTTTCCAGCCTCCCGAGAATTCGATGCTCAACGTTCTTAAACGCGATGGTGCGACTGCTTCTTTTGACATTCTGAAGGTGGCGGTGGCCTGCCAGAAGGCGGCCGTTGCCGCGCAGGCCTCCAACCCGAGCGCGGTGGCCCTGAGCGTGGCCGCCGAAGTTGAAGAGCGCTGCCGCCAGCACGCGCAGGATGTGCTCGACATTCCCACCATCCAGAAGTACGTCGAAGACGCGTTGATGCGTTCATACCCCGAGGTGGCGCGCCAGTACATCGAATATCGCCACGACCGCGACAGTATCCGTGTGAAGGGTTCGGCCCTGCACGCGCAGTTGATGGGTCTTGTGGACAAGACCGACGAGGATGCCGTCACCGAGAACGCCAACAAGGACGCCAACGTCTTTCCCGTCATGCGCGACCTGATGGCGGGCATCGTCTCCAAACAGTTCGCCAGCAACTTCCTGCCCAAGGAGGTGTTGCAGGCCCATACCGAAGGCGATCTGCACTTCCACGATCTGGACTATTCGCCGTTCCTTCCGTTTACCAACTGTTGCCTGGTGGATTTGAAGGGCATGCTCGACCGCGGTTTCCACCTCGGCAACGCGGGCATCGAAAGCCCGAAGTCGGTTGGCGTGGCGTGTGCCGTGACGGCGCAGATCATTGCGCAGGTGGCGAGCCACCAGTACGGCGGCACGACGATCCCCAACATCGACCAGACGCTGGCGCCGTATGTTCACAAGACCTACGAGAAGAACCTCGACATCGCGCACCAGTACGGTATTTCCGATCCGATCCGCTACGCGCGCGAACGCACCGAGAAGGAAACCTACGACGGCATCCAGGCCTGTGAGTACGAGATCAATACGCTGTTCAGCTCCAACGGCCAGCAGCCGTTCGTGACCTTCTCGTTCGGCATGGGCACGAGCTGGGAAGAGCGTACGGTGCAGCGGGCCATCCTGCAGGTGCGCATCAAGGGGCTGGGCAAGGAGGGCATCACGCCGGTGTTCCCCAAGCTGGTGTTCTTCCTCGAAGAAGGGCTCAACCTGAAGCCGGAAGACCCCAACTACGACATCAAGCAATTGGCGTTGGAGTGCGCGTCCAAGCGCATGTACCCGGACATCATTTCAGCCAAGCTCAATCGCGCGCTGACGGGTTCATCGCAGCCGGTGTCGCCGATGGGCTGCCGCAGCTTCCTGTCGGTATGGAAGGATGACGACGGGCGCGAAGTGCTCGACGGCCGCAACAACCTGGGCGTGGTCAGCATCAATCTGCCGCGCATCGCCATCCGCGCCAAGAACGACCACGTTCGCTTCTTCCAGTTGCTGGACGAGAACCTCGCGCTGGCCTATCGCGCGCTGATGGTGCGCATCCAGCGGCTGGAGGGCGTCAAGGCCAACATTGCTCCGATCCTCTACACCGAAGGCGCGTTCGGCGTGCGGCTCAAGCCGGATGAAGACATCCTGCCGTTGTTTAAGAACGGTCGCGCGTCGGTGTCGCTGGGCTACATCGGTCTGCATGAAGTGGCGCTGCTGATGTTCGGCGCACACCCCTACGGCAACCCGGAGGCGCAGGCTTTCCTGCGCGAGGTGGTGGAGTATCTGGCGCAGGCCACTCAACGCTGGAAGCGCGAATCAGGCTGGGGCTTCTCGCTTTATTCGACGCCGAGCGAATCGCTGTGCCACCGCTTCTGCAAGCTGGACACGGAGCGCTATGGGTCTATGCCGGGCGTGACCGACAAGGGTTACTACACCAACTCGTTCCACCTGGATGTCGCCCTCAAGGTCAATCCGTTCGAGAAGATCGAGTTCGAGAAGGGCTTCGCCACCTCGGCCTCGGGCGGGCACATCACCTACGTCGAGCTGCCCAACATGCGCCACAACCTCAAGGCGCTGGAACGCGTGTGGGACCATGCCGTCGAAAACGTGCCGTACTTCGGCACCAATACGCCGGTGGATTCATGTGGCAAGTGTGGCTTCATGGGCGAGGCGCATGCCACGTCCGAAGGCTTCGCCTGTCCTGAGTGCGGCAATCGCGACGGCGCCAGCCTGTCGGTGACGCGGCGCGTATGCGGTTACCTCGGCAGCCCGAATGCGCGGCCGTTCAATGCGGGTAAGCAGAAAGAGGTGATGCGCCGGGTCAAGCACCTTGCCGAGCAGAAATGAACTACGACCGTTACTACACATGCGATGTAGTGAACGGTGAGGGGCTGCGTGTCACCTTGTTCGTGACTGGGTGCCAGCACGCATGCCCCGGCTGCTACAACAGCTCGACCTGGAACCGGATGCACGGACAGCCCTTCACGGACGAAGTGCGCGACCGATTGCTCGATCTGTGCGAAGCCCATGACGGCTTGAGCCTGAGCGGCGGCGACCCGCTGCTGCCGGCCAATCGCGATGCGATCGCGGCGTTGTGCCGCGCTTTCAAGCTGCGCTATCCGGACAAGGACATCTGGATGTGGACGGGTTACGTCTATGAAGACGTCTGTCATCTGGAATTGCTGCGCGACGTCGACGTACTCATCGACGGCCCCTACCGGCAGGAACTGCCTCACACGCTGCCGTGGCGCGGGTCGGACAACCAGCGCCTGCTCCGGCTGCGTGACGGTGTGCCGACGGCGTGATCGCCGCCGTATCATTCGCCACCGGCGACGGGCGGAGCGGACGATGAGGACGTACCAGGGAACGTGCCACTGCGGCGCAGTGCGTTTCGAGATCGATGCGCACATCGATCATGTGCGCTCGTGCGACTGCTCGATCTGCGCGAAGCGCGGCGCGCTGATCTTTCGTGTTGCGCCCGGAGCTTTCCGGCTGTTCACATCGATGGACGCCTTGTCGGTATATCGCTGGGGTTCGCGCACCGCGGCCGATTACTTTTGCCCGACTTGCGGCGTCATGCCCTTTCGCAAACCCAGCCATCCGACCCGTGCGGAACGTGCCGCCGGCGTGCGGCCTTTCGATGGCTGGGCCATCAATACGCGTTGTCGTGAAGGCTTCGATCCGGCATCCGTGCCGGTGCGGCGTATCCACGGTAGCCGTCTCGACATCGAGGCGCCGGAGGATGGGCCTGCGCCATAGCTCGGCCCGCCTGTCGTGATCACAGTCGGTAACGCTGGACGATCTGGTGCATCTGCTCGGCGGCGGTGTTGAGCTGGAATGCCGTGCCGGCCGTCTGCTCGGCGGCGGCGCTCGATTCTTCCGCCATCTGCGCAATGTGTTCGATCTGCGAAGCGATCGTGTTGCTGGCGATGCCTTGCTCGCGGATCGCGCTGGTGATGTCGCCGATCATGGCCGCGACGTGACCCGTCTTCTGGCTGATCTGCCCCATCGCGTTGAGGGCGTCGTCGGCCTGACGCACGCCTTGCTCGACGCGGTCCACGGTCACCGACATGGCCTGCGCAGTCTTCTCGGCGCAGTTGCTCATCGCCGATATCGTCCGGTCGATCTCGGCCGTCATCGCGGCGGTGCGTTCGGCGAGCTTGCGCACTTCGTCGGCCACGACTGCAAAACCACGGCCCTGTTCGCCGGCGCGCGCGGCTTCGATGGCTGCGTTCAGAGCGAGCAGGTTGGTCTGCTCGGCCACTTCCTTGATGATCGAGACCGACGCGGCAATCTGTTTGCTCTGCTGCTCCAGCTCGGTCATGTTGTCCGCCGTGCCGCGCACGGTATCCGCGATGCCGCGGATGGACTGCACGGTGTGGTTGATCACGGCTTCGCCCGAGCTGGCCAGTGAGCCGGCTTGGGATGTCTCTTCATTTACGCTGCCTGCGCGATCGCCCACGTGGTTGACGCTCACGGTCATTTCTTCGACGGTTGCCGCCACGGTGGCCGAAGCGTCGCTCTGCGCCGTCGCGGCGGTCGACACCTGGTTGGCGGTCTGCGCGAGTTCGGCGGCCGCCGCCGAGACGTCATTCGACTGTTGCATGATGGCCTTGAGGCTCTCCTGCATGCGCTCGATCAGGCTGTTGAAGGCGCGCGCCGTGGTGGCGACTTCATCGTTGCCCTGACTCGGGGCTCGCAGGGTGAAATCCAGGCTGCTCTCGACCGACGCGATGGTGCCGCGCAGCCCCGCCAGCGACCGCGCAATGCTGCGGCCCAGGAACGTCCCCACGCCGCCGGTGATCACCGTGCCCAAGATCATCGCGACCCAGCTGAGGATGCGCGACAGCATGATGGTGCGCTCGCTGGTGGTCACTTCTTCGGTGACCCAGCGTTTGTTGTATTCGACGTGCCGCGTTGCGGCGTCCACCATCGCCTGACCCTTGGTATCGATCTGCCTGCGGTACGTCATCGCCAGTTCGGCGTTGTCCTGCGAGATGGCGTCGAACAACCTGCGGGCGTTCTGGTAGTAGTCCTCGATTGCCTTGCGGTCCTCTGCGAGCAGCTTGCGGTCGTCGTTGTCGTTGGCAAGTTGCTCGCCATACACCTTGACGGAATGCATGGCATCGTCATACGTCGCCTTGAGGTCGGCTTCGAATTTCTGGCGCTGTGCCGCGTCGGTTTCGAGCAGGTACGAAAGCGTGGCGACGCGCAGCTTGTGCGCGTCACTGCGCAGGCTCGTGATCCGTTCGAGGCTGGGATAGTCGACGTCGCGGAAATTGACGATCACCCCCGAGAGCTGCCATTGCATGTATGAGCCGTACAGGCCCACGCACAGCAGGGAGGCGAGCGCGGCGCTCACCAGGATGATCAGGCGTCTGGAAATGGTCATTGCACTTGAGGGGGAATGTTGTGGTGCGAGCAACAACGGCACGCCGTTGCACCACCTTAGTGCCGCCGCCTTCGTGCCATACATTTTTACAGGCAGCATGGGTACCCATGAATCGGCTGGACATTGGCCCGGGCTTTGCCATGCTGAGCGATGGCAGGCTTTACCGTTCCTGTCGCGAAGGAGTTGCCGATGCGCCGCATACGAATATTCGCTGCAATGCTGTTGCTGACCTTTGCGGCATTGGGGCGGGCGCAGACTGAGAAAATGGTCGAAATCCCGACCCGGCCCGGGGTGACGCAGCGGATGAGCGTGATTGCGACACCGGATGCCAAGGCGGCCGTGGTGCTGTTTTCGGGCGGCGATGGTGGCCTGCAGATCGGCGACGACGGACAGCCCACGCGCCAGAAGGGCAACTTTCTCGTGCGCTCGCGCCAGTTGTTTGCCGCGCAGGGGTTCTTCGTGGTGGTGCTCGATGCGCCGTCGGATCGACAGAGCCCGCCCTTCCTGCAGGGATTCCGTCAGAGCGCCCAGCATGTCGCCGATGTCAAGGCTGTCATCGCGTGGGTTCGCTCGATGAGCAAGGTGCCGGTGTGGCTCGTGGGCACCAGTCGAGGTACGCAATCCGTCGGCTTCATTGCAACGGAACTGGCGGGGGCCGAGGGCGCGGACGGCATCGTGCTCAGCTCGACGATTCTCGTCGATGACAAGGGGCGCCCGGTGCCCGAGATGCCGCTCGAGCGGATCCACATTCCTGTTCTGATTCAGCACCATGAGCAGGATGGTTGCGCCCTGTGTCCGTATTCGCAGGTGTCCGGTCTGATGCGCAAGTTGCAGAGTGCGCCGCGCAGCGAGTTGCAGATTTTCGGGGGCGGGCGCAATCGTGGTGACCCGTGCGAGGCGATGGCCTATCACGGTTTCAACGGACTGGAAGATCTTGTCGTGCGCCGCGCAGCGGAATGGATCACAGCAGCCAGGTGAGCGTCAGCGGGCAACGCATCAGAGAGAAAGGACTGTCATGCCGAACGTGTATCTGCCCTTGTCGGGTGATGTGAGCCAGGCCTTCAGCGCGCCGTGGACGTGGATGAGCCGGCTTGCCGCCGGCCAGATCGGACTGGTCAATATCAACTTCGGCAAGTCGGCCGATCCGACGCTGGAGCAGCGGATCTTGGAGGACGTCGGCAGCTATGGCCGCCAGATCGGGCAACTGGCCGATGCGCTGGACGCGGTGTTGAAGAACCTGCCCGTCGAAACCTGGGACAAGCCGGCGCGTGATGCCGTGGACGCGTTTCACTACCAACTGCGCGAAGTCCGGCGGCTCAAGGCGGCGCGACACCGGGAACGGCAGGGCTGAAAACACGTCGTGGGGCGCCCCGGAATGGCGGCACAATAGCGGGGTCGCCCATTCAAATGCCGGTCTGTCGATGTTCGGTTTGCCTACCACGGCCACTGCGCCGTTCTGCCCTTCGGAAGTCCGCGGTTCGATCAAGGTCCCTGCCGGTGCGCCCTGGTGGAGCAAGCTCGTCCGGTTTGCCGGCCCCGGTCTGCTCGTTTCGGTCGGGTACATGGACCCGGGCAACTGGGCCACCGATATCGAGGCGGGCGCGCGTTATGGGTACAGCCTGCTGTTCGTGGTCATTCTTTCCAGTCTGGCGGCGATGGTGCTGCAATGCCTGTCGATGCGGCTTGGCATCGCCACGGGCAAGGATCTCGCGCAGCTCTGCCGGGATCGATATCCCCCGGTCGTAGCCAAGGCGCTGTGGCTATTTGCAGAGCTGTCGATCATTGCCTGCGATCTTGCCGAAGTGCTCGGCTGCGCGCTCGCCTTCCACCTGCTGTTGGGATGCCCCCTGTTGGTCGGCGTGGGACTGACGGCACTGGATACGATGATCGTGCTGGGCCTGAAGGGTAAGAACTTCCGCACGGTCGAAGCGATCGTGCTGGCGCTGATCATGACCATCGGGGTGTGCTTCCTGATCGAGCTGTTGCTGATCGAGCCGTACTGGCCGGACGTGGCCGCAGGCATGGTGCCGTCGTTCGAGGCGCTGTCGGGGCGCGAACCGCTGTACCTTGCCATTGGCATTCTCGGTGCGACGGTCATGCCCCATAACCTGTACCTGCATTCGTCCATCGTGCAGACGCGCGTGGTGGGCGAGAGCGATCGCATCAAGCGCGAGGCGATCTCGCTGGCGCGCATCGACACGATCGTGTCGCTGGCACTGGCGTTGTGCATCAATGCCGCGATTCTCATCCTCGCGGCGTCAGCATTCCATTCGACCGGATACGACACCGTGGCCGACATCGAAGATGCCTATCGGCTGCTCGAGCCCATCGTCGGTACCGCACTGGCCGGCGTACTGTTCGGTATCGCATTGTTGGCGGCCGGGCAGAGTTCGACGTTCACCGGCACCATCGCCGGGCAGATCATCATGGATGGCTTCCTCAAGCTGAAGATTCCGTGTTGGCAGCGCAGGTTGATCACGCGCGCGCTGGCGCTGGTGCCGGCTTTCGTCGGCATCTGGTTGATGGGGCCGCATGCCATTGGCCGGCTGCTGGTGGGGAGCCAGGTGGTGCTGAGCTTTCAGTTGCCGTTTGCGCTGTATCCCCTGGTGAGTTTCACCAGCGATCGGCAACTGATGGGAGCGTTCGCCAACACTGCCCTGGTCAAATGCGTGGCGGGGGCGTTGTTCGTCGTCATCAGCGCGGCGAATGTCTGGCTGACTTTCGAGTTGCTGTCCTGAACGGTTGGCGGACAGTGGCGCTTGGAACACAAAAAAGGCCATCCCAAGGATGGCCTTTTTGCTTGTGCTGCCGCTCAATCAGGCGGCAGGCGCGCTTTCGCGAACGATCAACGAATGCTCCAGCGGATGCTCCGGTGCCGGTGTCTGTGTCTTGGCTCCGAAGTGTTGCTCGATGCGTCGCACCAAGGTCGTGATGGCGACGTAGCCGTGGTAGCGCTTGTCCTGCCGAACCGTGGTCAGCGGCGGGTAGTAGCAGGCGCTTTCCGGCAGATCATCGACGCCGACGATGGCAATGTCCTGCGGAATGCGCAGCCCGCGACGATGGGCCGCGAGCATCGTGCCCAGCGCCATGCGGTCATTGGCAACGAAGATGGCGTCCATGTCGGGATGGCGGTCGAGCAGGCGTTCTGCTGCGGCCTGGCCCGAAACCGCTGTCCAGTCGCCTTCCTCGATGAGGTCTTCGCCCGCCGCGACGCCAGCCGCTTCGAGCGTTTCGCGCCAGCCGTCGACGCGTTGGCGGGCCACCCACCAACTGCGCGGCCCGGAGATGTGCCCAATGCGCTTGCGGCCGAGGCTCAGTAGATGCCGCGTGGCGATCTGGCCCACTTCGACGTTGTCGAAACCGACCACGGTGAGTTCCGGGCGCCGCTCGGCCGACATGAACACGATCGGCATCGGCACGCGGGCCAGCCGTTCGGTGTCCCACCATTCCTGGTTATGACCCAGATCGGGCGCGCCCCAGATGATGCCGTCGACGTGCAGATCGACGAGCGACAGCAGCACGTCTTCGACGCCCTCGGGCGTGGATTCGGGCAGCTTCTTGAGCATCAGCGCGTAGCCGAGCGACTCGGCGCGGCGTGCCATGCCCAGGTACAGGTCGGTGTTGATGTAACTGAGGTCCGAGCTGACGATGCCGATGGTGTGGCTGCGGCCGCTGGTAAGGTTGCGGGCCAGCGCGCTTGGACGAAAGCCCAGCCGCTCGATGGTCTCCAGCACGCGAGTGCGGGTGGTGTCCGACACGCTTGGACTCTGATTGACCACTCGTGAGACGGTTTGCTTTGAAACGCCGGCTTCGGCTGCAACGCGGGAAATGGTGACGCGCTTTTCAAGAAGCACGGATAACCTCCAATAGATTTTTCTGTTGCGACCGATAGACACGCAACGCAGCCGCGGGATTTTGCGCGTGCGTCGGGGCAAAGCACATTGCGGAGTTCCCGCAGTGACGCGCTCGCACGACTATGAGCAGAGCGCTCGCCGAAGGTAATGTCGAAGGGAAGAAATATGCGCCCCCATCGGGATGGCGGCGGGTGTGGATTTGCTCAGAAGCCGTAGCAGACGACGTACATCTTTGAATCGTCGTAGACGGTTACCGGGGAGGCGGCACTACCGCCGGTAGCGCCGTCTTCAAAGGCTCCGACGGAGCCGGCATCGGGCTTGCCGTCGTCCATGGTCGAATCGATCTGCTGGGCGATACGCCCGTTGATGTTGGCCTGGCAGATGTATTGTGGGCCCCGCACGTTTTGGCCCAGTGCGGACGGCTTGGACGCGCTTACGCCGATCCGGCCGCCATCGGAGTTGGTGGGGACCCACGCGTTGATGTTGGTGCCGGGCTTGGAGACGTCCCCTGTGGCGAGATTGGCCAGCCGAAGGTGCTGCCACATCACCACCGATTCGTCGTCAGCGCTCGTGGAGTTCCACTCGCCTTCGATGCGGCCGTTCCCCTTGGTGCCGTTTTTTGCCGTGGCGGCGACATTTTCGCCGAGGTGTGCTCCAGGCGCGGGGTCATCGCCCGGCAGCGCGCGGAAGCGATCCTGGTAGGCGGTGATCATGGTCAGCGTATTGCGGAAATCGTTTACCGCCGCTTTGGCCTTGGCGCTGTTGATCAGTTCCTGTCCCTTGAGTACGCCACCCAAAAGCAGCCCGATGATCACCAATACGATGGCGATCTCGACCAGGGTGAAGCCGGATTGGGTCTTTCTCATCGTCTCACTCCATATGCCCGGCGGGGCGTATGAATCGTGCAAATCCGTGTTGTTCGAATGGCCGCAATGCGTGAAATGCCAGGATCAGCGAGATCCTAAGACATTATCATCGACCGATGTGCGGCAGTATGTATAAATAATCACGGTTTGCTTGTGAGAGTCGTCAATAATTCTATGCAGACGGCATAGATCGACAGCGAGGCGGGGGGGCTTACGCGGCGCCGCTTCCGCCCGTTGCCAGCCCAGGTGGCAGGGCCGCGGCGGGATGCATTTCGTCCAGCGGTTGCGTTGCATCCTCCCGCGTGGCGGGGGCCTCGGGTATTGGCCCGAGCAGGCGCCAGACGGGCACCATTCCTTTCCCTTTGAGGGGTACGTGGTCCGGCATGTCGAACCGATAGCGTGCGCGGAGCCGTTCGTACGTGGTCTGATCGCACTGGATTCCGCACGGGAGGCCTTCGCTCGTGATGCGGTTGGCCAGATTGACCGTGTCGCCCCATAAGTCATAGATGAATTTCTTCTTGCCGACCACCCCGGCAACCACTGGCCCCGTGCCGATGCCGACGCGAATCTGCAGGGCGTGGACGTCGTTTCGCGACGCCAGCCAGCCGTGCATGTCCAGCGCGAGCGCCGCAACGGCGCCGCAGGGGTCGGCCAGCCCGTCATTGAGGCCGCCTGCGACCATGTAGGCGTCTCCGATGGTCTTGATCTTCTCCAGGCCGCGCGCTTCGGCCAGTTCGTCGAAGTGCGAGAACACACCATTGAGCATGCGGAAGACATCCGCCGCCGACATGCCTGCCGCCAGTTCGGTGAAGTTGACGATGTCGGCGAACATGACGGTGACTTCGGCGAAGCCATCTGCGATCGTGTCGCTGGAGTGCTTGAGGCGTTCGGCGATCGGGCTGGGGAGAATGTTGAGCAGCAGTCGCTCGGAGTGCGCCTGTTCCTGTGCCAGCCGGGCGTGCGCACATTCGAGCGCGGCCTGAACGCGCGCGCGCTCCAGCAACGCGAAGCGCAGCGACAAGTACACAAGTGCCGAGATGGTGACGAAGTTGAGCGCGAAAAACAGCACTGAAATCTGGCGGGACACCGGCTGGGTAGCGGTGCTGGCCATATCGGCAAGGAAGTAATCCGTGGCGCCGGTCAGCAGGGTGAGGACGACATAGGCGACGAACCAGGGGACGGATTCGCGCACACCCACGCAAAGCATCGCCACGATCGGGGATAGCAGGCCCCAGAGAATCAGGCCCGAGGCCGACACAAAGTCGCCCATCGCCCACTGCGCCGCGAACGGGAAGAACAGCAGCAGCGCCAACTGCGAGACGCGGAAGAGCTGGAAATTGCCCCACTGGATATACAGCCAGATATTGAAGACCAGCAGTACCTGGAGGCCGAACGGCAGCGAGGCGGACAGGCGTGGGCCGAGGGCCCAGTAGATGGCAAGCCACAGAGAGGAAGCTACGCTGACCAGCCCGGTGATGAATACCAACAAAGCCTTTTGCTGCCGTAATTCGTCGCTGTCGTCAGGTTCTACCCCTGCCGAACGCAAGCGGTCGACGAATCGTGAGGGCGTGCGTGGCGTATTCATTTGAGCGGTATCTGTCGGCCGCCCTGGACGAGGCGGCCCATCAAGACATAGCGTGAGCCCCAGATCACGACGTCGTCGGACGAAGGCTCGGCGTGTACGACGGAGTTCTGGAGCGGAATCGGCGTGGAGCTTTCAGCATCCGCACCTATGGACCAGACGACGAATGCTACCGACCCGTTGGAGTTGAGTCTCGTCGAGCCATCCATGATGACGAGGTTACTGTTGCTGCCCGCTGCCAGTGAGGGAACGGCCGGCGGCAACAGTGCATTGCTGACGGCATATCTCAGGCGCTGGCCCCAGGCATCCTGTCCCGACACGCCAAGCTCCTGCCATGGCAGCAATCCGGCGGCAGCCACCGATGTGTTCGGATCGGTGTTGGCGGGGCACGTGCCCGGCACGCCCGCGTCGTCGCTCGCAGGGCAGGGCAGATAGCCCCACACCACCGCGTAGTTGTAGAGCGCTTCGCGCGCATCTTCGATGGCGTCGCGTGTCTGTCCGATGCTGGCACGCTGGCTCTGCACGCGCAGGGCCACCAGTGCACTGCCTGCCAACAGCGCCATGATGACCAGCGCAATGGCAAGCTCGATCAGCGTAAAGCCCTTATGGAAGCGTCGTTTCATTGTTGAAGCCGGTGCAGCGTGGAGAAGACCCGGTGGCGCCGAGTTCGAGCGAACAGGTGGCTGCGCCATAGTCGATCGACAGCGCGCCGAAGCCGCCGGCGCCCGCAGCGTCGTAACGGACGAATTCGTACCAGCGATTGAAGCACAGCCATGACGCCGGGGTGCGCGGACCCGATGCGGGCGTGAAGCACTGCACATTCGTGCTGACCCCATTGTCGTCCACGCGCACACCAGCGCATGCGTAGGAGATATTTTCGAGGATGCCGCTGCCGCAGGCCGCGGGTTCGGCCGCGTCGCCCAGCGCAGTGCCGGCCGGCCAGATCGCCCACAAGGCATCGTCGAACGTCGCCTGCGCCGCCAATGTGCCGCCGCGTGCGCTGGCGAGTGTCTGACCGCTGGCGGGCAGGCGGCCGTTCAATGCGGGCGCGGTGGCGTTGAGTGCCTGCAGCACCACTGGAGCAACAAATCGCATGAGATCGTCGCGGTTGAGTGGCAACACGGTGTCGTTGAATTGGTCCGTTGCCGTCGCACGGACGATCTTGCCGCTGCGATCGGCGTTCGAAATGCTGCCCGCTGGTGTCGTGCTGGCGATATCGAGGTAGTTCGATGCCTGTGTCGGATCGCAACTGGGGCTGTCGCGGTTCTGTCCGTTCAGTGCGCGACCCGGGGCGATGAGGGCGGCCAGCGCGGGCGTGATGCTACCGTCGCTCGTGGTAACGATCTGCAATTGGCCTTTGTTGAGCGGGTTGATCTGGCGGCTCGCAGTAGTGCGGCCGTTTGCCGAGTAGGAGGCGCTGCGCAGATCCGCTGACAGGGCATACCACAGCGGAGAGATGCCATAACGTTCCGCCGACGGGATGCCGAGCGTTTTCCACGGCACGCAGCCGAGGGTCTCTCCATTCAATGCGTCGCCGCAGGAGTTGGCTTCACCCGGGGACGAAGTGGCGGAGGTGGTGGTATCGGGGCAGACGAGCGCGCCGGGCGTGTTGTCTTCAAGCGCTGCCTTGCCAACGAGGGCCGCCTGCGCTTCGCGCAGCGCAATCTGTGTCCAGCGAGCCTCCCGCATGTCCGGGCGTTCGTTGCCACGGGCAAATCCTCGCACCAGGATGACGGCGCTGGCCGTCCCGAGGATGGCCACCATGGCGAGCGCGGCATAGCCGCGCTCGGCGTGCCATGTCACTTGGCCAGCTCCGTCGAGGCCGGCGCCAGATGAACGGTCTCGCCGACCCTCAGGTCGATGCTGCGGCCATTGCCGGCGAACACGCGCGCCGAACTCTCGCCAAGACTGGCGACGGGGGCGTGGTCGTAATGCGATTGTCCGTTGATCCACACGACGTTGCGGCCGTCTGAGCGACGCACTATGCCGTCCAGGCGGACGGTATCGGTGCTTTGCTGCTCCACGTTGATGCGCGCGTTGCGTTGTCGCATATCGTCGAGGATGGCTCGTTTCTGCGGGGTCATGAAGAGGCGGCCGAGGCCGTTGTCCGCTTGCTGCGCCGGTACTGCGGCGTTGGCAAAGGTCACCAGCGCGAGAGGGGTAACGGCCAGGCGAAGGGCTAGTGCTGCAGTCATCGTGTCGTCCCTGCCAGCGGCTCGGAGGCCGCTTTCTTCTGGATGGTCAGCCAGTCGAGCGTGCAATCGGCCAGCAACGAAATGTTCTCGTCGCCCCCTCCCGCCTTGGCGGGCGCCCGGGTCATGGTGCATTCGCGGATGGCGACGCGGGCGCTGGGCTGGCGACGGATGTCGTCGAGTACGCGCAGCAGATCGCCTTCGTGGAGGAGCCCCAGATGCAGGCGCATCGGACTCGTGGTCAGTTCGTATTCTCCGCGCTCGCCAAGTGGGCGCAATGACCGTTGGGGCAGGATTTCGTACTCCAGGAGCGGAATGCGACGAGCGGTACGGACAGAAGCCAGAGAGTCCGCCCAGTCCAGCCGGCGCTCCGTGCCGATGATGCCGGCCGCGCGCAACGCATTGAAGCGTGCGATGGCATCTCGGATCGCGGGCTCGTCCTGTTCGGTACGGGCAAAGCGCGCGCGCAGGCCCGCTACATTGCTGGCGGCGGATGCTTCATCACGTCGCGCCGTGCGCAAGGCTTGTTGCGAAAGACTGAACAGGACTGCGCCAGACAGGACCAGCGCCAAGGCCAGAAGGATGCTCCAGGCCAGGTATCGGGCAGCGCTCTGGTTCATCGCGTTCCTCCTGGCAGAACGAAGCGCATTTCGAACGTCACGCCGGTACTCGTGGCCGGGCGTTCACTGCGCAGCGTCTTGTTGGATTCCGCGTCGAATGGCAGGCGAGGCAGGGTGACTTCGGCGCCGGTATCCTGCCGCAGGCTGTTGGCGAAATCGCGAATGCGGCTCAGCGTCGTCCGCGGGTCGCCGGCTGCGGAGTCGGGCAGGTGGGCGGTGATGACGGTTGTCTGCGTGGGTGCCTTGGCGGGCAGCGAGCGGGGATCAGCATCGGCACCCGCGTTGTCGATCCGCCATTCGACCCGGTCAAGTTCGATCTCGGGGAAGCGGTCCAGCGCTCGGGACAACGCGGTCAGCGCAGTCCGCATGTCCGGCGCCTGGGTGCTGCGTTCATCGATCCGGCTGACGACATCGCGCAGCGTTTCGAGCGACGCCGGTAATTGCGGCAGGGTGGCAACGAGTTCGCGGTAGCGGGCCTCTTCGCGCAGGGCATCTTGCGATGATCGTTCGGCATCGGTCCGAAGTCTGTGGACGTCCACCGCCGAGATGACTGCGGCCGTGCTGAGCATGGCAAAGGCCAGTACACCACTCGCCACGATCGCGTTGCGTGCACGGCGCAGGCGGAAATAACGCGTATCCGCGGCAGGGGCCAGTTGCGTCACGTTGCTGGCTCGCTGGGCAAGGCGCAGGAAGATCGGCCGGCTGTCGGAGTCGGCCAGCGTGTCGCGCACGCCAAGCTGACTTGCCAGGGCCTGGATGTCGAACGCATGCAGGTCGAGGTTGTCGGCTTCGGCCGGATCTTCCTCGCGCAGCGCGTCGTTCCTGTGCAGCAGCACCCAGACCGGTAGTCGGGCCCCGCGCGGAAGCCAGCGCTGCGCCTGAAGGTACTGGTAGAGCTTTTGTGCCTCGCGTACACAGTCGACGCCCCACTGCGAGAAGTCGCCATTGGCGCGTTGCGACAGGCGGGAGAACTTCAGGCGGCCTTCATCGATGAATATCTGGCGGACGCCGGCTGGCGAGAGCGTGATCAACAGGCCGCGCCCCGTCGGCGGGCGCAGGGCCGCAAGCAACGGACCGGTCAGCAGTGACGGTGTAAGGATTGCGCTGACTGCCGCCCCATGCATGCGCAGCGCCCCGATCCATGGTTCGATCGTCTGTGGCCTCGTCAGCGCCGCATAAAGCACACGTTCGTCGCGGCGGCCATCGGATTCGCGCCCGAGGGAGATTGTTGTCGCGTACGGCGTGCCGAAGAAGTTCTGCTGCAGCTTGCGTTCGAGCAGCGCGCGCCGGTCTGCTCCGGTGACGCTGGGAATGGCGTCGTTCTTGAAGTCTTCGTCCGGGACTTCGACCAGCAGGGTGTGGACGCCACGTCGTCCACCATCGCGCAGCCAGTGGCCAAAGGCCTGTACGCCGGCCTCGTTGGCCGGATAGGCGCGCAGGCTGCGCATGCCGGCACCGTTGGCACGCCAGGTCTGAAGGCCTTGCTCGTCGATGTAGTGCAGCCAGCGCGCCATTCAGATCTTCATCCGCGTGATGATGTCGTAGATCGGGCCGAGGATCGCCAGGGCAACCCACATCATGACGCCGCCGAGCAGCAGGATCATGAGTGGCTCCAGCGTGGCTTGCACGCGAGCGATGGATTCGCGTACGTCGCGGTCATAGAAGTAACTGACGTTGCGGAGGGCGACGTCGAGCGAGCCGGTATTCTCGCCAATGCGCAGCATGCGCAACACGAGTGGGGGGAACAGTCCCACGCGCGAGAACGCCGTGGTGACGTTCTGCCCTTCACTGATGAGTTGTTCGGCTTTCAGCAGCGCGTGGCGCATGGCGAGGTTGCCCGCGACGTCCTGCGCAACGCGGATGATGTCGATGATCGCGATGCCCGAGCTGTACATCATGGCGAACAGGTTGCCGAACCGGGCGAGGATGATCTTGCGATACACCGGACCGAATAGCGGAGCCGCCAGCTTGATTGCATCCCAACGGCGGGCCGCCGCTGTATTGGTGCGCACCAACAGCATGCCGCCGCTGACGAGTAGTGCGAGGCCGATCAATATGAGCGGCCAATACTCGACCAGTGTGGAAGACACCGCGATGAGGATTCGCGTCTCCAGTGGTAGCGTTTGGCCGGTCGAGCGGAACAGCTTGGACACTTCCGGCACGACGTAGACCATCGAAACGACGACCGCCATGAGGGTGGCGGCCGCGACGAACGCGGGATAGACGATCAGCTTCTGCGTGTACGCCGTCAGTTCGTCGTCGCGCTTGGCGGATTCGGTCAGCTCTCGGAGGACTTCCGGCAGGTTGCCGGAGGTCTCTCCAGCACGCACGAGTGCGCAAAACACCGGATCGAACACGCGCGGGTGTTCCCCCAGCGCTTGTGACAGCGCCCGGCCGCCCTGGATGCTTTCGATCATCTCGGCGATGACTTGGCGGAAGCGGGCATTGTCGGTCGAGGCGCGCAGATCGGTGAGCGCATCAACCAGCGGTACGCCGGCACGCGTGAGTTGTTCGAGGTGAAAGCAGAAATGAATGCGCTCGCGCAGTGGCACACGGCCGCCAAAGTAGCGGCTGTGGCGGAGCGTGCGGCCATTGACGAAGTCCAGGTCGATACGCTTGAGGCGCATCTCGAGATCAACGAGATTGACGGCCTCCATCTCGCCGCGCACCAGGCGGCCGTCCGGATTCATCGCCTTGTATGTAAACACGGCCACGTTACAGCTCCGCGCCAGACATGCGATCGGTCAAGTCGACCACGCGCGCCAGTTCGTCGAGTGAGGTCTGACCGTCCAGCACGCGTCGGACGCCGTCTTCGGCCAGCGTACGGAAGCCCTTGGCGCGCGCCGCGTTGCGGATTTCGCGGTAGGTGGCCCGGCGTGCGATGAGTTCATCGATGTCGGCATCGACGCGCATGAGTTCCATGACTGCCATGCGGCCACGGTATCCCTGATGGTCGCAGCGCGGGCAGCCGACTGCATCGCGCAGCATGGGCGGCGGCTTGTCGGAAGGGGTGCCGAGCAACTTCTGTTCGAAAGGCTGGGCCGGGCGTTGCTGCGCGCAGTGCGGGCACAGGCGGCGCACGAGACGCTGTGCCACGACCCCTATGATGTTGCCCGCCATGATGTCGGGAAGGATGCCGAGGTCGAGCAGGCGCGGGATCACGCCGATGGCCGAATTGGTGTGCAGCGTCGAGTACACCTGATGCCCGGTCATGGCGGCGCGGAATGCCATGACGGCGGTTTCCTGATCGCGGATTTCACCCACGAGTACGACATCCGGGTCCTGACGCATCATCGAACGGATGCCGTTGGCAAAATCGAGCTTGGTCGCTTCGGATACCGACGTCTGGCGGATCATCGGCATGGGGTACTCGACTGGATCTTCCAGCGTCATGATGTTGATGCCTTCGGCATTGATGTGGCCGAGGATCGAATACAGCGTGGTCGTCTTGCCGCTGCCCGTGGGGCCGGAAAACAGGATGATGCCTTCGGGCCGGGCGATCATCAGCCGCAGCATGTCGAGCTGGGTGTCGGTGAGTCCGAGCCTTTCCATCTCGACCAGCCCTTTCTGGCGATCGAGAATGCGCAACACGATGTTCTCACCGTGGATGGTCGGTTGCGATGACACGCGAAAATCCACTGGGCGTCCGCGGATGTTGAGCGAGATGCGGCCATCCTGCGGCGCGCGCGTTTCGGCGATGTTGAGTGCAGCCATGACCTTGACGCGCACCGCCATCGCAGGCCAGTACGATTTATGCAAAACGCGAATCTGACGCAGCGTGCCATCGATGCGATAACGCACGCGCAGGAAGTTTGCCTCAGGCTCAAAGTGGATGTCCGAGGCCTCGCGCTTGACCGCATCCGCAAGCAAGGCATCGACCAGTCGCACCACAGGCTGTGCGTATTGTTCGCTCGACTGGAGCGAGCGGTAGTCGACTTCACCGGTTTCGATTTCCGTCAGGATGCCGTCGATCGACAGTTCGAATCCGTAATACTGATCTATGGCACGCGCGATTTCGCTTTCGCCGGCCAGGAGCGTGTCGACGCTGGCCTGATCCGGCAGCAGCGTACGCAAGCGGTCCATGGCGACGATGTCGTCGACGTCCGCGCAGGCGACGGTCAGTCGCTGGCTTTCGGCATCCCAGCGCAACGGCACGAGCGTGTGCCGCTTTGCGATATCGACCGGTACGAGTGCGATGGCTTCAGGGTCGGCGATGGCAAAGGCGAGGTCCACGCTTTGCTTGCCAAGCGACTCGGACAACGCCTCGCGCAACGTGGCTTCCGACACAAAGCCAAGGTCGATCAGCAGCTTGCCGAGCGGTTGTGTGGAGTGCCCTTGCTCGTGCAGCGCTATGCGCAATTGATCGTCGCTGATGATGCCCTGGGCGAGAAGTTGCTGTCCGAGCGGCTGACGATGCGGCATGGCGGTGCTCAGCGGTTTGGAGCCGGCGCCAGCGCATGCACCCGCTGAGTCGCCTGGATCGTATCGAATGATGCTGGCCGACGCTGTGCCGCGCGCAGGGCCTGTTCGTAGTATTCGCGGGCAAGGGCCGGCTGACGAAGCTGGTCCAGGCTGACTGCCAGGTTATAGAGGATGTCCGGGTTGTCGCTGTCGAGGGTGTAGGCCTGAAAGAACGCTTGCTGCGCTTCATTCCACCTTTGTTGGCGAGCCAGCACGCTCCCTAGCGCGAATTGCGTCGCCGCGTTGGCGGGTTGGGCGGCCAGTAGCGTGCGAAGCCGGCTTTCCGCCGCAACCGGGTCGGCATCGGCCTGAAGCAGGGCAAGCTGAGAACGGGCGGTGGCGTTGCTTGGATCGGCCTCGACGGCGTCGCGGAGATATCGCGCCGCCGCTGCGGGCTGATTGTCGTGCAGCGCGATCGACCCGAGCGCCAATAGCGCGTCAGCATTGTGCGAGTCCGACCGCAGAACTTGCAGGTAGAGACTGCGAGCGCGTGCGTAATCGCCCATCTGATAGGCCGCATAGGCCTGACTGATGGGAGCTGTGGCGGCGTCGGGCTGGGCGGGTTGCGTGCGCAGCACGGTGGCTGGTTCGATGCCTTCTTCCGTCGGCGCAGGAAGAGGTACTTCACGCGGTGTCTGGGCGCGATTGGCGACCGAACGGGAGCCGGTGGGCAGCGCCTCCGCCGATTGGCGAGTGGGGCGTGGGGGCGATTCCGTACGCGGGAGCGCCGTGGCAGTTTCTGCCATCGCAGACGGCTGCGAATGCGCGTCAGTCGATGCGGGAGCCGTGTCGCGACCGTCCGAGGCAAGTGCTGGGGGAGGCGTTGTCGCGACAATGGCCGGGGTTGCTGTGGGGGTGCGCAGGGCGGCGCCGGGCTGCATGCCGCGCGGCCGTGTCATCCACCAGTAGTAGCCGGTGCCCAAGCACAGCAGTGCGACGACTATCGCCAGGAGCGCGACGAGGAGGGTGGGGCGCTGTTGTGGGGCGCGTTTGGCGTCGAAAAGGTCGCGCGTCGCTGCACGCATGGGTGCGTCGCGATCCGGCGCAGCGGTTGACGCCGGACCGGTTGTGCCTCGGGTATTTAGCGCATTTCTCGCCATGGGTTCGAGGCGTAGCTCTGCATTGGCGTCGCTGGAGGTCTGTTGAGCGTCGGCCTGTTCGTTGTGGCGCCGTGTGGCGTCCGCCTGGCGAAGTGCGTCGATCAGCAGGCTCACGGCGCGGACTCCCGCGGTGGCAGGGGCACGACGTCCGGGCCGATGGAGCGATTGAAGTAATTATCGTCGGGCAGTTGCGTGCGGAAGGATGCGTAATCGCCCGTCAGGCTTGCGTCGCGAATGACCGTCGGACGCAGAAAGATCACCAGTTCGGTCTTGCGCTTGGTGTCGTTTCGATTCTGGAACAGGGTGCCCATGACAGGAACACTCGACAGCACTGGCGTCGTGTCATCGGTCTTGTCGAGCATGTCCTCCATCAAGCCCCCCATCACGGCGATGTTGCCGCTGGAAACTCGCATCATCGATTCGATCTCGCGCGACCGCACGATGGGAACCTGGTTCTGGATGTCCAGTTGCTTGAGGGCCGGATTGGGGTCGAGCGCCTGTCCGATGATGCGCGACAGCGATGGCCGCAGATTGAGCAATACCGAGTCGCTGTCCGCAATCTGGGGCGTGACGTTCAGGACGAGCCCGATTGGAACCGTATGCACCGTGGTGTTGTAAGTGACCAGATCCTGCGTGCCTTGGCTCCCGCGGCTGATGTTGGCCTCGAGCGTGAAGTACACCGAGTTGTCGACGACCTTCAGCACTGCGGTCTGGTTGTTGAGTACGCTGATCTTCGGGCTGGATAGCACCTTTACGTCGCCGAAGGATTCGAGCAACTTGATGGCGCCAGAGAAATTTCCTCCCTTCGAGTCATAGCCCAATTCAAAGATGGACCCCGTCGGCGCGCTGATGCTGCCGGTGGCACGCTGAACGATCCGGAAGCCGTAACCCGACAGGTTGATGCGACTCCAGTCCACGCCTTGCTGGTAGTTCTGCGAAAGGTTCACCTCGGCGATGGTCGCTTCGATCAGCACCTGCCGACGAGCGCTGTTCATCACTTGATCGAGGAATTCCTGAACCTTCTCTTGCTGCCGCGAAGTGGCCCGCACCGTGACCACGCCGGTCTCGGGGTTGGCGATGACGGATGCGGCTTCGCGATAGGTGACGAGCGGTCGATCGACGCTGTCCTTGCTGGTCAAGGCGGTGTCTGGCGATTGCGCCGCGCCTTTGTTGCCGGGCGGGGCCGTCTGTGTCGTGGCAGGCGCTGCGATCGCGCCCTGTCCGGAGACCTTGACCTGCTCGATGCTCGTTGGGATGAGCTTGTCGGTCTCGCGCAGGAGGTCCTTGAGGTTCTGGATCAGGGTGTCCCAGAAGCGATTCTTCGAGACGTTATCAATGCGCGCAAACGAGCTATTGCCGCTGCCATCGGATGAACTGGTAGTGCTGGCCCCCATCCCGGCGATGGCTCCCGCGGTGGCGATTTGCGTCGCGACCGAGACGGAACTGCTTGTATCGCGCGCCATGTTCACGTAGTCGACGCGATAGGTGCGCAGGAATGGCGTGTCTGGTGCCACGACGAGATTCTTGCCGTCGAGTTCAAAGCGCATGTCGACCTGTCGGGCGATGCGTTCAAGCAACTGGGGCAGCGTCTGATCGATCGCGTTGAGAGTGATGGCCCCGCTCAGACCTGGGTGGATGTCGACGTTGACCTTGGCATCTCGTGCGAGCGCAAACAAAAGGTCCTGTACCTTGACGTTATTGACGACGACAGAGTAGGTCTCGGGTTTTGCGCGCGATGCAGGGGCGGGGAGGCTATATCCGCGCGAAATGGGCGGCGGGGCGTCTGCCGGGGCCACCGGAGCAGGGGCATCAGCTGCCGAGATATGCCGATTCGGCGCCAGAACAACCCCCGTCGGCGCGCAGCCCGCCAGCGACACCGCAACCAGTAATGCCAGACCCGTACGTCTTAACATGCGTGCTATGCCGAGGAGATTATTTCGGCGGATATTAGCGCAAAACGTCGTGCCCGCCAGAGCGGGTTTTGCCACGTCTTTGGCGATAGTCAAATGTCATATTATCCGATTTGGTGCAAATGCGAATAATTTGCATCAATTGATCCGGCCGGGTACAGTTGAAAGTTTGGCGCGTCCCAGGCGCGCACCCCAGCAAGACGGAGAACGACAATGACTATTCGTGGACGGCTTTCGCGTGCAGGGCTGGTTGCCCTCTGCTCGATTTCGGCGCCCGCTTGGTCGGCGGACCAAGTGCTGAACTTGTATTCCGCTCGCCACTATCAGACAGATGAAGCGCTGTATTCGGACTTCGAGAAGGCTACAGGCATAAAGATCAATCGCATCGAGGGCGTCGATGACCAACTCATCGAGCGCATCCGTAGCGAGGGGGCCAACAGCCCGGCCGACGTATTCCTGACTGTCGATGCAGCCCGGCTGCAGTATGCGGACATGCTTGATCTCTTTGCGCCCGTCAAGTCGGCCGTCCTTGAACAGCGCATCCCGGCCAACCTGAGAACGCCGAATTGGTTTGCGTTTTCCATCCGGGCCCGGCTGATCGTCTACAACAAGATGCTGGCCAAGAAAGAAGACCTGCAGACCTACGAGGATCTGGCGAATCCTCGTCTTAAAGGGAAAATCTGCACGATCTCTGGCAACTACCCGTACAACTTGTCGCTTGGGGCTGCGTTACTGGCCCATGATGGCGAGGCCGCCACGGAAGCCTGGGTCAAGGGCTTTGTTGCGAACTTTGCACGCGCGCCAAAGGGTGGCGACACCGATCAGCTGATGTCCGTCGGTGCTGGTGAGTGCGCAGTGACCGTAAGCAATAGTTATTACTATGCGCGATTGATGCGTTCCAGCAATCCCAAGGATCGCAAGGTGGCCGAATCATTGGCAATCGTGTGGCCTAACCAGAGTACGTGGGGAACGCATATCAATGTGTCGGGCGGCGGTATGCTGAAGAACGCCCCTCATAAGGAAGCCGCGCTCAAGTTTCTTGAATACCTGGCGTCGGACTCGGCTCAGACCTACTTCGCGGATGGCAACAACGAGTGGCCTGTGGTGCGTACGGCCAAATTCAAAGATCCAGCCCTCAAAGGGCTTGGCGAGTTCAAGCAGGACGAGCTGCCTCTGGGCACGATCGCCAAGAACGTGATCCAGGCGCAGAAGATCTACGACCGTGCGGGCTTCATGTGACCAGCACTGACGTTTTGCCCATTTCTCGCAGAAAGTCCTTGACGAAGTGAGATTGAGTGTCCATAATCTCGCCTCTCTGCTGCTGACGCAACGAAAGACGCGAAGGCGGCAGGTCAAGTCGGCGAAAGCGGTC
>NZ_JBGVSA010000034.1:0-28435 GCF_041807905.1 Uliginosibacterium sp. sgz301328
AGCGTGATGTGACGCGTGGTGATGGCGTCGCCACCGAAAATCGCAAACGGCAGGGTCATGCTGGCGTCAGGGCGAGGTCGATGATCGATTGCCGCGCGCGCGACAGAAAGTCGCCTTTGTCTTCACCCGAGATGAGGCCGACGGCTGCGCCGAAGGTGATCGTGCAGATCAGCGGTAGCGGAATCAGTTCGCCTTTGGGCATCACGCGGTTGAGGTTTTCGATGCGGACGGGCACCAATTCAACCTGTGGGCATTGCTGCGCCAGATGGTAGAGCCCGCTTTTGAACGGCAGCATTTCCGGTTCGGCGTTGCGCGTGCCTTCGGGGAAGAAGATGAGCGAGTCGCCTTGCTCCAGCGCCGCGACGACGGGTGCGAGCGGATCGACGCCTTCTTCGCGGCCACGGCGCTCGATGAGCACCCCACGAAAGACCTTCCGGATGAGATAGCGGCGGACGGCAGAGGCGTTCCAGTAGTCGGCGCCCGCCACGGGGCGCGTACGCCATCGCTGTCGGGCAGGCAACATCGCCCACAGCAACAGAAAGTCGAGATGGCTGGAGTGGTTGGCGAAGTAGATGCGTTGGCCGTCGCTGGGCGTGCGTTCATTCCAGCGCACCTGCGCGCCGGTCACGACACGAGCAAGGAGGATCAACAGGTAAGCGACGGCGCGAGAGGTCAAAACGGTCAGACTTTTGGAAGGTCAACGTCGGCGTTTGAGTAAGCTCGCCGAAACATGCGATGTTCCACGACGGGCTCGATCGGCGCTTGATGCGCGTCAGTGGCCGCGTCCGGGCCAGGCGCGCTGCACGCTTGTTTGCAATGCAGCGCAACCGGCTCATCAGAGCATGTGATCGAGAAACGCGCGCGTGCGCGGGTGCTGTGGGTTGGAGAACATGTCGGCGGGCGTGCCGCTTTCGACGATCTCGCCTCCGTCCATGAACACCGTGCGTGTCGATACGTCGCGCGCAAAGGCCATCTCGTGCGTCACGACGAGCATGGTCATGCGCTCTTCGGCCAGTTCGCGCATGGTGCGCAGCACTTCGCCGGTGAGTTCCGGATCGAGTGCGGAGGTGGGTTCATCGAACAGCATGATGTCCGGTTCCATGGCCAGCGCGCGGGCGATCGCCACGCGTTGTTTCTGGCCGCCCGACAGGCGCGATGGGTAGTTGTCGCGTTTTTCCAGCAGGCCGACCTTGCGCAGCAGTTCTTCGGCCTTGGGCACGATTTCGTCGCGCGCCATGCCCTTCACGGTGATCGGTGCTTCGATGATGTTCTGCAGCACCGTGAGGTGCGGGAACAGATTGAACTGCTGGAACACCATGCCCATCTTGCGGCAGATGCGGCGCACTTCATCTTCGGTCGCGTAATGCGCGCCCTTGGCGTCGGTCGACGCGAGTGTTTCGCCTTCGATGTCGATGTGGCCGCGGTCGATGGTCTCGAGGTGGTTCAGGCAGCGCAGGAAAGTGCTCTTGCCGGAGCCTGAACGGCCGATGATGGCGATCACGTCGCCCTTGCCGACTTCGAGTGAGACGCCCTTGAGCACTTCGGTGTGGCCGAAGCGCTTGTGGATGTCACGGGCGCTGATCATGGCGGCGCTATTCGTCATGGACGGCATATTTCTTTTCCAGGCGCTGGAAGCCGATGGTCAATACCAGCGTCATCGCAAGGTAGAAGACGGCGGCGACGAGGAACGGGCTGGTGGTGAAGTCGCGCTGCACGATCCCGCGCGCGGCGCGCAGCAGGTCGTTCATGGCCAGCACGTAGATGAGCGAGGTGTCCTTCACCAGGGTGATGGTCTCGTTGCTGAACGGCGGCAGGATGCGCCGCGTCATCTGCGGCAGGATGATCCGGCGCATGGTCTGTCCGTACGACAGGCCGAGCACCTTGGCCGCTTCGTACTGGCCCCGGTCGATGGACTGGATGCCGGCGCGGAAGATCTCCGCGAAGTACGCCGCGTAGTTGAGCGAGAAGGCGACGATGGCCGCCGGAAAGTCCGGCAGGCGAATGCCGATGATCGGCACAAAGGGCAGGGCGAAGTAGATGAACAGCATCTGCAGCATGAGCGGCGTGCCGCGCATGAGCCAGATGTAGCCATTGACCAGCGTGCTGGCAGTGCGCGAGCGCGAGATGCGGATCAGCGCCAGCGCCAGGCCCAGCGGCACCGAGAGTGCCAGCGTGACGAAGAACATCTTGAGCGTCACGCCAGCGCCTTCGATCAGCGGGCCGAGGATCGAAATCAGGTAATCCATGTTGCCGCCCTCAGCGGCGACGCGGCCCACAAGGGGCCGCGCGAGCAGGGTTGTCGGGGTACGCCGCCGAAGCGGCGGTGCTGCCTGTTATTTGACGACGTCCTTGCCGAACCAGGTCGTCGAGATCTTGGCGGCGCTGCCGTCCTGCTTCATCTTGTCCATCGCCTCGTCCAGCTTGCCGAGCAGAGCGGTGTCTTCCTTGCGCACGCCGACGCCGTATTCTTCGGTGCCGAAGTTGTCGTCCAGCACGATGTAGTCGCCCGGCTTCTTGGCCGTGTAGTAGCGGCCGACGACTTCATCCACCACGATGGCGTCCAGGCGGCCCGCGGTCAGGTCGAGCAGGGCGGTGACGTTGTCGCCGAACTTCTTGAATTCCTTGAGCGACTTGAGCGTGGCGTCGTCTTTCTCGACGGCCTCGACCGCGCTACTGCCTTCTTGCACGCCGACGACCTTGCCGGCCAGATCGGCCTTGGTCTTGATGGGCGAGCCGGCGCGCACGACGATGATCTGGTGGTTTTCCAGGTACGGCTTGGAGAAACCGATGTTCTGCTTGCGCTGTTCGGTGATCGTCAGACCATTCCACAGCACATCGACGCGCTTGCCGTTGAGTTCGGCTTCCTTGGCGTTCCAGTCGATGGGCTTGAACTCGACTTCCACGCCGAGGTGCTTGGCGGCCTCGCGGGCCAGGTCGATATCAAAGCCGACCAGTTCGTTCTTCTCGTCGCGGAAGCCCATCGGCGGGAAGTTGTCGTCGAGGCCAACGACGATCTTGCTGGGCAGGGCCGAGGCGGCGGGCGCTTCGGTGGTCGGGGCGGGCGCATCTTCTTTCTTGCCGCAGGCGGCGAGAACGGCGACGGCGGCGAGCGCCAGCATCCAGGCGGACAGAGGTTTCTTCATGACGATCTTTTCCTGAGCAAACGAGGTCGTAGAGTCCGGCGCTAGCGGCGTCGGCGTTTCTGGGCCAAAACCCTCGCAGCCTAGCCGATTGCCGGGGCCGGCATCTGGACTACATCAGCTTTCTTGTTCGTATTGCGAAATTTCTTAGGAGCTGCCGGACAGCGACAAAGCCGCCGACGGCGCGTGATTGTCCCACAGGCAGGGGTGGGCCGGCGAATACCGGCCCGGGATGGGTTCTACGGGGTGTTCAGGCCGCCAGATTGGCGGCCACCGGTGCCGCATCGGCCGGCGCGAGCGCGCGTTCGATGGCGCCCTGCATGCCGCGCAGTTCTTCGAGTTGGCGCAGCAGCACGGTTTCGTGCTGGTTGAGTTCGTCGATGCGCTCTTCCAGCGTGCCGGTCGCTTCATACACGCGTTTGACGCTCTCCAGTCGGCGCTTGAGCTGCAACTGGTATTCGCGCACCTGCGTTTCCAGCGGTGCCATCACCGCGCGCAGCCATTGTTCGACGTCGCGGTTGGCGATTTCGAACGTGCGGCGGGCTTCGGTGGCGATGGTCTCGAAGAAGCGCTGCGTGACTGTGCCTTTCCACTGCGTGATCATCGTGCCCACGCTGTTGAGTTGGTCGTTGAAGGCCGTTTCGAGCTTGGTGATCTCGCGCTGGTAGCGGAAAGTCGAAAAGCTCGTCGGCGGCGCCAGTTTCAGTCCGTGCTCGACCGACAGGCGCTTGTACATGGCGTCGAGCATGGTGGTGATCTCCGTGACCTCCTGCGAAGATTTCAGCAGGTTGCCGCGCAATGTGTCGAAGAACTCGACCATGGCGCCGCGCAGATCGCGCGAGAAGTTGGCATCGAGCATGGCTTCGCGCGTGCGACGGGTTTCCACCCGCACGGCGTCCAGGCCGATATGGGCCAGCAACTTGTTCGACAGGTTCGTAAACACGCTGCGCACGGCGTGGTACTTCTGCAGGCCCTGTTCGAATTCCTCTTTTTCCGTGCGGACCTTGCGCATCATGTATTCGATGACGCTCTGGTTCTTGCCGCGCAGGTCCGACATTTCGCGCAGTTGCTCATGCAGGCCCGACAGGCGCGCCTCGAGAAGTTCGACCACGCGGCCGACGATTTCGCTGGCTTCGCTCAGTGCGGATTCGGTCAGGATCTGCTGGCGCGCGGGCAGCAGTTCATGGCTGAGCGCGTGTTCCAGATTTTCGATGCGCGAACGGTCGAGCAGCGCCTGGTCGTGATTGACCTTGGCCAGCAGCGCCTTTTGCGCGGAAACCGGAAAGACCTGCCGCGGTTCGATACCAAGCGTTTCGGCGACCGAACTCACTTGCCGGTTGATTTCGCTTTCGATGGTGGTATCGGAGCGAAGGCCATCCCACAGGCCGTCGATCTTGTTGAGCACCACCATGCGGCCGCGCCTCTGAGTGCGGCCGGTGTTGACCTGATTGTTCCAAACCGCGAGATCGCTTTGCGTGACGCCCGTATCGGCGGCCAGCACGAACAGCAGTGCGTGCGCGCTGGGAAGCAGCGACAGCGTCAGTTCGGGCTCGGAGCCGATGGCGTTGAGCCCCGGCGTATCGACGATCACCAGCCCCTGTTCGAGCAGCGGGTGCGGAAACTGGATGATGGCGTGGCGCCAGCGGGCGACTTCGACCTGCCCGTCGGCGTCCGGGCGGGCGCCGGCCATGCCGGTGTCGTCCACCACGAAGCCGAGGCGCTCGGCTTCCGCACGCGGCACGCGCAGGGTTTCGCTCACGCGGCGGAGCGCGCGTTCGACGCTGCCGGCATCGCGCACGTCGAAGGGTTCAAACACCCATTCGGCTGGCGCACGGCGCAGGTCGTTCATGCTTTCGCGGCGCGCGCGCGTGTCGATGGGCAGCAGGCGCACGCCGGGCGTCTGGCCGCTTTCCCATTGCAGTTCGGTCGGGCACATGGTGGTGCGGCCGGCCGATGAAGGCAGCACGCGCTTGCCGTACTCGGCAAAGAAAATGGCGTTGATCAGCTCGGATTTGCCACGCGAGAACTCGGCGACGAAAGCCACTACGAGCTTGTCTTCACGCAGGCGGTCGAGCAAGTGCTGCAGACGCAGGTCCGATTGGGCGTCGCCGACTTCCGTTTCGGTCAGCCACGAACGCAGGTGCTGGATCGCGCCCGAAACGTTGGAGCGCCAAGCGGCATAGGCGGAAAAGCGATCGATAAGGGACATGGCTGGGCCGGATTCCTGGGCGCGAGACAAGAAGGATCAGTATCTTCTGGTGGCAAGAATATCGGTATTCCGATCATCGCCGTCGAACCTGCCCGCGGACCGTTACGGGCGGGCGGTTTTTGATGATGGGCGGGTCGGAATGTGCCGTCAGCGCTGGCAGGAGGGGCAATAGAAGGTCGATCGCTGCCCCATGACGAGACGCCGGATTTCGCGCCCGCACACGCGGCAAGCCTCGCCTTCCCGGCCGTAGGCGAAATATTGCTGCTGGAAGTAGCCGCGCGAGCCGTCGCTGGCGACGAAATCGCGCAAAGTGCTGCCGCCTGCGGCCAGCGCGTCGGTCAGCGTTGCCTTGATCTCACCGGCGAGCCGTGTGCAGCGTTCGCGCGACAGGCGGCCTGCGGGCGTTTTCGGATTGATGCGTGCGCGGAACAGGCTTTCGGAGGCGTAGATGTTGCCGACGCCCACCACCACGGCGGCGTCCATGATGAATAGCTTGATCGGCGTCCTGCGGCCCCGGCTGGCGCGATAGAGGTATTCGCCGTCGAAGTCGCCGGTCAGCGGCTCGACACCGAGCCCACCGAGCAAGGGATGGTCGTCGCCGGCGGGCAGCCACAGCATCGCGCCGAAGCGTCGCGGATCGTGATAGCGCAATACCTGCGCGCCGAAGACGATGTCTACGTGATCGTGCAGGCGCAGGGGCGTGTCGGCAGGCAGAACGCGCAGGGTACCGGTCATACCCAGGTGGACGATGAGCGTCCCGGCCGCCGTTTCCACCAGCAGATATTTGGCGCGCCGTCCGAAACGCACCGCCACCTGCCCGCGCAGCCATCCTGAGAGGCCGGCCGGCACGGGATAGCGCAGGCTGCCATTGCGCACCACCACGTCGGTGATGGTCGCGCCGGTCAGCAGTTCGGCGATGCCGCGGCGTGTGACTTCGACTTCGGGTAGTTCGGGCATGTATGGAGATAAACGGGAATAATCGACCTGCCGCTTGCTGTTACCATCGGCGGACATATTCTAGGGCCGTTCCTTTGTGGGTGACCGTGCGCTGCGCGGCCATTGGTCGGGGAACGGCTGCGCATCCAGATACTCCAACCCCGGGTCACCTTCGAGATAACAATATGCCCAACATTGCGCGCCTGACAAAGTCGATCATTGCCGCAGCCACCTGTGCGATCGCAACATCGGCGACGCTGGCGGCGGATCCTCCCAAGGCGAAGGAGCTCGCCGCTTCGACGACCTCCGGCCCGGCCAAGGAACTCACCGGCCAGTACGTATATGAGTTGATGCTCGCCGAAATCGCTGCCGCGCGCGGTGAATACCAGTTGGCGTCGGCGGCCTACGTTGATCTGGCTCGCCGCACGCAGGACGCTCGCATCGCACGCCGCGCCACCGAAATCTCATTGATGGGCCAGCAATTGCAGCAGGCCGGCGAAGCCGCCCGCCTGTGGGTGCAGGCTGAGCCCGATTCCGTTCCTGCCTTGCAGACGCTGGCTGTCGTGCTGGCCAATGGTGCCGGCTCGGTCACTGAACTCGAAGCGCCGGTAGCGCGCCTGCTCGCCTCGGGTTCCGCTCCGCTGGACTCCATGCTCATGCAACTGCCGCGCCTGTATGGACGGTATCCCGACAAGGCCGCCGTCGCAGCATCGATCGAGCGGCTCACCCAGCCTTACATCAACATGCCGGAAGCGCACTTCGCGCGCGCCGTCGCCTACGGTGGTGCGCAAGACAACACGCGCGCCCAGGCCGAGGCTGCCGAGGCGCTGCGCCTGCGCCCGGATTGGGAAGCCGCCGCCTTGCTGCGCGCGCAGTCGGCCCCGAAAGAACAGCAGGCCGAGGCCATGGCGCAGCTCAACGAGTTCGCCAAGCGCAACCCGACAGCTCGTGAATCGCGCGTCCTGTATGCCCGTTGGCTGGTGTCCGAAAAGCGCTTCGACGAAGCGCGCGCCGCTTATGCCGATCTGAAAAAAAGCTTCCCGGACGACGACGACATCGCCTACGTGGTCGTGGCGCTGGCCGTGCAGAGCGACGACTACGATACCGCCGAGCGCGAACTGCAGCGCCTCATCGACCGCAAGTACCGCGACCCCGACCTGTTGCGCCTGCAACTTGGCCAGGTCTATGAAGAGGCCGGCAACCCGGCCAGGGCCGTCGAGCAATACCGCCAGGTGGGAGAAGGGCAGCACTACGCGCCGGCGCAGGCGCGCATGGCGATGGTCATGGCCAAGAGTGGCGACGTGGCGGGCGCTCGCGCCCTGCTCGAAAAGGCCGCCGCCGCGGGCGACGAGGAAGAATCCGCTGCCTATCAGATGGCTGAGTCGCAGATGTTGCGCGACATGGGGCAGACCGCCGAGGCACAGAAGGTCATGGAGAGTCTGCTCGCCAAGCAGCCGGACAACCCGGAAGCCCTCTATGAATCGGCCATGCTGGATGATCGCCTCAAGAACTACGAGGGCATGGAGAAGAAACTGCGCCGGCTCATCGAACTCAAGCCCGATTATGCGCACGCCTACAATGCGCTGGGCTACTCGTTCGTCGATCGCAACGTGCGGCTGACGGAAGCCGATCAGCTGCTCACCAAGGCCATCGGTCTGGCGCCCGAGGATGCCGCCATCATGGACAGCGTCGGCTGGCTGCGCTACCGCAAGGGCGATCTGCCCGGTGCGCTGGACATGCTCCAGCGGGCCTACGCAAAGCTCCAGGACGCTGAAGTGGCCGCCCACCTGGGCGAAGTGCAGTGGAAGATGGGGCACAAGGATGACGCCCGCGCGACCTGGGAAGGCGCGCTCAAGACCGCGCCGGACAGCCCTGCGCTGCGCGAGACGATCAAGCGCCTGACGCAGTAGAATCTGCGCCCATGCGCAAATTCTTCTGCTCGATCATCCTGCCGGCGCTGCTGGCTGCTTGTGCCAGCACCGGCACGCCGCCCACTCCGAAGGAGATTCCGCCCCGCCCCGCCCGGGAGGACATCACGTCCTTCATCTTCGACGGCCGCGCCGTCGTCCGGCAGGGGCAGAAGGCTGACACGATGCGTATCTCGTGGCAGCACAGTCCGGCCGAAGATGACATTGGCTTCGCCAATCCGCTGGGCCATGTGATGGCCGAACTGCAGCGCGATTCGACGGGCGCCCGCTGGACGACTTCCGACGGCGAGCGCTACGAAGCGCGCAATCCCGACATGCTCATTGCACGGCTGACCGACGCGCCCGTACCGATCGACGCGCTGGCGCTATGGGTAACGGGCCGCGTGCGTGCGGACGCCGCCGTGCAGCGCGACGACCTCGGCCGCATCGTGCAGGCCAACGACGGTGGCTGGCTGTTGTCGATCCAGAGCTACGAAAACGAAATGCCCAACGCAATGCCGAGCGTGCTCGACGTGCGTCGCGGCACGCTGCAGATCCGCCTGGCCATCGAGGTCTGGCAGCTTTGAGCGCGCCCGCGCTGCGTTGTCCGGCGCCCGCCAAGATCAATCTGTTCCTGCACGTCACCGGCCGCCGGCCGGATGGGTATCACACGCTGGAAACCGCTTTCCGTCTGCTCGATCATGGCGATGACATCGTCCTGACGCTGCGAGAAGACGGTCGCATCGAACGCACGACCGACATCGAAGGCGTATCCGCCGAACAGGATCTCGTCGTGCGCGCAGCTCGCCTCCTGCAGGACAAGACCGGTTGCCGCCTGGGTGTGGACATTGCCGTCACCAAACGTTTGCCCATGGGCGGGGGGCTCGGCGGCGGCAGTTCGGATGCCGCCAGCGTGCTGCTGGGGCTCAACCGCCTGTGGAATCTCGACCTGTCGCGCGCCACGCTGCAGGATTGGGCGCTCACGCTCGGTGCCGACGTCCCGTTCTTCGTATTCGGCCGCACCGCGCTGGCCGGTGGCGTGGGCGAAGCGCTGTCCGCCGTCGAGGCTCCGCCGGCCTGGTACGTTGTCGTCAAACCGCCGGTCTCAGTGCCGACCCCGTTAATTTTTTCGTCGAAGGATTTGACTCGGGACACTGAAGCGGCCATAATGCCGGGCTTCGCAGCACAGGCAGTCTTTGAAAGATTGTCCCGTGTTGGGCGGAACGATCTGCAGCCTGTGGCGTGCAAATTGTTCCCGCCGGTTCAGCAGGCGATTGATGCCTTGCTGGCAGCGAGCGCGGGTTTGAGCCTCCAGGGCGAAGTCCGCATGAGTGGTTCGGGGGCCTGCGTATTCGCGGCTTTCGAGACTCAGAGTGATGCGCAGGCCGTGGCAGATTCGCTCACTGCACACTGGCAAGTGTTCGTCGCCCGCTCGCTCGATGTTCATCCGCTGCACGATCTTGTGCGGGCTTGAACGGAACGATAGAATTGAGAGATTCGCCAAAAGTGCAGTACGGTGAATCTCAGCACAGCTTTCTGCTGGGGAGTCGCCAAGTTGGTCAAGGCACCGGATTTTGATTCCGGCATTCGAAGGTTCGAATCCTTCTTCCCCAGCCAAAAATAATCGGGCAGACCGTCTCATCGAGGCGGGCTGCCCGAATGCTTTCAGCACTAGCACGACGGCGTGAGGCACCCCGATGGCATACCGCAGCCTGATGGTTTTTACCGGCAACGCAAACCCCAAGCTTGCCGCGGACGTGGTCAAGAGACTCGGCATTTCGATCGGGTCCGCTACCGTAGGGCGCTTCTCTGATGGTGAGGTGAACGTCGAACTGCTCGAGAACGTACGCGGCAAGGACGTCTTTGTCCTGCAACCGACCTGCGTTCCGACCAACGACAACCTCATGGAGTTGATGATCATGGTCGACGCGCTCAAGCGCGCATCGGCCGGCCGCATCACCGCTGCCATTCCTTACTTCGGCTACGCCCGCCAGGACCGCCGTCCCCGCTCTGCCCGCGTCCCCATCACCGCCAAGGTCGTCGCCAACATGCTGCAGGCCGTGGGCGTGCAACGCGTGCTGACCGTCGATCTGCATGCCGACCAGATCCAGGGCTTCTTCGATATCCCGGTCGACAACATCTACGCCACGCCCCTGCTGCTGGATTACCTGCGCAAGGTCGAGCCGCTGGAAGACCTCACCGTGGTCTCGCCGGATATCGGCGGCGTGGTGCGTGCCCGCGCGGTCGCCAAGCAACTCGAATGTGATCTGGCGATCATCGACAAGCGTCGTCCCAAGGCCAACGTCTCCGAAGTGATGAACATCATCGGCGACATCCAGGGCCGCACCTGCGTCATCGTCGATGACATCGTCGATACCGCCGGCACGCTGTGCAAGGCCGCGCAGGCATTGAAGGAAAAAGGCGCCAAGCGCGTCGTCGCCTACATCACCCACGCGGTGCTGTCGGGCGCGGCGATCTCGCGTATCAGCGAGTCGGAGCTCGATCAGGTGGTCGTCACCGACACTATCCCGCTGCGCGAAGAAGGCCGCAATTGCGGCAAGATCAAGCAGGTGTCCATCGGCTCATTGCTGGCCGACACCATGCTGCGCATCAGCAATGAAGAATCCGTGAGTTCGCTGTTCCGCGACGAGTAATCGCGCAGCGCCCTTGCAAGACAGTTTCGTGGCGGCGGGTAACCGCCGCTGCATTTGGAAGGCTCTCAGTCTGGTCGCGGACGAGAGCCATAATTTTGGAGAGTAACCATGCAATTCACGTTCAAGGCTACCAAGCGCGCTGAACAGGGTACGGGTGCGAGCCGCCGCCTGCGTCGCGCTGGCGTCATCCCGGCAATCGTCTACGGTCAGGACAAGGACGCCGTCCAGATTTCTCTGGATCACAACGAACTGTTCCACCTGCTGCGCAACGAGAAGTTCCACTCGTCCGTGCTGAGCATCGACGTCGAAGGCACGAACGAAACCGTCATTCTGCGCAACACGCAATGGCACCCGTTCCGCCAGATCGTCCTGCACCTGGATTTCCAGCGCGTCGATCCGAACCAGAAGCTGCACATCAAGGTGCCGCTGCACTTCATCAACGCCGACATCGCTCCGGGCGTGAAGCTGCAAAGCGGTATCGTGTCGCACGTCATGAACGAAGTCGAAGTGCAGTGCCTGCCCGGCAACCTGCCCGAGTTCATCGAAGTCGACCTGAAGGACCTGGCTGCCGGTCACTCGCTGCATGCCTCGCAGTTGGCTCTGCCGGCTGGCGTTGAGCTGGTCGCGCACGGTGAAACCGACCCGGTCGTGGCAACCATCACCATTCCGCGTGGCGTCGCCGCCGCCGAAGGTGAGGCTGCAGCCGCTGCGCCCGCTGCCGAGTAATACGGCTACATCGATGATCAGGGTTCCGAGCGGGCCCGTATGACGCAGCCCGCACCCAAGCTCATCGTCGGTCTCGGCAACCCCGGGGCCGAATACACCAAGACCCGGCACAACGCCGGGTTTTGGTTTTGTGAGTGCCTCGCCCAGGAGCTGGGCGTGTCGCTCCATCCCGAATCCCGATTCCACGGTCTGGCGGGTCGTTCGCGCGAGGCCGACGTGTGGATACTGCTGCCGCAGACCTTCATGAACCGCTCCGGCCAATCGGTGCTGGCGCTGGCGCATTTCTACCGCATCCTGCCGAATGAAATCCTCGTCGTGCATGACGAGCTGGACATTCCTCCGGGGCAATTGCGGCTCAAGTTCGGTGGCGGCCTGGGCGGTCACAACGGCCTCAAGGACATCAGCGCGCGCCTGTCGAGCCATGACTATTGGCGCTTGCGGATTGGCATCGGTCATCCGGGCGATCGCAACGAGGTGGTCAATTACGTGCTCAAGCCGCCGCGTCGCGAAGAGCAGACCGAGATCGACGATTCGATCAACCGCGCGTTGCTCGCGTGGCCCAAGATTGCACGTGGCGATTGGGCCGCAGCGACCCAGCAACTGAATACCAGGCCTCAGGCTCAGAAATAAGGCGAAGATCATGTCCCTCAAGTGCGGCATCGTTGGTTTGCCCAACGTCGGCAAGTCCACTCTCTTCAACGCGTTGACCAAGGCTGGCATTGCGGCCGAGAACTATCCGTTCTGCACGATCGAGCCGAACGTCGGCATCGTCGAAGTGCCCGATCCGCGTCTCGATGCACTGGCGGCCATCGTCAAGCCGCAGAAAGTGCAGCACGCGATCGTCGAATTCGTCGACATCGCAGGCCTGGTGGCCGGCGCTTCGAAGGGCGAAGGCCTGGGCAACCAGTTCCTGGCCAACATCCGCGAGACCGACGCGATCGTGAACGTGGTGCGTTGCTTTGACGACCCGAACGTCATCCACGTGTCGGGCCGCGTCGACCCCATTGCCGACATCGAAACCATCGTCACGGAACTGGCGCTGGCCGATATGGCCGCAGTCGAAAAAGCCATTGCCCGCGATGGGCGCAAGGCCAAGTCCGGCGACAAGGAAGCGCAGAAGTTCGTTGCAGTGCTCGAAAAGCTGCTGCCGCACCTGAACGAAGGCAAGCCGGCGCGCACGATGTCGTTCACCGACGAAGAAAAGGCACTGATCCGTCCGCTGTGCCTCATGACGATCAAGCCGGCGATGTACGTGGGCAACGTGCTCGAAGACGGCTTCGAGAACAATCCGCACCTCGACCGCCTGCGCGAGCACGCCGCCAAGGAAGGCGCCCCTGTCGTGGCCGTGTGCGCCAAGATCGAAGCCGAACTCGCCGATCTCGATGACGAAGACAAGAAGGCCTTCCTTGCCGATCTCGGCCTGGACGAGCCGGGCCTGAACCGTCTCATTCGTGCGGGCTACGACCTTCTTGGCCTGCAGACCTACTTCACCGCGGGCGTGAAGGAAGTGCGCGCCTGGACCATCCACAAGGGCGACACCGCACCGCAGGCCGCTGGCGTGATTCACACCGATTTCGAACGCGGCTTCATTCGCGCGCAGACGATTTCGTACGACGACTTCATCGCATGCAAGGGCGAGCAAGGCGCCAAGGAGGCCGGCAAGATGCGGGCCGAAGGCAAGGAATACGTCGTCAAGGATGGCGACGTGATGAACTTCCTCTTCAACGTCTGATTCTCTCGCGCGACTGCCTGCGCGAAGCTCTGTCAAAAAAAGCAAAAGCCCGCGGCGTGCCGTGGGCTTTTTTCGTTTGTGCGCAGCGTTGATTCTGCCGTTGCGGCGTATTGCTAGAATCCGGTACGTTTCACGGCCGTCCTGCCTGATTTCCGCGCATGCCCCTCACCATCGCCACGCCGGTCCACAGTGAGCTGCTCATCAAGAAGAGCCGGTTCATTGGCTGCGTGCAGCCGGTCGCGGATCGGCCGTCGGCGCAGAAGATCGTTGCCGGACTCTGGAAAGAGCATCCCACTGCCTCGCACGTATGCTGGGCGCTGCTGGCCGGCGGGCAGTCGGCGGCCGTCGATGACGGCGAGCCGAGCGGCACGGCCGGGCGCCCCATGCTCGACGTGTTGCGACACCAGGATCTGGAAGGCGTACTGGCAACGGTGATCCGCTATTACGGCGGCATCATGCTCGGTGCGGGCGGGTTGGTGCGCGCCTACACGGACAGCGTCGCGCAGGCATTGCGTGGCGCACAGAAGATCGCGATCGTTCGGCTTCGCAAATTACGTTGCGAGGCACCCTATGCCTTCGAAGGCACCGTTCGCCGAGCCATCGAGGCTGCGGGCGCGACGCTGTCGGCAGTAGAGCACGGCCAACGCGTGAGCTTGACGATGACAATCGCGGACGATGTGGCCGACCAATTCGTCGGCCGGCTGAATGAGCTGGGGCACGGCGCAATCATCTGGCTCGATTCGCCCACAGGGTAGTCCGGCTGATGACATTGCCGTAACGGCCGCGCTCACCGGCGCGCTACGAGCGCTACGGTGCAATTACAAGGGCGGCGGGCAGTGGCTCCGACGGGAGCCACATGCCGCGTCACGCGCCATCACCAGATGGCTTCCCGCTCCGGCGTCGAACTGATTTTGTGGATGGTGAGGTCGGCGCCTTCGTATTCCTGCTCCGCCGTCAGGCGCAGTCCGCTCATCCACTTAAGCCCGCCATAAACGACCAAGCCTCCGCCAAAGCCGACCGCCACGCCAAGCCCGGTGCCGATCAACTGCGACCATAGCGATACCTCGCCCACGCCGCCGAATGCCGGCTGGCCGAAGATGCCGGCGGCAATGCCGCCCCACGCGCCGCACAGACCATGCAGAGGCCAGACGCCGAGCACATCGTCGATCTTCCAGCGGTTTTGCGTGAGTGTGAATAGATGCACGAACAAGAAGCCCGCCACCACGCCGACCACCAGCGCGCCCAGCGGATGCATGACGTTCGATCCTGCGCACACTGCCACCAGACCGGCCAGCGGTCCGTTATGGACAAAGCCCGGATCGTTGCGTCCCGCAGCCAGTGCGGCCAGCGTGCCGCCGACCATTGCCATGAGCGAATTCACCGCCACCAGTCCACTGATGCCATCGGCCTGCTGCGCACTCATGACATTGAAGCCGAACCAGCCGACCACCAGGATCCACGCACCCAGGGCAAGAAAAGGAATGCTCGACGGCGGATGCGCCGCGATGGCGCCGTCGCGCGAATAACGACCGCGGCGCGGGCCGAGCAGCAGGACCGCTGCCAGCCCGATCCAGCCGCCCATGGCGTGCACCACCACGCTGCCTGCGAAATCATGGAAGGGCGCGCCGAACGTCGCCCTGAGCCAGGCCTGCAGACCGAAGTTGCCGTTCCACGCCAGACCCTCGAAGAAGGGATAGACGAACCCGACCACGATGAAGGTGGCGGCCAGTTGCGGCGAGAAGCGCGCTCGCTCCGCAATGCCGCCCGAAACGATGGCCGGAATGGCGGCGGCGAAGGTCAGCAGGAAGAAGAACTTGACCAGTGCGAAGCCATGGTGCGTTTGCAACTGGCCCGCACCGACGAAGAAATGAACGCCATAGGCGACGCCATAGCCGATGAAGAAATAGGCCAGCGTCGAAACCGCGAAATCGGAAAGGATCTTGACCAGGGCGTTGACCTGATTCTTCTTGCGTACGGTGCCCAGTTCGAGGAATGCGAAGCCGGCGTGCATCGCCAGCACCATGATGGCGCCGAGAAGGACGAAAAGAACGTCGCCGGGAAAGAAAGACTGCTCCACGTTAGCTCCAGAAATGCACAACGGGAGAGCAAAAAGCAAAAGCCGAGCCTGATCGTCTCTGCAAATAAATCAACGAGTTGTATCGCTGGCGGACGCAAGGATGCACCGAACGCGTGCGATGTCAGAATCCGAGCCGCACCAGGCTTGTGCCAAGGCGACCTGCGCGAGGCAGCGATCCGCACGCAATTGGACGCGGCGAGATCAGTGCAGGTGCGCGCACCATTGCAGCAAGAGAAGAGGCGGGCGCGAACGCACCCGCCGCCATGAGACGTCGTTCAGGCGATCAGAAACTGAAGCCTTCGGCCGTGACGGAGGGATCGAGCTTTTCGAGCAACACGGCCAGCGGGCGCAGTTCGTCATAGCGCTGGCATGTCTTGCGCAGGTAGTTCATCACCAATGGCATGTTGGCGAGGTAACCGTCCTTGCCGTCGCGGTGGTAGAGCCGCGCGAAAATGCCGAGCACCTTGATGTGGCGCTGGGCGCCCATGAATTCATAGTCGCGATGGAAGTCGGCGAAGTCCTCGCGGATCGGCAAGCCGATCTGCCTTGCGGCTTGCCAGTAGCGCACCAGCCAGTCGAGTGTCAGCTCTTCGTCCCATTCGACATAGGCATCCTTGAGCAGGGAGACAAGGTCGTAGCTCATCGGTCCGTAGACCGCGTCCTGAAAATCGAGCACGCCGGGGTCCTTGCCTGGCAGGTGCATGAGGTTGCGCGAGTGATAGTCGCGGTGGACGAACACCTTCGGCTCCGCGAGATTGACTTCCAGGATGCGGTCGAAGACTTCGTAGAGCTGCGTGGTTTCCTTCTCGCTCAGCGTCACACCCTTGTGGCGTCCCACGTACCACACGGGAAACAGCTCCAGTTCGCGCATGAGCAGCGCCCGGTCGTACTCCGGCAGCACGCCGGGGCGGCTTGCTGCCTGGATGACGGCCAGCGTGCCGAGCGCTTCGGCGTAGAGCGCGGCGGCGTTGTCGTCGTCGAGCGCCGCGAGGTAGGTGGTCGAGCCCAGGTCCGAGAGCAGCAGGAAGCCTTCTTCCAGATTCTGCGCGTGGACCTTCGGCACGTTGGCGCCTGCTGCGCCGAATAGTTCTGCGACATGGACGAAGGGCCGGCAGTCTTCATGCTCGGGGGGCGCGTCCATCACGATGTAGCTGCTGCCGTCGTCCAGCGTGGCGCGGAAATAGCGGCGGAAACTGGCATCTGCCGATGCCGGCGTCAGTTCAATCCGATGGCCGGGCAGTTGTTGCCCGACCCATTGCTGCAGTCGTTCGATGCGATTCAAGACAGTCTTCCAGTTCGAGGGCGGTGGCTGCGCGGTGGCGGCAGTCGGCGCGCCGGCTTCATGTAGAATCCCGAATCTTATCAAGCCGCCGCCTCGACCCTGCAATCCGCGAGGCGAGCCCCTAACGGGGGGCGGTGGTCGTCAGAACACATCCAATAAAACGCCGCATGCTACCTCGCCCACGTTCCGGCGCAGTCCAGCGATCGCGCGATGGCTCGCGCCGCCTGCAGCCTCGCCTGCTGACCCTGGCCGTGCTCGCCACCCTGAGTTCGGTGAGCAGGGCTGCCGACCCCGCGCCGATGTATGTCGATCCGCGCCTGCTGATCGTCGCGCAGGCCGGTCCGGTCTCTAGCGTGGGCGGCACGGCTTCCGATCGCGCGGCCCCGACCGTGATCGACGCCGACAAATTCGATGGCCGCACCGATGTCGAAGTCCGCGCGACAGGCGATGTACACCTTGAGCGCGGTGCGCTGATCCTCGACAGCGATCGCCTGATCTTCGACCAGATCAGCAACGACGTCACCGCCGAAGGCGATGTGCGTATGCGCCGCGGTGAAGACCGCATCGCCGGTCCGCGTGCACGGATCAACATCGACACCTCATTTGGTGAATTCGAGTCGCCCATTTATGCATTTCAGCGCGCTGACACGTCCGAAGGCGAGGCCGGGACGAGCAAGCGCATGGTCACGGGAGGCGGCGAAGCCGACATCATCCAGCTCGAAGGCGAGAACCAGTATCGCCTCCGCAACGCGACCTACTCGACCTGTCCGGCGCCCAATCCAGCATGGTTCCTGAGAATGCGTGACCTGCGGCTCGACTACGACCGCGACCAGGGCGAGGGCTACGGCACCACGATGGTGTTCAAGGGGGTGCCGATCGCCTACACGCCGTGGATGCAATTCCCGCTCTCGGGCGGGCGCCAGTCCGGGCTGCTGCCGCCGACCTTCGGTAGTACCAGCAATACCGGCCTGGATTTGACGGTTCCGTATTACTTCAACCTGGCGCCGAACTACGACGCCACGTTCGCCCCGCGCTGGATGGGGCGGCGCGGCATGCAGTTGAACGGTGAATTCCGCTACCTCACGCCGAGCTACAACGGCGCGATGCAGCTTGAATACCTGCCGGGCGACCAGATCACGGGAACGACGCGGTCCTTGGTCCAGCTTTCGCACAACCAGGGTTTTGGCAATGGTTTCTCCGGCGCCATCAACTACGCCCGCGTGTCCGACAGCAACTACTTCAACGATCTGTCGACGCGGATCACCTCGACCTCTCAGAGTCGGCTCAATCAGCAGGCCGTCCTCAACTACAACAATGGTTCGTGGTTGTCCGGCGCATTCAACGTTCAGCGGTCGCAGTGGATCAGCGACACGCCCGACTACGATCGTCTGCCGCAATTGACGGCGCGCGCCTTCGTGCCGGACTGGCATGGTTTTGCCCTCACGTTGCCGGCGGACTACACGGCCTTCTCCATCCAGCCCAACACGAACGTCTATAAGCAGGACGAAGGTCGGCGGGCGTTCGTGTATCCGCAGGTGTCCTATACCTTGCAGACTCCGGGTTGGTATGTGACACCCAAGGTCGGCGCTCACATGACGCATTACGATCTGGACCGCAAGAACACCGTGGGGCCGGACTCCCTCGATCGCACCGTGCCGATCTTCTCTGTCGACACGGGCATGACTTTCGAGCGGCCGACGAGTTTCGGCGGCAAGCCCACGACGCAGACGCTGGAGCCGCGCCTGTATTACGTGCGCGTGCCCTATCGCAACCAGGACAACTACCCGGTATTCGATACGGCGCTGGCCGACGTGAGCTTTGCGCAGTTCTTTTCCGAGAACATCTATTCCGGTAACGACCGTATCGCCAACGCCAACCAGCTGACGGCGGCTGTCTCGTCGCGTTTCATCGACGATGGCACCGGCGTTGAATGGATGCGCCTCGCCCTGGCGCAACGCTTTTACTTCGAAGACCAGCGCGTGACGCTGCCGACGGATACGCCGCGCACCAGCCGCCGTTCCGACTGGCTGGCGGCAGCGTCCGGGCGCCTGCACGACAAGGTGTGGCTCGATCTGGCCTACGAATACAATCCGAAGGACAATCGGACCGAGCGGGGCATCGCGGGGGTTCGCTACCAGGCAGACTTCGCCAAGGTCATCTCGGCCAGCTACCGGTACAAATACGGCACCTCGGCCGCCGGCGGCTTTCGTGACATCGACGTCTCGGCGCAGTGGCCATTGCTTGGCAATTGGTATGGCGTCGGGCGCTATAACCGGAACTTGCTCGACCATACGCTGACTGAAGCCATTGCCGGCCTTGAATACAAGGCCGATTGCTGGGTGTTCCGCGGCGTCTGGCAGACCCTGCTGAACAGTTCATCGCAACACAACAACGCCTGGTTCCTGCAGATCGAGTTCAACGGCCTTGCATCGGTGGGTTCCAGTCCTGTGCAGTTGCTCAGACGCAGCATCGGTGGCTATGGCAAGATCAACGACTCGAGTTTTGGTGACCCGGTATTCGGCGGCACTGCCGGGTCGTTCTGAGCGGGGCGGCTGCACGCGCCGCATTTTTTGTCGCAAACAGAAGATAGAACAATGTCCTTGAACAGACTCCTGCGGGTGGCCCTGGCCCTCCTGCTGACGGCCATGCTGGCGCCGCGCTTCGCGCAGGCTCAACAGCCTGTCGACCGCATCGTCGCCGTCGTCAACGACGAGATCATCACCCAGTCCGACCTGCGCACCCGCGTGACGGCCGCCACGGCCACGCTGAAACGGCAGGGGACGGCGTTGCCGTCGGCGGACCAGCTCGAGCGCCAAGTGCTCGATCGCATGATCTACGACAAACTCCAGTTGCAGGAGGCCGCCAACACCAATGTGAAGGTGGACGACGCGACCCTGCAGCGTGCGTTGCAGACCATCGCCGAGAACAACCGCATGAACATCAATCAACTGCGCGAAGCGGTCGAAAAGAGTGAAGGCGTGCCCTGGGATCGCTTTCGCGAAGACATCCGCAACGAGATCATCCTGTCGCGCCTGCGCGAACGCGACGTCGACAGCAAGGTGGTTGTGACCGACGCTGAAGTCGACGCCTTTCTCGCCAGCCCCGAAGCTGCCGCCGGCTCGCGCGAGGTGCAGATCCAGCACATTCTGCTGCGCGCTCCGGAAGGTGCCACGCCCGAACAATGGGCCGCGTTGCGCAAGCGCGCCGACGAAGTGCAGCGTCAGATCCGCCAGGGCGACGATTTCGCCAAGCTGGCGGCGACCTATTCCGATGCGCAGGACGCCATGCAGGGCGGCATCCTCGATTGGCGTCCCATCGAGCGCCTGCCCGCCATTTATGGCGAGGCGGTGTCGCGCATGAAGCCGGGACAGGTCAGCGACACCATGCAAAGCTCGGTTGGCCTGCACATCGTGCGTTTCGTCAATGAACGCGCCACCACCGAGCAGAAGCAACAGATCGAGCAGACACACGCTCGTCATATCCTGATCCGCACGAGCGACGCAGCGTCCGATTCCGATGTGCGCCAGCGCCTGATCGCCCTGCGCGAGCGCATCGTCAACGGCGTGGATTTCGCCGAAATGGCCCGTACCAACTCGGTCGATGGCACGGCCGCCAAGGGCGGCGACCTCGGTTGGGTGTCGCCGGGCGACACGGTGCCCGAATTCGAACGTGCCATGAATGCACTCAAGGTCGGTGAAGTCAGCCAGCCGGTGCAGTCGCCGTTTGGCTGGCACCTGATCCAGGTGCTGGAGCGCCGTACGGTCGACGTCACCGATGACCGCCGTCGCGCGCAGGCTCGCGACGCCTTGCATGACCGCAAGGCGGATGAAGCCTTTGAAGACTGGCTGCGCCAGTTGCGTGACCAGGCCTACGTCGACGTTCGCCTCGACCAGAACCGCTAAGAGACCGCCATGTCCGCCACGCCCGTCGTCGCCGTCACCAGTGGAGAGCCCGCCGGCATCGGGCCCGAGCTGTGTGCCATGCTCGCGACGCGGGAATGGCCGGCGCGGCTGGTGGTGCTGGGCGATCGAGCGTTGATCGCAGAGCGCGCCGCCGCCATCGGCCTGCACATTGCCGTGCGCCCCTATGTGGCCGGCAGCGTGGCCTTGCCGGGCACGCTCGATGTGCTTGACCTGCCGCTTGCGCGCTCCGCGCGCGCCGGGCAACTCGACGTGGCCAACGCGCACTACGTGCTGCAACTGCTCGACCGTGCCATCGAGGGCTGCCAGCGCGGCGAATTCGCCGCCATGGTCACCGCGCCAGTGCAGAAGAGCATCATCAACGACGCTGGCATTCCCTTCACCGGCCACACGGAATATCTGGCCGAAAAGACCGGCACGGCTCGTGTAGTCATGATGCTCGCCGGACAGACCGGGCAGTCGCGCGAATGGCTTCGCGTGGCGCTGGCCACAACGCATCTGCCACTCAAGGATGTGCCCGCCGCCATTACTCCCCAGGATCTCACGCGCACCCTGCGCATCCTGCACGCTGATCTGCGCGACAAGTTCGGGCTGGCGTCGCCGCGCATCCTGGTGGCGGGGCTCAATCCCCATGCGGGCGAGTCAGGGCACATGGGGCACGAAGAGCTCGACGTCATCGAGCCTGTGCTGACGACACTACGCGCCGAAGGCATGCAGCTCATCGGCCCGCTGCCGGCTGACACGCTATTTACGCCGCATCAGTTGTCCCGTGGGGATGCCGTGCTGGCCATGTTCCACGACCAGGGATTGCCGACACTGAAGTACGCCACCTTTGGCGGCGGCATCAACGTGACCCTGGGCTTGCCCATCATCCGTACTTCTGTTGACCACGGTACGGCGCTGGATCTGGCCGGCACCGGCCGCGCCGATCCGGGTAGCCTGTATGTTGCCGTCGACTGCGCGCTCTCCATGGCGCGCGCCATCCACTGAGTGATCTTCGTTTCATGAAGCGCCGCGAATTCCTGGGCACCGCCATCGGCGGCGCCGTACTGGCTGCGTGTACGACCACGCCGCCGCAAGAGACGCCATCCACGCCTCGCCCCTCCACGGCAGGCCCTGCACCGGCAGCACCAGCCGCTCCCGTTGTGCCGCCACGCAAGCCGCGCATTGCGTTGGCGCTGGGTGGCGGGGCCGCGCGCGGCTTCGCCCACGTCGGCGTACTCAAGGCGCTGGAAACCAACGGCATCGTGCCCGACGCCATCGTCGGCACCAGCGCCGGCAGCGTGGTCGGCTCACTGTATGCAGCGGGCTTCGGCGCGTTCGATCTGCAGAAGCTCGCGCTGCAACTGGACCAGAGCGCCTTTGCGGACTGGGCGTTGTTCGATCGTGGATTCCTCAAGGGCGAGGCGCTCGAACGCTTCATCAACAAGCAGGTTGGCAACAGGACGATCGAACAGCTCAAGCGCAAGTTCGCCGCCGTGGCGACGAACCTGTCGACGGGCGAGGCGGTGATCTTCAGTTCCGGCAATGTCGGCGTCGCTGTGCGCGCGTCCAGCTCCGTCCCGGGCGTGTTCTCGCCGGTCGTCATCGGCGACAAGGAATACGTCGATGGCGGCCTCGTCAGCCCGGTGCCGGTACGTATCGCACGGCAGATCGGCAACGCCGACATCGTGATCGGCGTGGATATCTCGGGTCGACCGTCGGGCCGCAAGAACCAGGGCAGCATCGATGTCATGCTCGATACCATCGCCATCATGGGCAACCGTATCGCGAGCTTCGAACTGCGCGACGCCGACGTGGTGATCCAGCCGGACGTGCGCAGCATGTCGCCAAGCAATTTCCAGCTCAAGAACCAGGCCATCCTCGAAGGCGAGCGCGCGGGCTTTGCTGCCGTGCCGCGCATTCGCGAGAAGATCGCCGCGTTCGCCAAGGGATAGATCGGATGCCGCAAGGACACCAGGCCCGCAAACGTTTCGGCCAGAACTTTCTTGTCGATCCAAACATCATCGGCAAGATCGTCGCCGCCATCGCGCCCAAGCCCGGCCAGACGGTGGTCGAGATCGGCCCGGGGCTCGGCGCGTTGACGCGTCCGCTGCTGGCCGCCTGCGGGCATTTGCATGTGGTCGAAATCGATCGCGACCTCATCGCCCGCTTGCACGAGGAATACACCGCCGAACAGATGACCGTGCACGAAGGCGATGCGCTCAAGTTCGATTTCGGCGCGCTTGCCGCCGAGGTGAACGGCCCGCTGCGGGTGGTGGGCAATCTGCCCTACAACATCTCTACGCCGCTGTTGTTCCATCTCGCCGACGCCGCTGACCGTGTGCAGGACATGACCTTCATGCTCCAGAAGGAGGTCGTGCAACGCATGGTGGGCGAGCCGGGCGAAGAGGCCTACGGGCGCCTGTCGGTGATGCTGCAGTACCGATTCGAGATGGCGCGCCTGTTCGATGTGCCGCCCGGAGCCTTCCGTCCGGCCCCGAAAGTGGTGTCATCCATCGTCTATATGCGCCCCAAACCCATTGAGGCGCTTGATTGCTCGGACGAAAAACTGCTGTCGCGGGTTGTGACCGCGGCATTCGGGCAGCGGCGCAAGACGCTTCGGAATACCCTGCGCGATATCGCCGGAGAGTCGGACTTTTCTGCAACGCAGATTGATCCGGGCGCCCGAGGAGAAACCTTGTCGGTAGCGGATTACGTTCGTCTGACCAACCACTTGGCAGGCGGCATGACATAGATGAACTTACGGACCGAAGGCCGCACTGCCTGCGATAGGTCTGAGGTAAACTGGCAAATTCGCCGTTTAACCCAGAACCATGACTATCCTCGTTACCGGTGGCGCCGGCTTCATCGGCGTCAATTTCGTTCATGACTGGCTGGCTGTCTCCGATGAGCCCGTCGTCAACCTCGATGTCCTGACCTACGCGGGCAACCCGGACAGCTTCGCATCGTTGCGGGGCGACGGGCGCCATATCTTTGTCAAGGGCGATATCTGTGATCGCGAGCTCGTCGATCGTCTGCTCGCCGAACATCGCCCCCGTGCCATTGTCCATTTCGCTGCCGAGAGTCATGTGGACCGCTCGATCCACGGTCCGGGCGAGTTTATGCGCACCAACGTCACGGGCACTTTCACGCTGCTCGAAGCGGCCCGGGCTTACTGGGGCGCACTCGAAGGGGCCGAGCGCGAGGGCTTCCGTTTCCATCACGTCAGCACGGACGAAGTCTACGGTTCGCTGACAGCAGACGCCGCACCCTTCACCGAAACGCATCCGTACGAGCCGAACAGCCCTTATTCGGCCAGCAAGGCCGCGTCCGACCATCTCGTGCGCGCCTGGCATCACACCTATGGACTGCCGGTCACGACGAGCAATTGCTCGAACAACTACGGTCCCTACCATTTCCCTGAGAAGCTGATCCCGCTCATCATCGTCAATGCGCTGGCCGGCAAGCCGCTGCCCATCTATGGCGACGGTCGCCAGGTGCGCGACTGGCTGTACGTGAAGGACCACTGCGCGGCGATCCGAGTGGTGCTGGAGCGCGGCCGCGTGGGCGAGACCTATAACGTCGGCGGCTGGAACGAAAAGCCGAACATCGACATCGTCAACACAGTCTGCGCGCTGCTCGATGAATTGCGGCCCGACGCAGCGGGCCCTTACAGCCGCTTGATCACCTACGTCGCCGACCGGCCCGGACACGATCGCCGCTATGCCATCGACGCCCGCAAGATCGAGCGTGAGCTGGGCTGGCGCCCGGCCGAAACCTTCGAAACGGGCATCCGCAAGACGGTCCAGTGGTACCTCGACAACCAGGCGTGGGTCTCCAACGTGCAGACCGGCGCCTATCGTGAATGGGTCGAGCGCAATTACGTCGCGCGCTGATCAGGCAGGCAAATCATGAAATCGAAGAGAAAAGGCATCATCCTCGCGGGCGGCTCGGGCACGCGTCTGCATCCGGTTACGCTGGGGGTATCCAAGCAACTCGTACCGGTCTATGACAAACCGATGATCTATTACCCGCTGACGACGCTCATGCTTGGGCGCATCAGCGAGGTGCTGGTGATCTCCACCCCGCAGGACACGCCGCGCTTCCAGCAACTGCTGGGCGATGGCAGTGCCTGGGGCATGTCGATCCAGTACGCGGTGCAACCGAGCCCGGACGGCTTGGCGCAGGCGTTCATCATCGGAGAAAAATTCATCGGCGACAGCCCATCGGCGCTGGTGTTGGGCGACAACATTTTCTACGGGCACGCCATGGCCGAACGCCTGCGCGCCGCCGATCTGGCCGATGCCGGTTCCACGGTGTTCGCCTATCCGGTGACCGACCCCGAGCGCTACGGCGTGGTGGAATTCAACGCCGCCGGCCGCGCCATCAGCATCGAAGAGAAGCCCGCCAAGCCGCGCAGCCGTTACGCTGTCACGGGCCTGTACTTCTACGACCAGCAAGTCATCGACATCGCGCGGCACCTCAAGCCGTCGCCGCGCGGCGAGCTGGAGATCACCGATGTCAATCGCGTCTATCTCGACCGCGAGCAGCTCGACGTGCAGGTGCTTGGCCGTGGCGACGCCTGGCTGGATACGGGGACGCACGACTCGCTGCTCGAAGCCGGGCAGTTCATCCAGACACTCGAAAAACGGCAGGGGCTCAAGATCGCCTGTCCTGAAGAGATCGCCTGGCGCAACAAGTGGATCGACGACGCCCAATTGCGCGACATCGCCAAGCCGCTGGCCAAAAGCGGCTACGGTCAGTACCTGCTGCAATTGATGGAAGATCGGGTGTTCTGATGCAGGTCGTCGAGACAGCGATTCCCGAGGTGCTCATTCTCGAGCCCAAGGTGTGGGGCGATGCACGCGGCTTCTTCATGGAAAGCTACAACGCGCACACCTTCGAGGAACTGACCGGCCTGTCCGTCAATTTCGTCCAGGACAACCATTCCCGCTCGCAGCGTGGCGTCCTGCGCGGCCTGCACTACCAGATCGAACAAGCGCAGGACAAGCTCGTGCGCGTGACCGCCGGTCGCGTGTTCGACGTGGCGGTGGATCTGCGCCGCAGTTCTTCGACATTCGGCAAGTGGGTGGGGGTGGAGCTGTCCGGCGAGAATCACCGCCAGTTGTGGGTGCCGGCCGGCTTCGCGCATGGTTTTGTCGTGCTCTCCGAGAGCGCCGATTTTCTCTACAAGACCACCGATTACTACGCGCCGCAGTTCGAGCGCACGCTGGCCTGGAACGATCCGACCGTTGGCGTCGAGTGGCCACTGGAAGGCATCGAACCACAACTGTCGCCAAAGGACGTCGCCGGCAAGCCGCTGGCCGAATGCGAGGTCTACGCATGAAGCTGCTCGTCACGGGCGTGACCGGGCAGGTGGGTTTCGAGCTCGCCCGATCATTGCAACCGCTCGGTGAAGTTGTCGCGGTCGATCGTCACATGGCCGATCTATCGCGCCCCGAGACCCTTGCCGGACTCATCGATCGCGTGCGTCCCGACGTGATCGTCAACCCTGCCGCCTACACGGCTGTCGACAAGGCCGAAGATGAAGAAGCGCTCGCCATGAGCATCAATGGCGCAGCGCCCGGCGCATTGGCTGTCGCCGCCCGGCGTCACAATGCGCTGCTCGTGCACTATTCCACTGACTACGTTTTCGACGGCGGCAAGACTGCGCCGTACCTGCCAGAAGATACTCCGGCGCCGCTCGGCGCCTATGGCCGCTCAAAGCTCGCAGGCGAACGGGCCATTGCCGAAGCAGGCGGCGATTGGCTGGTGCTGCGGACTTCGTGGGTGTACGGGGCCCGCGGCAAGAACTTCATGCGCACCATGCTGCGATTGGCGGGCGAGCGCGAAGAGCTGCGCGTCGTGGCCGACCAGATCGGTGCGCCGACGACTGCCCGCTTGATCGCTGACAGCACGGCACAAATCGTGCATGCTGCAATGCGGCAGCGACAGTCCGGCCAGTTCGAATCGGGCATTCACCATCTGGTGGCCGCCGGCGAGACGAGCTGGCATGGCTTTGCTGAGGCTATCGTTGCGGGCGCCCGCGAACGCCGTCCGGACTCGGTCCGGGTGCGCCGGGTGGTCCCCATTGGCACCGCTGAATACCCGACGCCGGCCCGCCGGCCGGCAAATTCGCGGCTATCGACCGCCTCCCTCGAGCAGCATTTCGGGGTCGTCGTGCCGCCCTGGCAACAGGGGCTGGCGCTGGCGCTGGACGAGACCTTCGATTGACGCTGCCCTGATTTGACTGGCACCCGGCAGGGGCGGGGGCCGTGACACCCTTGCTGGAGTTTTTGCCATGGCATGTATTCTCGTAACCGGCGGCGCCGGCTACATCGGAACCCACACCGCGGTCGAATTGCTGCAAACCGGGCACGACGTCGTGGTGGTCGACAACCTCTGCAACAGCAAGGCCGAAGCCGTGCGCCGGGTCGAAGAAATCGCCGGGCGCAAGCTCGCCGGCTTCCATACGATCGACGTGCGTGACCGCGCGGCGCTGGCCGAAGTGTTCCGCACCCATCGCATCGACGCGGTGATCCATTTCGCCGCGCTCAAGGCTGTCGGCGAATCGGTTGCCAAGCCGCTGGCCTACTACGACAACAACATCGCCGGCACCGTGGCGCTGGCCGAGACCATGGCCGAAGCGGGCGTCAAGACGCTGGTGTTCAGCTCGTCTGCCACCGTCTACGGCGATCCGGCCAGCGTGCCGATCCGCGAAGACTTCCCGACCGGGCCGACCAATCCTTACGGCCGCACCAAGTGGATGATGGAATACGTGCTGCGCGACGTTGCCGCCGCCGACCCTGAATGGCGCATCGCTCTGCTGCGGTACTTCAACCCGGTGGGCGCGCATGAGTCGGGCCGCATCGGCGAGGACCCCAATGGCCTGCCCAACAACCTGATGCCTTTCGTTACCCAGGTTGCGGTCGGAAAACTGCCGCGTTTGCGTGTGTTTGGCGGCGATTACGCCACGCCCGACGGCACTGGCATGCGCGACTACATCCATGTCTGCGATCTGGCTGTCGGCCACGTCAAAGCGCTCGACCGGCTGCGGCAAAGCCCCGGTGTGCTGACGGTGAACCTCGGCACCGGGCAAGGCTATTCCGTGCTGGACGTCGTCCGCGCTTTCGAGCGCGCGTCCGGCCGCCAGATTCCCTTTGAGATCGTCGCCCGCCGTGCCGGCGACATCGCCCAATGCTGGGCCGACCCGGCGATGGCCGAACGGGAGCTCGGCTGGCGCGCCGAGCGCGATCTCGATTGCATGTGCGCAGACTCCTGGCGCTGGCAGAGCGCCAATCCGAACGGCTACAACTGAAGCTGGATGCACCCGACGGCGCAACGCTGGCGCCGTCGCGGGAGGCAGGCAGGAGAACGAGCGAAGATCTTCATCCGATGAAGACTTTCTTCCCAGACCGCCCGACACAGGGCGGCTGATGGCGCGCCCGGCGCGTCTGAGCGGTTCCCCCTTTGCAGTACCCGACAGGAGGTCATTCATGTCCCTGCAACCCGTAATTCTGTCTGGCGGCTCCGGCACGCGCCTGTGGCCGGCCTCGCGCGAACAATATCCGAAGCAACTGCTGGCGCTGACCGGCACGCACACGCTGCTGCAAGAGACCGCGCTGCGGTTGTCCGGCTTCGAAGGCGCGGTGGCCGAGCCAATCATCGTCACCAACGAGGACTACCGCTTCATCATCGCCGAGCAACTGCGCCAGATCGGCTGCCCGAGCAGCCGCATCGTGCTCGAACCGGTCGGCCGCAACACCGCGCCCGCCATGGAGCTGGCCGCCGTAATCGCTGAGCAGGACGGCGACGACCCGGTGCTGCTGGTCATGCCCGCCGACCAGGTGGTGGTCGATGTGGCAGCCTT
>NZ_JBGVSA010000035.1:0-28020 GCF_041807905.1 Uliginosibacterium sp. sgz301328
CGTTTCGAGACCATTCAGCATGCCAGCCGCGTGATCGGCGACTGGATACGTTTTTACAACCACCAGCGTCCACACCAGGCGCTGGGAATGAAGACCCCGGCTGAAGCATTTGCATTAGCCGCATAACCTGAGCAGATTTCGCTGGGTCAATACAAGCAAGCTTGCAAGCGCGAGCTGGTGAACTTTCTGATCAGTGCCTATCGGGTAAGCATTCGACGTGCGACAGCAGTAATTGAGCTACGACAGGCGACGTACTTCTATCGGCCGAGGCCGCGGGATGACCGCGCCGAGCGTCAGCGCATCCGAGAGATTGCCGCCACACGTATCCGCTACGGTGCGCAACGTATCCACGTGCTGCTGCGGCGCGAAGGCTGGCAGATCAATCACAAGAAGACCTACCGGATCTATTGCGAAGAAGGGCTGAACCTGCGCCGCAAGCGACCGCGCCGTCGCGTTGCCGCCGCACACCGGCAGGAACGTCCCGTCCTCTCCAGCATGAACGAGTGCTGGAGCATGGATTTCGTTGCGGATCAGCTGTTCAACGGGCAGAAGATCCGGGCGTTAACTGTGGTCGATAATTTTAGTCGGGAGAGCCTGGCGATCACGGTGGATTACGCGCTGAAGGCCGCCGACGTGGTGGTGGCGATGCAGCATCTGCGCGCGCTGCGCGGCTTGCCACAGCGCATCCAGGTGGACAATGGCAGCGAGTTTATTTCCCAGGCGTTGGATCAGTGGGCGTATGAACACGGGGTAACACTGGACTTCTCACGTCCGGGCAAACCCACCGATAATGCGTTCATTGAATCATTCAACGGCAGCCTGCGAGATGAATGCCTGAACGTGCACTGGTTCTTGTCGCTGGACGATGCTCGCCAGAAGATCGAGATGTGGCGATGCGATTACAACGAATTCAGGCCGCATAGCTCACTGGGCGATCTGACTCCGAGCGAGTTCCGGCTCGCTCACCTTGAGGCCGGAAATCTCTAACTCCACCCGCTCGGATATCCGGGGGGAGGTCACAATCGCCGAGGCAATGAGGCAAGCATTGCCTAATTTTGACGCCACTGGGAATTGGTCCGGTCCAATATGACTATCGTCTCGCCGGGCTAGTTGCGCGACCAAATCGAACTTCGTATTCATTGCGTAGGATCTGCCAGATCTTAAAGTCCTCGCTGTTTTCGACGTGCGCCATAGCCTCGGCCCGAGTCATGGATTCTCTATGTTTGATTTTTCCGCAGGTCCGACACTGGGTTTCCTCCTCCTTCATAAGGTGATCTATCCACCAGTCATAATCGACGAGATACTCATAGAGGTCGATCAGAATTTCCCACTGTGGTGGCGTAAGCAGATCGAGCAACGCCGTGTCCGGGTTGAGAAAATATGTGCTTAGTAGTTGCGTGTTTGTCAAAAGCAAGACGGGTAAATGGAAATAGAGCCCCTTCAAATCCATAAAGCAATGGGCGCATTCATTCATCCTGCCGTCATTGGCTTCGATATGGCGTACGAGTGACATCCAGTCATGACGGTCGTCGCGGGCCCGCTCTGCTTGGTAGCAAGGGTCGTCCGGATTCAGATAGTCGTCTTTCGCATTTGCCTCGAAATACCCGATTCCATCTTCCAGTCTTACATCGGAAAAGGCAGCAATAATCCGGGCTTCAATCGCGTGCCAAACTGGATTGTCAAAAAGAAGGATGTCACCGCCATCGGCGGTGTTAGAAATGTCGCTCATCGCTCTACCTTGCTTATGAAGATTGAATAGTGCCGTCGCTGTAAGGCGATTGCCATCACTCACATCAATCAAGCTCATTTGGGAAGAGGTTAATTGGTATTGCAATGAGTGGAGTATACAAATTGAATAATCACCGAGGTCGGCTCGCCCAGATCTTCTGCAAGCGCTTGACGCTCACGGGCATTGGCGTCTTGAGTTCCTGCGCGTAGAGACTCACACGCAGTTCTTCCAGCATCCACCGGAATTCTTCCAACTGCGGATCGATGACGTCGGCGCGCAGTTTTGCGATCCACTCCCGTTCCCACGGCTGGGCGAGTGACTTCCAGTCGCCCATCCATTGCGCGTCGCGCGTGGGGTTGGTGCGCAGCTTTTCGATGCGTGCCGAGACGGCCTTAAGGTAGCGTGAGTAGTGCGTCAGCCGTTCGTAGGGGACGGCGGTGAGAAAGTCCTTGGGCATCAGCGCGGCGAGTTGGGCTTCCATGTCGGCGAGTGCTCCGGCATGTGCCTTGAGGCCGAGGAATTTCTTCTGCAGCGCGCCGTACTCGTCGAGGAGCGCAGATGCCAGGCGCATGAGTTCCTGCGCGACCAGCGAGATGCGTAGCTTGGCGCTTTGGGCGCGCGCTTCGAAAGTGGCGGCGTCGGTTGGCCGCGGGTCCATCAGACAGGTTCGCTCGATGGTGGCGACGACGATCTGGCGCTTGAGGTCGGCGTCGTTGCCGAACGAGATGAACTTGAGCGCCAGTTCGCGCATGCCCGGCAATTTTTCGATCGCCTTGACTTGCGCCGACAGCGTCAGCATGAACAGACGCACCAGCCCCTTGCGGTGTATGCGAGCCGCTTCCTCTTGGGTGTCGCAGGCGATCAGGCTGACCGAATCGCCGTCGTCCTGCAGGGCAGGGAAGCCGATGACGGTACGGTGGCCGACCTTCACTTCGAGCAGCTCTGGCAATTCGCCGAAAGACCAGCTCGTCAGCCCGGAAAGCTGCACGTTGCCAGCGGTTTCTGTCGCGGGTTCCGCTGCGACCGAAGGGGCCTCGGGGGTGTCCTCCGGCTGCGCCACGCCAGCGCTCTGGAAGGCTTGCTCGATCTGTGCGTTGCGGAACACGCTGGCGACCTGATCCTTGAGCTTGACGCGCAATTCGGCGAGGTTGCGCGACTGCATGAGCGGTCGGCCGTGCTCGTCGATGACGCGGAAGTTCATGAAACAGTGCGCGTTGACGTTTTCGGGGCGGAAGCTCTCGAGCGGCAGTTTGAGCTGTACGCGCTCTTCCACGAAGGTCTCCAGCGCGCGCAGGAACGGTTCGGTGGTATCGAACTGGCCGTCGTCGAATGCGGCCATGAAGGCGCGCGCGGATTCGGAGATCGGCTGCAGGCGATGCTTGTGCTTTTGCGGCACGGTCTTGAGGAAGGCCGTCACCTTGTCTTCGAGCAGGCCCGGCACGAGCCATTCGCAACGGTTGACCGGCACCTGGTTGAGCATGGCGAGCGGCACCGTCAGCGTGACGCCGTCATCCACTGCGCCGGGTTCGTGCAGGTAAGTGAGCTTGAGCTTCTGGCCGAGCACTTCCGTCGTCGGCGGGAAGGCATCGGTGGTGACGCCGGCCGCTTCGTGGCGCATGAGCTGGTCGCGCGACAGGTACAGCAGCTTGGGGTTGCCGCGTTCGGCCTTTTTGCGCCAGGCCTCGAAGGCGCGCACGTCGGTCACGTCCTGCGGGATGTGGCTGTCGTAGAAGGCGTGGATGAGCGCTTCGTCGACCAGCACGTCGGGGCGGCGCATCTTGTGTTCGAGGCGTTCGATCTCGGCCACCAGCTTGCGGTTGTGCTGGAGAAAGGCCATGCCGCGCGCAACGGCCTCGTCGATTTCGCCCTGCACCAGACCTTCGCGGATGAGCAGGTCGCGACACATCGCCGGATCGACATTCTCGTAGCCGGTCGCGCGCCGCGCGTAGAGCGTAATGCCGTGGAGCACGCCGCGCTCCCAGGCGCGCACGGCACCGAGTTTTTTCTCCCAGTGCGGTTCGTACACGCTGGTGCGCAGCAGGTGCGCGCCGACTTCTTCGACCCATTCGGGTTCGATGCGGGCAATGCAGCGCGCGTACAGGCGAGAGGTGTCGATAAGCTCTGCCGCCATCAGCCATTTGCCGGCGCGCTTGGCCATGTACGAGCCCGGATGCGGCCAGAACTTGATGCCGCGTGCGCCGTTGAACGCGCCGACGTTGGGCCCGGTGGCGTCTTCGATGCGCACGCCGATGTGGCCGAGCAGGCCGGTCAGCAAAGCCTTGTGGATCGATTCGTAGTCGGCCGCGCGGGCGCGGGCTTCCTGCTTGGCGGCAATTTGCTGCGCGCCGCGTGCGCCTTTGAGTTCTCGCCCCGAGGTCGCTTGCTCGGGCTTGGCCTGTTCTTGCCTGCGCGGTTTCTTGCCTTCGGCATCACGCGCGTCGCCCAGCCAGCCGTGTTCGGCGCACAGGCTGTGCAACTGGCTGTGGATGTCGCGCCATTCGCGCATGCGCAGGTACGATAGGTAATGCTGTTTGCACCACGCCTTCTGTTTGCTGGAAGACTCGTGTCGCCAGATTTCGTCGAAGGCCTGCCACAGGTTCCAGTACCAGAGGAATTCCGAACGCGGCTCGCCCTTGTCGTCGGGCGCCAGGCGAAAGCGCGCGTGCGCCTGATCGGCGGTGCCGGAGCTCTCTGGCGGACGCTCGCGCGGGTCTTGCACCGACAGGGCGGCGGCAATCACCAGCACTTCATCCAGGCAGCGACGGTCGCGCGCGGCCAGCAGCATGCGGCCGATCTTCGGATCGAGCGGCAGATGCGCCAGTTCGCGGCCGATGGTGGTCAGTTCGTTGTCGTCGTCAACCGCGCCCAGTTCGGTGAGCAACTGGTAGCCGTCGCCGATCATTCGCGGCGTGGGCGGGTCGATGAAGGGGAACTCTTCGACCGCGCCGAGGCGCAGCGACTTCATGCGCAGGATGACGCCGGCCAGCGATGAACGCAGGATTTCCGGGTCGGTGTGCGCGGGGCGGCGGGTGAAGTCTTCTTCGTCGTACAGGCGGATGCATACGCCGTCCTGCACGCGACCGCAACGGCCTGCGCGTTGCTTGGCCGCACTCTGCGCGATCTTCTCGATCTGCAGGAGCTCGACCTTGTTGCGATGGCTATAGCGGTTCAGCCGCGCGAGCCCGGTGTCGATCACGTAGCGGATGCCCGGCACGGTGAGCGAGGTTTCGGCGACGTTGGTCGACAGCACGACGCGGCGACCATTGGAACGGGCGAACACGCGCGCCTGTTCGGCGGCCGACTGGCGCGCGAACAGCGGCAGGATTTCGGTGCCCGGCAGATGGTGCGCCTTGCGCAAGGCTTCAGCCGATTCGCGGATTTCGCGCTCGCCGGGCAAAAACACGAGCACATCGCCGGGGCCGACGCGTTGCAGCTCGTCGACGGCCTCGACGATCGCTTCATACAGATCGCGATTGGCGCGGCGTGGATCGCTGCGTACCGTCACGCCGGCGCGCGCAGCGGGCTTGGCGGCCTCTTCGTCCTCGATCGGGCGGTAGCGCATTTCGATCGGGTACATGCGGCCCGACACTTCGATCACGGGCGCCGGCTTGCCGCCGATGGCAAAGTGATTCGCAAAGCGTTCGGCGTCGAGCGTGGCCGAGGTGATGATGACTTTCAGGTCCGGACGGCGCGGCAGCAACTGGCGCAGGTAGCCGAGCAGGAAGTCGATATTCAGGCTGCGTTCGTGCGCTTCGTCGATGATGATCGTGTCGTATGCCGACAGCGACGGATCGCCCTGCGTTTCGGCCAGCAGGATGCCGTCCGTCATCAGCTTGATGTAGCTGTCCGCCCGAGTGTGGTCGGTAAAGCGCACCTTGAAGCCGACTGTACTGCCCAATTCGGAATCGAGTTCCTGCGCAATGCGCGTGGCCGTGGCGCGCGCCGCCAGCCGGCGCGGCTGCGTGTGGCCGATCAGCCCGGCTTCGCCGCGACCGATGTCGAGGCAGATCTTGGGCAGTTGCGTCGTTTTGCCGGAGCCGGTTTCGCCCGCGACGATCACCACCTGATTGGCGCGGATCAGTTCGGCGATTTCGTCGCGCCGCTGGTTGACGGGAAGTTCGCCGGGGAAGTTCGGGCGCGGGAGGTTCTGGCGGCGACGTGCGCGCAGTTCGGCGCTCTTCTCGAAGCGGCCGCGCAGCTTCTCCGGCAGATCGGCGAGCGCGCGCACAGGCTGCCGCGCTTCGCGCAGGGCGCGGTGCAGGGCGGCGCGGTCGGCGGACAGGACCTGATCGTAAAGGGCAGAAGACTCGCGGCGGGACATCGAAAACGGATCGAAAAATGGAGTGGGGTGCCGGCAACGCCGGCAGCGGCGTGTGATTCTAGCGGATGAAGCCGCGACAGGTTTCCGCTGGCCGCAAATGGGCCGGGCACCCATGGCCGACGATACGGCCATGGGGCGGTCGGCTGGAATTACTTGCCGTTTTTCGCGGGCATGGCTTCGACGAGCGCCACCTTGCGACGGGCGCGCAGCATCAGTTCCATCGCATCGGGCACGGGCTGGGCGAGCCAGTCGGCCATGTGGCGGCTGGCAATGTCGCGCAGCGCGCGGATGAAGTCCGGATCTTCGTTCAGGCACTCGATGTAGTTGTATTGCTGGCCACCTGCGCTCATGAAGGCGGTCTTGACTTCCATGCCGACCTCTTCGAGCGTTTCCAGGCAATCCGAAACGAACCCTGGGCAGATGACGTCGACGTGCTTGACGCCCTTGGCGGCCAGTTCGCGCAGGGTCGGCTCGGTGTAGGGGCGCAGCCATTCGGTGCGGCCGAAGCGCGACTGGAACGTGACCACGTATTCGTCGTCGCTCAGGTTGAGCTGCTGGGCGAGCAGGCGGGCGGTTTCGTGGCACTCGAAGAAGTACGGGTCGCCCTTTTCGATGCTGTAGCGTGGCACGCCGTGAAAGCTCATCACCAGCTTTTCGCCCTTGCCGTTCTGCGCCCAACTGCGCGTGACCGTGCCGGCCAGCGCAGAGATGTATGCCGGGTCGTCATGGAAGCTGCGCACGAAGCGCATTTCGGGAACCTTGCGCAGCCGGCGCATGACCTTGGCCACGGCGTCGAAAGCGCTGCCCGTGCTGCTGCTGGCGTATTGCGGGTAGAGCGGCAGCACCAGCACGCGGTCGCATTGACGGCCCTTGAGCCAGTCGAGTGCGAAGCGCACGTCGGGTTCGCCATAGCGCATGGCGTAGGCTACCTGTACGTCGTCGCGGCCGGTTTCGGTGAAATAGCCGGCCAGCAGCTTTCGCTGGCGCTCCGTGTGGATGCGCAGCGGCGAACCTTCGGGCGTCCAGACCTTGCGATACTTGAGCGCGGACTGGCGTGGGCGGGTATTGAGAATCCACGCATTGACGATCGGCAGCCACACGATCTTGGGGATTTCGACTACGCGCGAATCGAGCAGGAACTGCTGCAGGTACGGCCGTACCGATTTGGCATCGGCCTTGGCCGGTGTGCCGAGATTCATCAGGAGGATGCCGATGCGGGGTGCCTGCTCGGCTTGCTGCGGTGGTTCGCGGAAAAGAGAGAACATGTATGTGCCGCGCGAGGCCTGCGACGTGTTGCATCGCCGGCCCTGCGGTGTATGCCCGGTTAATTGTTGTGGTGGGACAGCGCGCTGGTAAGCAGGCGTGCCGTGATATCGACGATCGGGATCACCCGTTCGTAAGCCATGCGCGTGGGGCCGATGACGCCGACCGTACCGACCAGTTCGCCGTCAACTTCGTACGGCGCGGTGACCACGCTGCATTCGTCGAGCGAAGCGATGCCCGATTCGCTGCCGATGAAGATCTGCACCCCGTCGGCGCGGTTGGATATGTCGAGCAACTGGATCAGGCCGGATTTCTGCTCGAACAGGCGGAACAGATCGCGCAGACGCGACATGTTCGACGAGAGATCTTCGATCTCCAGCAGGTTGCCTTCGCCCGACACCACGTAACTGGTGTCGCGCGCTTCGTTCATGGCTTCCTGCCCGGCGGCGATGGCGCCGTTCATCAGTTCGGACATGTCGCCTTGCAACGCGACCAGTTCGGCCTGTAGCCGGCCGAGCATTTCGCTGAACGACAGGCCCGCGCAATGGTGGTTGAGATAATTGGCGGCCGTGGTCAGTTCCGAGGCCGAATAACTGCGGCGCGTGAAGAGAATGCGGTTCTGCACGTCGCCCGAGGTCGTGACGATGATCAGCAGCACACGCGTGTCCGACAGACTGACGAATTCGATCTGGCGGATCTTGGTGTTGTCCTTGCGAGCGGCCACCACGACGCCGGCGAACTGCGTCAGTTGCGACAGCAATTGCGAGGCCGAGCTGATCATGCGAGCCGGATCGTTCGGCTGCAACCGGTATTCCAGCTCGCGCACCTTGGCCTGTTCCATCGGCTGCACGGTGAGCAGGCTGTCGACGAAGATGCGATAGCCGCGCGCGGTGGGGATGCGGCCGGCCGAGGTGTGCGGGCTGGCGACAAAGCCGTGTTCCTCAAGATCGGCCATCACGTTGCGGATGGTCGCTGGCGACAGTTCGAGCCCGGACTGGCGCGACAACGAGCGCGAGCCGACCGGCTGGCCTTCGGCGATGTAGCACTCCACCAGGGTCTTGAGGAGGACCTTGGCGCGTGCATCGAGTGAATCGGTGGGGGCTTTTACATCCGGCATAGGTATCGATTCTAAGAAACCGGGGGCCTTCGCGGAAGACCTCTGACACATCGCGCCACATCCGGCTGACGGGGCGGGGCCTCGGGCAAACCCGAAAACCTCGGGGCGGCCGCGTCCAGAATAGGTAAAATGCGGCGCCATGAACGTCGAAACCGCCATCGTATTCAAAACTGTCGCGCTACTGGGCAAATACCAGAGCAGCGAAGCCGCCGAGGCGCTGGGCCGCCTGGAGGCGTTCCTTGCCGCGCAAGGCTTGACGGTGTGGATCGAAGCCGACACCGCCAAGGCGGTGGGCGCGATCGGTTCTGCGACGGCCGTGAGTTTCGAGCAGATCGGTGAGGAAGCCGACCTGGCCATCGTCGTCGGCGGCGACGGCACCCTGTTGTCTGCCGCGCGGCGGCTGGCGCTCTACAACGTACCGCTGGTGGGCATCAACCAGGGGCGGTTGGGTTTTCTGACCGACATCGGCCGGGACGAGATGATCCAGCGCGTGGGCGAGATCCTGGCCGGCCAATACCTGCGTGAGCGCCGCATGCTGCTCGACGCCGAAGTGCTGCGCGGAGGCCAGCACGTCTTCCACACCGTGGCGCTCAACGACGTGGTGCTCTCGCGCGGCGAGAGCGGGCGCATGATCGAATTCGATTTGCACGTCGACGGCGAATACATCTATTCGCAACGCTCGGACGGCATGATCGTCGCGACGCCCACCGGCTCGACCGCATATGCATTGTCGGCCAACGGTCCGCTGCTGCATCCGAGGCTCGCAGGCATCGTGCTCGTGCCGCTGCTGCCCCACGGGCTGACGTATCGTCCGCTGGCGCTGGCGCAGGAAAGCGTGGTCGAACTGGTGATCTCACCCGGATACGACGCACGCATTCACTTCGACGGGCAGACGCTGTTCGAGGCGCATCCGCTGGACCGCATCCGCCTGCGCCGTTCTGCCCAGCACGTCACGCTCTTGCATCCGGAGGGCTACAGCTACTTTGCGGTGTTGCGCGAAAAGCTCCATTGGAGCGCCGCGCCGCGCCTTTCCTGATCGATTCCATCCATCCAGACCCGCGCCACACCTACATGCTGCGACGCCTGCTGATTTCCGATTTTGTCCTCGTCGATCGACTCGAACTCGATTTTCGCCCCGGCTTTGGCGCCCTGACCGGCGAGACGGGCGCAGGCAAGTCGATCCTGCTCGATGCGCTTGCGCTGCTGCTCGGCGAGCGCGCCGACGCTTCGGTGGTGCGCACGGGCTGCGACAAGGCCGACATTGCCGCCGAGTTCGATCCGCCTGCCGACCCGGCCTTGGCGGCCTGGCTCGAATCGCAGGACCTGGCGGGCGAAGACCTGATCCTCGTGCGCCGCGTGATCGACAAGGCGGGCCGCTCGCGCGCCTACATCAACGGCACGCCAGCCACCGCCACGCAATTGCGCGAGCTGGGTGAATTCCTCGCCGACATCCACGGCCAGCATGCTCACCATGCGCTGCTGCGCGCCGACGCGCAGCGTCAGTTGCTGGACGCACAAGGCGGTTTGCTCGCCCTGGCGCGCGACGTGTCCGCTCACTACAAGCATTGGCAAGGCGCGCGCGATACGCTCGCCCAGGCGCGCGAGGGGCAGGAGAGCCTAGCGCGCGAACGCGACCTGCTGGCATTCGAAGTCAACGAACTGGCCGAGCTCGCGCTCGAGCCGGGTGAGTGGAACGAACTCAACCAGGAGCATGGTCGGCTGACGCACGCGGCCAGTCTGCTCGAAGGCGCGGCCAGCGCGCTGGATGCCGTGACCGAAGGCGACTCGGCGCTTGCCGACGCCACAGAGCGCGTTGCAGCCCAGTTGCAGGACCTGGCCCGCTACGACGAATCGCTCGGCGAGATCGCCCAGTTGCTGTCGGGTGCGGCGATCCAGCTCGAAGAGGCGGGCCACGCGCTGCGGCGATATCGCGATCACGTCGAACTCGACCCCGAGCGCCTGTCCGAAGTCGAACAGCGCATGACAGCCGTGATGGGCGCGGCGCGCAAGTATCGCGTGCCGCCCGAAACGCTCGCCGAACTGCTCGCAGAGCGCCGTGCGCGGCTTGAAAGTCTCGCCGAACTGGCCGATCTGGCAACACTTGAAGCGCGCGAGCGCGCCGCATTCGCCGCCTTCGATACCGACGCGCGACGCCTCTCGCAAGGCCGTGCCAAGGCTGCGCGCAAGCTGGCCGGCGCTGTGACCGAGGCGATGCAGGAGCTCGCCATGGCGGGCGGCAAATTCGACATTTCGCTGGTCGCCGAGCCAGAAGGCAGCGCGCACGGCTACGAACGCGTGGAATTTCTGGTAGCCGCCAACCCGCATCAAACTGCGCGCCCGCTGGCAAAGGTAGCCTCCGGCGGCGAATTGTCGCGGATCGGTCTATCGATCCAGGTCATCGCCTCCGAATCACAATCCGTGCCGACGCTGATCTTCGATGAAGTCGACGTCGGCATCGGCGGCGGCGTCGCGGAAATCGTCGGTCGCCGTCTGCGCGAACTGGGGCAGGGCCGCCAGGTGCTGTGTGTCACGCACCTGCCGCAGGTGGCGGCGCAGGCCAACTGGCAGTGGAAGGTCGCCAAGGAGACCGCCAATGGCCAGACCCTGTCGCGCCTGACCGAACTCGATGCCCGCAATCGCATCGAAGAAATCGCCCGTATGCTGGGCGGCGTGAATATCACCGAGACGACGCGTACCCACGCGGCGGAATTGCTGGGGCTGTAACCAATGCAGGAAGAAGCAGGGCTGGAAATCATCAATCTATGGCCGGGGCAGGCTCCCGGCTCGGCGGACGTGACCGTCGTTGAGCGCAGTGTGGAGCGCAGCACCGAAGTGGGCATCCGCGACCGGGCCGTCGACGGCGTGACGCGCCCGCGGCTGGAAGTGTTCCGCCCGGCCAAGCCGAACGGCACGGCGATCGTGCTGGCGCCGGGGGGCGGCTATCAGCGCCTCATCATCGACAAGGAAGGCTACGAAGTCGCGCGCTGGCTGGTGGCCATCGGCATTACCGTGTTCGTGCTGCGCTATCGCCTGCCGGGCGAAGGCCACGAACGGTCGCGCGACGTGCCGTTGCAGGACGCCCAGCGCGCACTGCGCCTGATCCGCGCGAATGCGGCGGAATTCGGCGTCGCACCGTGGCACGTCGGCGTCATGGGGTTTTCGGCCGGCGGCCATGTGGCGGCAACACTCGCCAATGGCTTTGCGCGCAAGGTTTACGCGCCGATCGACGTGGTCGATGACACCAGTGCGCGGCCGGACTTCTGCGCGCTGGCGTATCCGGTCATTTCCATGGACGAGGCCATTGCCCATGCCGGTTCGCGCCAGAGCCTGCTGGGCACCGAGCCGACCCACGCTGACGTGCTGGCCTATTCATGCGACACGATGGTGGCGATCGACGGCCCGCCGACCTTCATCGCGCTGGCCAATGATGACGGTTCGGTGCCGGCGGACCATAGCCTGCGCTATTACATGGCGCTGCGCGAGCATGGCATCAGTACGGAGTTCCACTGCTTCCAGCACGGCGAACATGGATTCGGCCTGCGCCGCGCGGGCGAGCCCGTTGGCGTGTGGACGAGCCTGTTCGAGAGCTGGGCCCGTTCCAACGGCTGGCTGTAATACGGCGGCGCTGTCGTCACTGCCGCGGCGGCAGGCGACAGCGCCCGGAGCTCATTCCTCGTCTTTTTCCAGCTTGATCGACGCCGAATTGATGCAATAGCGCAATCCGGTGGGGTTGGGGCCGTCTTCGAATACGTGTCCGAGATGCGCGCCGCATTGATGGCACATGACTTCGGTGCGGATCATGCCGTGGCTGAAATCGTCCACTGACTCGATGTTCTCCGGCGCTGAGCTCGTGTAGAAGCTCGGCCAGCCGCAACCGGCGTCGAACTTGTGGGCGGCGTGGAACAGTTCGGCGCCGCAGCCGATGCAGTGGTAAGTGCCGTCCTCCCACACATCCCAGTACTGGCCGGTGAAGGGGCGTTCAGTGCCTTTCTGGCGCGTGACGCGAAACTGTTCGGGTGTGAGTTGTTCGCGCCATTCGGCTTCGGTTTTCTCGACGTTGCGTGACATGGTGGGCTCTCTCGTTGGGTGACTCGCCCTATGTGGGGGCGAGCCAAGCTTCGCACAATAGCGCGGCGCACGCGCGGGGGACGCTCGCCACTTTGGCGAGCAATGTCGGCAAGTCTCCGCTTGAGGCCGGAAATCAAGGGTTTAGGCCTCGAATGCGGGGCGCGCCTCCGGTATAATGCCGCCTCTCTCTTTGACCCCAAGGCCGCCTGCGGCCTGCTCTTCGAGTTCCCCATGTCCGAGATTCTCAAGCTGCGCGGCGCCCCTGCATTGTCGAGCGCCCGCGCATCGCGCCTTGCCGCTTCCCTGAAGTCCGCCCACGGCAAGGTCCGTGGCGTTCATGCCGAACACTGGTACTTCATCGAAATCGACGCGCCGCTGGCGGCCGATGAGCTGGATCGCATCGTCGATCTGCTCGGCGCCTATCCGCAGGGCGAAGTGCCGGCCGGCGTGTCGCTGGTGGTGACGCCGCGCCTGGGTACGATCTCGCCGTGGTCATCGAAGGCGACCGACATCGCCCACAACTGCGGCTTCGGGAAGGTGGTGCGCATCGAACGCGGCACGGTCTTCACGCTGGACGTCAAGGAACTGGACGAAGATGCGCGCGCCGCCGTGCTGCCGCTCCTGCACGACCGCATGACCGAATCGGTGCTCGACAACGTCGACGCCGCGCACGCGCTGTTCTCGCACTACGCACCGCAGCCGCTGACCACCGTCGATGTGATGGGCGGAGGGCGCGCTGCGTTGGTGTCGGCCAATACCGAACTGGGGCTGGCGCTGTCGGAAGACGAAATCGACTACCTCGTCGAGAACTTCTCCCGCGAAGGCCGCAACCCGACCGACGTCGAACTCATGATGTTCGCGCAGGCCAACTCCGAGCACTGCCGCCACAAGATCTTCAACGCCGATTGGATCATCGACGGCGCGCCGCAATCGAAGAGCCTGTTCGGCATGATCAAGGACACCCACAAGGCCCACCCGCAAGGCACCGTGGTCGCCTACGCCGACAACGCCTCGATCATCGAAGGGGCAGAGGTCTCGCGTTTCTATCCGGACGCCGCCGGGCGCTGGACGTATCGCCCTGAGCTGACCCACATCCTCGCCAAGGTTGAAACCCACAACCACCCGACGGCGATTTCGCCGTTCGCGGGGGCGTCGACCGGCGCCGGCGGCGAAATCCGTGACGAAGGCGCCACCGGCCGCGGTTCGCGTCCCAAGGCAGGCCTGGCCGGCTTTACGGTGTCGAACCTGAACATCCCGGGCGCGACGCAACCGTGGGAAGTGCCCTACGGCAAGCCCGAACGCATCGCCTCGCCGTTGCAGATCATGATCGATGGCCCGCTGGGCGCGGCCGCGTTCAACAACGAATTTGGTCGCCCCAACCTGACCGGGTACTTCCGCACGTTCGAGCAGGAGGTCGCAGGCGAAGTACGCGGCTATCACAAGCCGATCATGATCGCTGGCGGCCTTGGCAACATCCAGGCCGAGCAATCTTTCAAGACCCAGTTCAAGCCCGGCACGCTGATGGTGCAATTGGGCGGCCCGGGCATGTTGATCGGCCTGGGTGGCGGCGCGGCATCGTCGATGGCGACCGGCAGCAACACCGCCGACCTCGACTTCGCGTCGGTCCAGCGCGGCAACCCGGAGATCGAACGCCGCGCGCAGGAAGTCATCGACGCCTGCTGGCAATTGGGCAGCAACAATCCGATCCTGGCGATCCACGACGTCGGCGCGGGCGGTCTGTCGAACGCTTTCCCCGAACTGGCGGATTCGGCCAGCCTGGGCGCGCACTTTGAGCTGCGCGAAGTCAAGATCGAAGAGCCGGGCATGAGCCCGCGCGAAATCTGGTCGAATGAATCGCAAGAGCGCTACGTGCTGGCGATCGGGCCGGAATCGCTCGATGCCTTCCGCGCCATCTGCGAGCGCGAGCGTTGCCCGTTCGCCGTGGTCGGCACGGCCTCGGATGATGGCCGCCTGGTGGTGTCCGATCGCCACTTCGGCAACAATGCCGTCGACATGGACATGACGGTGCTGCTGGGCAAGCCGCCGAAAATGACGCGTGACGTCGCCTCGCGCGACGTGCACCTGCCGCCGTTCGACCTGACGCACATCGACATCAAGGAAGCCGCGCTGCGCGTACTGCGCATGCCGGCCGTGGCATCCAAGTCCTTCCTCATCACCATCGGCGACCGCTCGGTGGGCGGCATGACCGCGCGCGACCAGATGGTCGGCCCGTGGCAAGTGCCGGTGGCCGACGTTGCCGTCACGACGATGAGTTTCCACGGTTATCGTGGTGAAGCCTTCGCGATGGGCGAGCGCACGCCGCTGGCCTGTGCGAGCCCGGCCGCATCCGGCCGCATGGCGATCGGCGAATCCGTCACTAACCTGATGGCCGCCGACGTTGCCGGCCTTGGCGACATCAAGCTGTCGGCCAACTGGATGGCCGCGGCCGGTCATCGTGGTGAAGACGCGCGCCTGTTTGAAACGGTCAAGGCGGTGTCGGAATTCTGTATCGGTGCGCAGTTGTCGATCCCGGTCGGCAAGGATTCGCTCTCCATGCGCACGTCATGGAACGAAACCGGCAAGGACCAGTCGGTGATTTCGCCGCTGTCGATGATCGCCACCGCCTTCGCGCCGGTGGGCGACGTGCGCAAGACGCTGACGCCGCAACTGCAGATCGAAGACGGCGTCGAAACCGAACTGTTGCTGATCGATCTGGGCAAGCAACAACATCGCCTGGGCGGCTCGGTGCTGGCGCAGGCGTACAACTCGGTCGGCGAGCATGCGCCCGACATCGACGCCGAAACGCTCACGCAGTTCGTCACGGGCCTCAACGCGCTCAAGGCAGAAGGCCTTGTGCTGGCCTACCACGACCGCTCGGACGGCGGCCTGTTCGCCACGCTCTGCGAAATGGCCTTCGCCTCACGCAGCGGTCTGTCGATCGAACTCGACTCGGTGTGCTTCGATGAGCTGATGAGCGACGTCGACGGCTCGGAAAAGCGCCCGGACCTGCTGCGTGGCCGCTTCAATGACCGCATCTTCGGCGCGCTGTTCGCCGAAGAACTCGGCGCCGTCATCCAGATCCGTCACGCCGACCGCGACCGCGTGCAGGGCATCCTGAAGGACGCCGGCCTGTCGGCGCACACGCACTTCATCGGCTACCCGAACGAGCGCAGCGAAATCCGCATCCGCCGCAACGCCAAGATGGTGTTCGAGGCGGACGTGCATGAACTGCTGAAAGTGTGGAGCGAAGTGAGCCACCACATCGCGCGCCTGCGCGACGACGAAGCCAGCGTTGACGAAGCCTTCGCCGCGCTGGGCGACAAGACCGATCCGGGCATGTCCGTTGCGCTCACGTACGAGCCCTCGCTCGACGTGGCGGCTCCCTACATTGCCAGCGGCAATCGTCCTCGCGTGGTCATCCTGCGCGAACAGGGCGTCAACTCGCAGAACGAAATGGCATCGGCCTTCGAGGCCGCTGGCTTTGATGCGTACGACGTGCACATGTCCGACCTCATGAGCGGCCGCGTTTCGCTGGAAGGCTTCCATGGGCTGGCTGCCTGCGGCGGTTTCTCGTATGGCGACGTGCTGGGCGCGGGGCAGGGCTGGGCCAAGTCGATCCTGTTCAACGACCGCTTGCGCGAACAGTTCGCGGCATTCTTCGAGCGCGACAATACCTTCGCGCTCGGCGTGTGCAACGGCTGCCAGATGATGAGCAACCTCGCCGAGATCATCCCCGGCGCCGAAACCTGGCCGCGCTTTGCGCGCAACCGCAGCGAACAGTTCGAAGCGCGTGTGGCGATGGTCGAAGTGCTGGAATCGCCCTCGATCTTTTTCCAGGGCATGGCCGGCAGCCGCATGCCGATCGTTGTTTCGCACGGCGAAGGGCGCGCGGTGTTCCAGGGCGTGGATGATCGTGACAACGCGCTGGTCGCCGTGCGTTACGTCGACAATCACGGCCGTGTTGCGAGCACCTATCCGGCCAACCCGAACGGCTCGCCGGACGGTATCACGGGCCTGACCACGCCGGACGGCCGCTTCACCATCATGATGCCGCACCCGGAACGCAGCCGCCGCACGGTGCAGATGTCGTGGGCGCCGAAGGGCATGGGCGAGGATTCGCCGTGGATGCGCATGTTCCGCAATGCGCGCGTTTGGCTGAAGTAAGCGCATCGATCGGCGACGCAGCACCCGCGACGCCGCCGATCGTATTCAACCCGCGCGGGCAGGGAGTGCCATTCCATGACCCGCGACACCTCTGTTCATCACTCCGCCGCCGACGGTTACACCAACACTGGCGCGGCGGATCGCTACGTCAAGGGCCGCCCCGACTATCCGCCACAGATCGCCGATTGGTTACGCGATGATCTCGCGCTGTCGGCGGGGCGCATGGCTGTCGATCTGGGCGCTGGTACGGGCAAGTTCACGCCTTACCTGCTGGCGACGGGCGCACGCGTGATTGCGGTGGAACCCGTCGATGCCATGCGTGCAAAGCTCGTCGCCAGTCTGCCGCAGGTCGAGGCCGTGAATGGCGCAGCACAGTCGATTCCCTTGCCGGACGCCTCGGTCGACGCCGTTGTGTGCGCACAGGCCTTCCACTGGTTCGCCACGCGCGAGGCGTTGGCGGAAATTCGTCGAGTGCTCAAGCCCGGCGGCCGGCTCGGTCTGGTGTGGAACGGGCGCGATGCGCGCATACCCTGGGTGGCACGGCTCGATGCCATCGTCAACGCACACCAGGGCGATACGCCGCGCTACTACACCGGCGAGTGGCGCAAGGTTTTTCCCTTCGATGGCTTCAGCGCGCTGCAAGAGCGCCGCTACGCGCACGGACACGCCGGCGCGCCTGAAGACGTGATCCTCAATCGCGTGCGCTCCACCAGCTTCATTGCCGCCATGGCCGACGACGATCGGGCCATGGTCGAGCGACAGGTGCGCGAGCTGATCGCCTCTACGCCCGAGCTGGCTGGCAAGAATGTCGTGACCGTTCCCTACGAAACCGCTGCGTTCGTCGCCATCAAGAACACCTGATCCATACCTGTCCTGACGGCTATGCTGCGTTGATTTATTCGCCGCCGCTGACTAGAGCTTAGAGGTATGCCCACCGGATGGGCGTGCCGATGACAGCGCAGGCGACGTCCAATGCACGACGCCTGCACAAGCCGATGTCTCATGCGGGGGATAGACCATGCGTTCAATGCTGTGGAAACAGTGGCTGCTCTGTTGCGCCTTGCTGCTGGTGGCGGGGCAGGCTCTGGCGGCGGATAAGCCGAATGTGGTGATCCTGGCCACCGGCGGCACGATCGCCGGCGCTGGCGCGACAACGGCCAACAGCGCCAGCTATCAGGCCGCCAAAGTACCGGTCGACAAATTGATCCTGAGCGTGCCAGAGCTGACCAACGTGGCGAACGTGCGCGGCGAACAGGTGTTCCAGATCGCCTCGGAGAGCTTTACCAACGCCCACCTGCTGCAGCTCGCCAAGCGTGTGTCGGCACTCGTCAAACAGAACGATGTGGACGGCATCGTCATCACGCACGGTACCGACACGCTCGAAGAAACCGCGTACTTTCTCACCCTGACCGTGCACACCGACAAGCCCATCGTACTGGTCGGCTCGATGCGCCCGGGCACCGCGATGTCGGCCGACGGTGTGCTCAATCTTTACGACGCCGTGGTGGTGGCCGGCAGCCCGGATGCCAAGGGCAAGGGCGTGCTGGTGGCGATGAACGATCAGATCGATTCCGGGCGCGACGTGACCAAGATGGTGAACATCAAGACCAACGCCTTTTCAAGTCAGTGGGGGCCGTTGGGCATGGTCGTGGAGGGAAAGACATACTGGTTTCGCGCGCCGGTCAAACGCCATACCGCCAACAGCGAATTCGATATCGACGCCATCGATCAACTGCCCACGGTGGATATCGTCTACAGCTACGGCAACGTGCCCGCCGGCATGTACGAGTCGGCAGCGGCAGGCGGGGCGAAGGCGATCATCCATGCGGGCACTGGCAACGGCTCGGTGGCCGACCGCGTCGTGCCGGCGCTGCGCAAGATCCGCGAGTCAGGTGTCATGGTGGTTCGCTCTGCGCGTGTTCCAGCGGGATTCGTGGTGCGCAATGCCGAGCAGCCGGATGATCAATACGACTGGGTCGTCTCGCACGATCTCAACCCGCAGAAGGCACGCATCCTTGCCATGGTGGCGCTGACGAAGCCACGCGACGCAAAGGACCTGCAGCGGATTTTCTGGGAGTACTGAAAGTCGTTGCACAGAAAACGGTGGCCGCTCAGAGGCGGCCATCGCCGCAGGGGCGTGTGCCATTGCTCATGATTGATGAGATGGTCAGCGCTGGTCATTCGATCACTTCGTTCTGCCTTTGTCCGCCAGGAGACAATTCAGTGGGCCGATAGGGCCTGAAATTTGATGTCTTGACGAATGTCGGGGGCATTTTTTGTGCCTGTGCCTAGTCTGATGGCATTGCGTGATGGCACCGCTGTTGCTAAGCGGCGCCGGACGCGTCGTCGGGGGCATCATGGAAGACATTCGGTCCAGCGACTTGAAGACGATTCTCCATTCCAAGCGGGCGAATCTCTATTACCTCGAACATTGCCGCGTGCTGGTCAACGGCGGGCGCGTCGAGTTCATCACTGAAGCAGGCAAACGTTCCCTTTACTGGAACATTCCCATTGCCAACACAACGAGCGTCCTGCTCGGGACAGGTACTTCAATCACACAGGCGGCGATGAGGGAGCTGGCCAAGGCCGGCGTACTCGTTGGCTTTTGCGGCGGGGGCGGTACGCCGCTTTTCAGCGCCAACGAGGCGGACATCGAAGTTGGTTGGTTCTGCCCCCAAAGTGAATACCGTCCTACCGAGTATCTGCAGCGATGGGTGCGTTTCTGGTTCGATGACGTGCTCCGACTCGAAGCCGCCAAGGAAATCCAGCGTGCGCGGCTAGCGCGCATCCATGCGCTCTGGCTGGATAACCGTGCGTTGCATGAGAAGGGTTTCGTCGTTGCCGCTGAGCTGCTCGATGCGGCGCTAAAACAGAGCATTACTGGCATTGACGCCGCGCCCGATGTCACACATCTCCTGACCGAAGAAGCCCGTCTGACGAAAAAACTCTTCAGATTCGCTGCGCAAGCCACCAAGTACGGCGATTTTGTTCGAGGTGAGCGCGGCGAGGCTTCTGACCTGGCCAATCGCTTTCTCGACCACGGCAATTATCTCGCCTACGGCCTGGGTGCTACGGCGACCTGGGTGCTCGGCATTCCGCATGGTCTGGCGGTGCTGCACGGCAAGACTCGGCGGGGTGGCCTGGTGTTCGATGTGGCCGATCTCGTCAAGGATGCGGTCGTGCTGCCGCAGGCGTTCATCAGCGCGATGCGTGGCGATGACGAGCAGCAGTTCCGGCAGGCGTGTATCGAAACGCTCACGCGTAGTGAGTCGCTTGATTTCATGATCGATAGCGTCAAGGCCATTGCCGACCGCTTTGGGAAGGCGGCGGCATGAACGTTCTGTTGATCTCCGAGTGCACCAAGAAGGCGCTCACGGAAACACGCCGTATCCTCGATCAGTTTGCCGAACGTCGTGGCGAACGCACGTGGCAGACGCCGATCACGCAACAAGGACTGGATACGCTACGCAAGCTGCTGCGCAAGACCGCGCGCAAGAATACCGCGGTGGCTTGTCATTGGATTCGCGGTGTCGATCACACCGAACTGTTGTGGATCGTCGGCGATGCCAGTCGCTTTAGTGCGCAGGGAGCAGTCCCAACCAACACCACGACGCGCAACGTGCTTCGTCGCCACGACGAAAACGACTGGCATACCGGAGAAGACATCTCGCTGCTCGCGCAGATGGCCGCGCTCCTGCACGACCTTGGCAAGGCCAGCGTGGCGTTTCAAGGTCGCCTGAAAACCCCGGTCAGGGAACCCAACCTTTATCGGCACGAATGGGTGTCGCTGCGGATCTTTGCTGCCTTTGTCGGTACGGATGACGACAAAGGCTGGCTGACCAGAATGGTGGCGTCGTCCGGCGATACCGACTGGCTGGAATCGAGCCGCTATCTGCGCGACGGCATCGACGCTGCGCCACCACCTCTCGAACGTCTGCCACCGCTGGCCGCAGCCATCGGGTGGTTGATCGTGACCCACCATCGGCTGCCGGCCATGCCGGTTTTCGATCAGGATTCTCACAAACAGCAGTTTCTCGGAGCGCGCGTACCGCACTTCGTCCAGGCGGCACAACTTGACGATCTATTCCGACAGGTCCAGCACTCGTGGAACGAGAGGCTCACTGAGGCCGAAGCGAAAGTCATCGAACCTTACTGGACCTTCGAGCACGGTTTGCCTGTCGTGCTGCCGAAATGGCGTAGCCGCGCAGCCAAGATTGCCCTCCGCATGTTGGCCTTGGCAGACAAACCCGATAGGGAGGATTGGCTCGGCAATCCGTACGTCATGCACCTTGCCCGGCTGAGCCTGATGCTGGCTGATCACCACTATTCTGCGCTCGGTTTCGATGCTGTCGAACGCGTTGCGGGTGACAGTGATCCGCGAGCGCCGACAACACTGTTCGCCAATACCGGCATCGACAAATACAAACGAATCAGGCGCAAGCAGCCGCTGGATGAACACCTGCTCGGCGTGGCTCGCGACGTGGGCGCGATCGTTCACGCTTTGCCGGGATTCGAGCGCAATCTGCCGCGTTTGGTGCGCCATCGCGGGTTGCGAAAACGTACCGACAAGCAGCGCTTTCTGTGGCAGAACAAGGCTGCCGATGTGGCAGACAGCATGCGTGCGCGCGCCGCGGAACACGGTGCCTTCATCGTCAACATGGCTTCCACCGGCTGTGGAAAGACGCTGGCCAATGCACGCATGATGAACGCGATCGCCGATCCTCAGCAGGGCATGCGATGCAGCTTCGCGCTCGGTCTGCGTACGTTGACCCTGCAGACCGGACGCAGCTATCGCAACGATCTGAATCTGGGTGATGACGATCTCGCCATCCTGACCGGCGGCTCCGCCAGCCGCGCGCTGTTCGAGTATTACGAAAAGCTGGCGGAGCAGAGCGGTTCGGCGTCGGTGCAGGATCTGCTCACGGAAGACAGCTACGTCGTCTACGACGGTCTGTACGCTGAAAACGGTTTGCTCGACAAGGCGATGAAGGACCCGAAGATCCGCGCACTCCTGTCAGCGCCGGTGCTGGTGTGCACGATCGACCACCTCATGCCGGCGACCGAGGCGCAACGCGCGGGGCGCCAGATTGCGCCGATGCTGCGCCTCATGAGTGCCGATCTGGTGCTCGATGAACTGGACGACTTTGACATCGACGACCTTCCGGCTGTCACCCGCCTGGTGCACTGGGCGGGGCTGCTCGGTTCGCGTGTGCTGATTTCTTCGGCCACCTTGCCGCCTTCACTCGTCGAGGGGCTCTATCAAGCGTATCGAACCGGGCGCATGCACTATCGCCGCAATCGCGGGCGGCCCGATGGGCGATCCGACGCAAGGCCCGAGGTCGCGTGTCTGTGGGTTGATGAATTCGACGCGCGCGCCACGGCCTGCGTGGACGTCGATGTCTTTCGCAGCGCACATGCCCAGTTCGTTCAATACCGTGTGGGCCGGCTTGCGGAACAGCCACCGCGCCGCCGTGGTGTCTTGCTTCCGCTGAAAATGGTCGCCAAAGATGAAACGGCTATTCACCGCGAATTCGCTGCCCAAGTGCTCGATGCTGCCGTCCAGGCACATGCCGCACACCACGACATCTGTCCGGTGAGCGGCAAGCGCGTGAGTTTCGGTCTGGTCCGGATGGCGAACATCGAACCTTTGTTTGACGTTGCGCTTGAACTGTTCCGGCTTGGTGCGCCAGAGAACCACCATGTTCATCTGTGCGTGTACCACTCGCGGTTTCCGTTGCTGTTGCGATCGGCCATCGAACATCGGCTGGATACCGTCCTGAATCGGCGTGACAAAGATGCGGTGTACGCCTTGCCTGAGGTTCGGCAAGCCATCGACGCCCATTCAGAAGAGAACCACCTGTTCGTCGTGCTGGGGTCGCCGGTCACAGAAGTGGGTCGAGACCACGATTACGACTGGGCCGTGGTCGAACCGTCTTCGATGCGCTCGTTGATTCAGTTGGCGGGGCGCGTGCTGCGCCACCGTCAAGAAGATCCCGCGTCGCCAAATGTCTTCATCTTCGACACCAATCTCAAGCACTTCACGGGCGGCCGGAGCGTGGACGGGCAACGACGAGCTGCGTTCGTGCGACCTGGCTTCGAAGACACCAGCCTGGATATCAGCTCGCCATTCCGACTGATTTCCCATTCGCTCCGAAGCCTTCTACGCGAAGACGAGTACGCAACGATTACTGCGAGGCCGCGTGTCGAGCCCGCGCCGCAGCCCGCGTGGAGGCCGAAAGAGAGTCTCGTCGATCTTGAGCACGCGCGCTTGCATCAGATGATGACGCCGAAGGATCGGGCCTCTGCTGTGCGTGTGCGAGGCCAGCGCCCGGCGGCACGCGATCTGGATGCCGCCTGCGCGTGGCAATACACGCACGCCATGCTGACGTGGGTGCTGCCGCAGCAGCAGCGTTTTCGCGATGATGGCATGGCAAAGGAAAAGGAGTTGGTACTCCTGCCGGATGAGGATGGCGAGAGGCTGCTCGTGCACCGAATCGAAGAACAGACGAAAGACGGTCGCGCGGACATCTACATACTCGACGACCACAAAGTGGAGCGCATCAACCTTGTTAAGTCGCTTGGACCGCGCATATCGCGTTGGGGGCGAGACGATCTGTTGGCACTGGTGGCCACACAAGCCGAAGAGCGGGGCCTATCCCTCTACGACACCGCCCGGCGCTTTGCAACGGTCACCGTGCCGCAAAGCGCGCAGGGGTGGAGGTATCACGAGGGGCTAGGTTTCTCGAAGAAATAAGCACAGGACAAACGACACAAACGTGCTTGGACGGATCCCCGTTTCCGACGAGCGCAAGCGCAAGCGTGTTCAGGATAGTTGGATAGACCACAGTCAAGGAGGACGGAATGAACGGAAGCCAAGAACGAAGGCGACGATTCAGGATGACGATAGCGTCCTTCATCCAGAGTCGGCGCGACGAGAAACTAAAGGGAAAAGATAATGACGTTGACGCCATCACGGCCAAATACGACTACGCCACCTGGCTTGCCGATGCCGCGCGCCGTGTCGGTCAGATTCAGGCGGTCACCCATGTCCTGAAGGCGACCCATCCGGACGCGCGTGGCAGTAGTGTCCACGCCGCACCAGCGACGCTGACGCAGCACCGGGAGATCGGTACGCATTCTCTGGGCGAGGACTACGCAGACGACATCGTCGGCAATGCCGCCGCGCTGGATGTCTACAAGTTTCTCAAACTCGAGATAGATGGCCGGCGTTTGCTCGATTGCTTGCTGGATGATGATCCCGATCTGCGAGCAGCGTTGAGCGACGACGAGACGCTCGCGCAAGAATGGGCGAGTGCCTTCAAAGGACTGATTCGGCCTGCCACCCGTTATTCGTCGCACGGTCTGGCCAAGCAGCTCTATTGGTGCGTGACAGGTGAGCCATCCAAGGACGAGGACTTTCATCTCCTGCAACCCTTGTTCTCCAGCGCACTGGCGCATGCCGTACACGCTGACATCAGCGACGCGCGATTCGGCGAAGCCAATGTGCAAGCCCGGCAGGCCATGCGGAGCAAAGAGGCCAGCGCGAGCGACTATCACGATTACCGTGGTCTGGTGGCGCGCAAGCTGGGGGGCACCAAGCCGCAGAACATCAGCCAATTGAACAGCGAACGAGGCGGCGTGAACTACCTGCTGGCCTCGCTGCCCCCCAGGTGGGATCAAGACCTGCCACGGCAGTTCCTGGGCATCCAGTCGGCGTTGGATCGTTTCCGTCGGTACGAAGGTGTGTCATCGCTGGTCACAGCGTTATGCCATTTTCTTGCGGCCAACCCAGCCCCGACCATGGAAACGCGTATCGAGCGCGAACGCATCGAGCAGGCACTTGGCGCATCGCTGGCGGCCTTTGGACTGACAGTGCAAGGGTCATTCGTGCCCGGGTGGACCCGCGATGAGAACTGTCGACTCTCACATTGCCAAAAGCTCTGGCTCGACCCTGGCCGCGCCAAGCTTCCGCCACGCCCTGAATACAAGGAAGAAGACGAAGCCTTTGAGCACGATTTCACGTGGCAGGATTGGCCGGACGAAGTCGCCATGCAGTTCGGCAATTGGCTCAACGACATTCTGGAAAAGCGTGGCCTGCCGGTTGGCACCGTTGAGTACACCCATTGGGTCAAGCAAGCCATTGTTGAAGTGACTGAATGGCCGGCGCCGATGCAGCGACGTCCGATCGCCGCACGAGAAGAGGAGGGTACTCATGTCTGAGTGCCCCGGATTTGACTATCTGATCGTCGTCCCGCGCCTGCGCATACAGAACGCCAATGCCATATCCAGCCCATTGACGCATGGCTTTCCGTCCATCACGGCCTTTCTGGGGCTCATGTGGGCGCTGGAGCGCAAAACCGCGGCGGCCGGTCTTGATATCTGCTTCAACGCAGTTGGCGTGGTCTGCCATGACTACGAGGAACAGATCACCGACGACAGCTTTGTGAAGGCCTTTCGCCTCACGCGCAATCCGATCGACAAGGACGGCGGAACTGCTGCGATTGTGGAGGAGGGGCGTATCCACCTCGACATCAGCCTCGTGTTTGCCGTGACAAGTGATGCACTGGCGGCTGCGGAACAAGCAGGGCCGGCAGCGAAAGAGGCCATTGCGGCGCAGGTGCGTGACATCCTCGGACAGATGCGGGTAGCGGGCGGTAGCGTCGTCCCATCTCGCGCCCCGCTCGCACGACAAAAAGCGTATGTCGTTCAAATGGGGGGGGATGCCACGGATCGGCAAGAGACCTTTTCCCGAGAAATGCTGAAGCTGCTGCCTGGCTTTGCGTTGATCGAGCGGAGCGATCTGCTCGAAGCGCGCCACCAGGCCATGCTCGCGCAGAACCCGGGCAGCACGCGGCTCGACGCCTGGCTCTCGCTGTCACGCATCAACTGGCATTACACCGCACCGGTCGAAGGCGACGACAAAGACAAGGGCGGATGGACGCACGACCGCAAGGGACTCGGCTGGGTCGTGCCCATCCCCGTCGGCTACGGCGTGTTGAGCGGACCACATTCCGCCGGCAGCGTCGCCAATGCGCGTGATGCCAGTGTCCCGTTCTGCTTTGTCGAAAGCCTCTATTCGGTTGGGCAGTGGCTTTCTCCACACCGCCTGCAATCGCCCGAACAACTGCTCTGGTATGCCAACAGCCAGCCGCAGGATGGCCTCTATCGCTGTCGCAATGACTACCGCGTCCCGCAGATGTACGCGTATGACGCTGATTGATTTCCAGATTATTTGAAAAGGATTCACACCATGACCAATGACACGCTGAAGACCGCATCTGTCCTCGCTTTCGAACGCAAACTCGATCCTTCCGACGCCTTGTTCTTCGCCGGCGACTGGAACCAGCGCGACGCGTCATCGACGTGGCAACCGCTACAGATCCACGCAAAGTCGGTGCGGGGCACGATCTCCAACCGACTCAAGACCAAAGATCAGGACCCGGCCAAGCTGGACGCGGCCATCGAAAATCCAAACCTGCAGACGGTCGACGTCGCGACCCTGCCGCATGATGCCGACACCCTGAAAGTCACCTTCACCCTGCGTGTGCTAAGCGGTACCGGCACGCCTTCCGCCTGTAACGACTCCGACTACCTGCAGCGTCTGCGCGAAACCATCGATGGCTACGTGCAGGAACATGGTTTTGCGGAGCTGGCACGACGCTATGCGTTCAACCTCGCCAACGGGCGCTTTCTCTGGCGCAACCGTGTTGGCGCCGAACAGGTCGAAGTCCGTATCGAACGCCTTGTCGATGGCAAAGCTCAATCGGCCTGGACCTTTGATGCGCTAGCCCTGTCACTGCGCAATTTCGACGCGCCTGCGGCAGCCCGCCAAGCGCTTGATGAAGTCGGTGCGCTGGTTGCTGACGGTCTGCATGGCAGGCAAAACGTGCTGCTGGCGGTGACGGCCTTTGTGCGCATCGGGCGCGGGCAGGAGGTCTTCCCGTCGCAAGAGCTCATTCTCGATCGTGGTCGCGGCGACAAGAGCAAGACCCTATACGCCGTCGACAATGTCGCCGGCATTCACTCCCAGAAGCTGGGCAACGCCATCCGCAGTGTGGATACCTGGTATCCGGGGGCCGAAGAGCTCGGTCCCATCGCCATCGAGCCGTACGGTTCCGTCACCACGCAAGGCAAGGCGTATCGCCAGCCGAAGGCCAAGATCGACTTCTACACGCTGCTCGATAACTGGATTCTCAAGGGCAAGGCGCCCGAGCGTGATAACCAGCATTACGTGGTCGCTGTGCTGATCCGTGGCGGCGTCTTCGGCGACGCGAGCTGAGCCATGGATCACTACATCGACATACGTGTCCGTCCAGACCCGGAAATCGCGACGGCTCACATTCTCAATGCACTGGCAGACAGACTCCATCTCGCACTGGTTGGACTGGAGGCTCGGGACATCGGAATCAGCTTCCCGCGCTTTCGGTCAGATCGTCCAAGCCTGGGTGATACGCTCAGGCTGCACGGAACATCGGCTGCATTGAGCGCGCTCATGGTGAAAGGATGGGCCGTGATGCTCGCCGACTATGTGGAGGTGGGCGCGGCGACACCTGTACCGATCGGCGCAAAACACCGCGTGGTCGTCCGCCGGCAAGCGACCAGCAACGCAGACCGTGTTCGTCGGCGACAGATGAAGCGACAAGGGTGGAGCGAAGAAGAGGCAAGAGCGCGGATTCCGGATTCCATCGAGAAGCGCCTCGACCTGCCATATCTGGAACTTCGCAGCCGCAGCACCGGCCAGCCATACCGACTATTCATCGAACATCGTCCCTGTCAGAACGAAGCGGTACGGGGCAACTTCAATGCGTTCGGTCTGAGTGCGTCCGCCACGGTCCCCTGGTTTTGACCCTTTTTTTGGCGGCGAAGAACCCGTTAGCAAAAACAGCCACTTGCAGAGCCCTGGGAAAAAACGGTTCTGCAAGGGCTGGTGCCCCCAAAGCTAGACGCCATGGCCATTTGGGGCCGTTGGATGTCTACTTCACTGCCGTATAGGCAGCTCAGAAATCAAGGCATTCCCTGCGGACCTACAGCGCGCCTCTTCACTGCCGTATAGGCAGCTCAGAAAAGAGAGCCGTAAGTGCGCTGCGGAGAGGCTTTCTTCACTGCCGTATAGGCGGCTCAGAAATTGCAGCGGAAGACGGCGAACTGGCAGCGCGGCTTCACTGCCGTATAGGCAGCTCAGAAAGTAGGAGAATTGCATGCGTTACCCGGTAGATACTTCACTGCCGTATAGGCAGCTCAGAAAATTCGCGCAGCCTGCGCGGCATGTCTCCCTCGTCTTCACTGCCGTATAGGCAGCTCAGAAAAGAGGTTGCGGCGGCTGGACAAAACCGCTGCCCTTCACTGCCGTATAGGCAG
>NZ_JBGVSA010000036.1:0-27833 GCF_041807905.1 Uliginosibacterium sp. sgz301328
CGCCCAAGGCCCGCGGGCCGAACTCCATGCGTCCCTGGAACCAGCCGATGACTTTGTCCTGTGCGAGCAGCGCGGCGGCTTCATCCGCCACGTTGTGCAGGCGCCGATAGCGCACGCGGGTCCACTTCAGGAAAGACTCGATCTCTTCATCGCCGTACGCCGGCCCCAGATAGGCGTGTTCCATCACGTAAGGCTTGATCTGCCCGACCGCCTGCCGTTCGGCGTAGTCGATCCAGAGCGCGGCGCCCAGCGCCGTGCCGGCGTCGCCGGCCGCAGGCTGCACCCAGACGTTCTCGAATGGGCCGATGTCGCGCACGCGTGCGTTCATGACGCAATTGAGCGCCACGCCGCCGGCCATGGCGAGGTTAGTGCTGCCGGTCTCGGACTGCAGCCAGCGCGCCATGTCGAGCACGGTCTCTTCGAGCACTGCCTGCAGGGAGCGGGCGATGTCGTAATGCAGCGCCTCCAGCGGACCGCCGCGCTGGCGGGGCTGCCCGAAGCGTTCGACCAATTGCGGCGGCAACACTTCATAGGCGCCGTGCGGGCGGCGGCGGATGATGTCGCGAAATTGCTCCACGTAACGCGGTTCGCCGAACGAAGCCAACGCCATCACCTTGTATTCGTCCGACGAGTGGAGGAATCCGAGGTAGCGCGTCACCTCCTCGTACACCAGCCCCAGCGAGTGAGGCAGGTCGATCTGCCGCAGTCGATGGTACTTGCCCTCGGCATAGTGACCGAAACTCGTGGTTGCGCGCTCGCCGCGCCCGTCCATGGTGAGTACGGCGGTTTCGTCGAAGGGCGCCGCGAGAAACGCGCTCGCTTCGTGCGCGAGATGGTGTTCCACGAAGCGCCAGCGCGGCTGGACCCAGTCATGGTCAACACCCGCAAAGCGCTTCTGCAAATGCAGCGGAGCCCCCGACACGAGCTGTCGCGGCGCGTTGACGACGTATGACATGAACAACGGGTCCCACGGCGAACGATGCCCGTTCGCGGCGCGCCGTGCCGACGGTTGCAGCGGCAGGGCGATGGTGGCTGCGTCGCTGTAGCCGTCGAGCAGGCGAGGATCGAACGAATAGGCGATGTGGTCGACGTCGCGCAGCGCGATGCCGGCCTCCGCCAAGCAGTAATCGATGGCATGGAAGGGCAGTTCCCACGTGGAAAAGGGCAGGGGTCGCTTGCCATGCTTGATATGTGTGAAGCGCTCGTCTTCGGCTGCGGCGATGACTTGCCCGTCGTGGACGAGGCAGGCGGCCGAATCGTGGTAGACCGCGTTGATGCCAAGCGTATACATGGCAGGCTCCCGAGGAAATCAGCAAGGCGCAGGCTCGCGCCAGATGGCGCGCGCCGCCGCCGCCACTTCATCCGGCGGCACGCCGGTCAGGCACGCATGGTGTCCGGCCGGGCAGACGCTCTTGTAGCAATACTTGCAGGGCACATCGCGATACAGCACGCGGTTGTCGACCATCCACGGCGTGTGCTGCGGGTTGGTCAGCGCATAGAGGTCCACCACCGGCGTACCGAGCGCGGCGGCCAGATGCACTGGACCGCTGTTGTTGGCGATCAGCACGCGCGCGCCCTCGATCAGCGCGCCCAGCTCGCCCAGGTTCAGCATGCCGGCCAGACTGCGCGCACGGGGATGGCCGATGGCATCGAGCAGGGCGGCGACGTCGGCAGCCTCCGCGCACGAACCGGTGAGCACGATGTAGCCATCGAAATCATCCAACAGCAGGCGCGCGGCACGTGCATAGGCCTGTGGCGGATACATGCGCGATGGTGCCGTCGCCCCCGCATGCAGCACGAGGTACGGCGTGCCGCCGTCGATGCCGGCATCGGCAAGCGTCGTGGCGAGGCGATCGCGCGCGGTGGCGCCCGGCCGGAAGACCAGTTTCTTGTCGTGAACGACAGCGCCCACGTGGGCCACCAGATCGAGCTGCCGGCGCACTTCGTGCCGGATCTGCGTTTCGGGTTCGCGCTCGGGCACCCAGTCCGACAGCAGCGCGTACGGGTTCTCGCGGCAATGCGCGAGCACCTGCGGAATGCCGGAGAGGCGGCACATCAAAGCGGCAGGGAGCGGATTCTGGCTGTAGACGCTGAAGATCACCGCGGCATCGAAACGGCACGCACGCAGCGTGGCGATCATGGCGTCGTCATCGATGAACGTGCCGTGCTGCGCATGCTTGACCCATGGCGCGTCGTAGGCGATGACGTCGTCGACGCAATCCAGATGCGGCGCCAGCGCCGCGCCGGCGCGCGAGGCCAGCAGCGTGATGCGCCGTCCGGGCGTGGCATCGCGCAGCGCGCGCATGGCCGGGGTGGTCATGAGCACGTCGCCCATGTTGTCCAGCCGGATGGCCAGCACGTTGTGCGCGTTCTGCCACGTCGTCGTCATGCTGCCTGCCCCCGGTACAGGGCGCTGGCGATATGCAGCGCCGCGTCGTGCAGATCATCGGCGATCGCGTCCGGCACGCGTGCGGCGCAATCCTGCCGCCATTCGGTCTCGCCGCCGTTGTCGACCAGTATCGATTGGCAACCCGCGCGATGGCCGGCCTCCACGTCGTCGAGAATGTCGCCGATGAACCACGAGCGCGACAGATCCAGTCCAAGCTCGCGCGCAGCGGTCAACAACAGTCCCGGCGCGGGCTTGCGGCAGTCGCAGTCGCGGGCATATTCCGCCACCGTTCCCTGTGGATGATGCGGACACCAGTAGCAACCGGACAGGCGCGCGCCGTTGGCGGCGAACATCTCGTGCAGGCGATTGGTGACGCCGCGCAGGCGCGCATGCTCGAAGCATCCACGCGCCACGCCGGGCTGATTGCTCACCACCACCAAGGGCATGCCCAGGCGGCCCAGCACGTGCAGGGCGGCCGCCGCCTGCGGGGCGAACTTCATCAGTCGCGGCTCGACGTTGTACGGCACGTCCTGCAGCAGCGTGCCGTCCTTGTCGAGGAATACCGCCGGTCTCAGGGCCATGATGTCTCCCGCATGGGCAACACCATCATCTCGGGAATCACCGTCTCGGCCGGCTGCGACAGCGCGAAGCGCACCGCGCGCGCCACGTTGGCCGGGTCCTGCAACACGGTCGGGTCGATATCGGGAAAGCGATCGAGCAGGAATGGCGTGCGCATGCCGCCGGCCACGATGGCGGTCACCTTGACGCCCTGCGGACGCAACTCGGCATGCAAGGCATGCGACAGGCCCAGCAATCCCCACTTGGTGGCGTGGTAGGCAGCGGCGTTCGGCCACGCGCGCCGCGATGCGGTCGAGGCGATGTTCACCACGTGCCCGCCGTGCTGGCGCAACTGGGGCAGCGCTGCCCGCGTGAGCATGAATGGCGCGCTCAGGTTGGTCGCCACCACGCGGTTCCAGTCGCGGATTTCCAGCTCTTCGATCGGCAACGTGATGTCGATGGCGGCATTGTTGATCAGCACGTCGATCCGCCCGAACGCCGTGAATGCGCCGTCGACGGTGCGTGCGACCGACGATTCATCGGTAATGTCGGCAGGCAACGCCATGACCCGCGCACCGCTGTCGTTCAGGCGCTGCGCGGTCGATTCGACCCCGGCGGCATCGCGGTCGACCGCGACGATGCACATGCCGTCGGCCGCCAGCGTCTGCGCGATGGCCGCGCCCAGGCCGCGCGCGGCGCCGGTGATGATCACTACGCGCTCATCGCGCTCATCGCGCTCATCGCGCTCATCGCGCTCATCGCGCTCATCGCGCTCATCGCGCTCATCGCGCGCATCGCGCGCATCGCTCTTTTGCTGGCTGAGTGTCATGTCATGCTCCTGGCATCAGATGCCCATGGACATCGGGGCGGAAGAGGGCGCAACCAGGGTGTCGACCGGCGCCTGCTCGTCGAATGCGCCGGCGTCGGCAGACTGCGCGACCGCGGTGTAGACCGCGATCAGTTCATCGGCCACCTTGGCCCACGTGAAGCACGCCTCGGCGCGCGCATGGCCTGCCAGTCCCATGCTGCCGGCCAGCGCAGGATCGTGGTACAGGCGTGCCAGACAGTGGGCCACGGCCAGCGGGTCGCGCGGCGGAACGAGAAAGCCGGTTTCGCCATCGACGACGCTGAAGCCGATGCCGCCCACCTCTGCGCCGATGACCGGGCGCGAGCACGCCATGGCCTCTACGGGTGTGATGCCGAACGGCTCATACCAGGGCGTGGTCACGAAGACGTTGGTGGCGCAGTAGTAGTGCGCCAGTTCGTCGCGGTCGCGCTGTCCGACGAAGTGCACCTGATGGCGAATGCCCAGGTCATGCGCGATCTGCGACAGACGGGCGATCTCCGGCGTGGCGACCGGGTCCGGTTCGTGGGTGTTGCCGCCGACCACGTACAGCGCAGCGCGGATGTTGTGGCGGTCGCGCAGCGCCGCGATCGACTCCACCACCGTATCCACGCCCTTGCGCGGCACCATCCGCCCGAGCTGGAGTACCGAGAACTCGCCAGCGGGCATGTCGAGCAGCATGCGCGAGTGCCGGCGCGACAGCGGGCGGAACTCGTGCGAATCGAAGCCGCACGGCACGACGTGGACGCGCCACGGGTCGACGCCGTAGAGGCGGCGCATGTCGGCGAGGTCCTCGGGGCACTCGGCGACGATGGCATCGGCTTCGTCCATGGCGGCCTGCTCCATGGCGAAGCGCGAATCGGGAAAGCGGTCCGCCTCGCGTTGGTGTTCGCGGCGTACGCGGCCCAGCGCATGGAAGGTCACCACCAGCGGAATGCCAAAGGCCCGCCGCAACTGCAGGCCGATCCACGCCGACATGAAGAAGTTGGCGTGAATGACGTCATACGACAGCGCCTGCCGGCGCATGAAGTACTGCATCCAGTCCGCGAAGTCGTCGACGTATGGCAGCAGTTCTTCTTTCGGAATGCAACGCGCCGGACCTGCCGGTACATTAACCACGCGCACGCCCGGCAGCCACTCGATGACTTCCGGCTGTGCCGCAGAATCCCGGCGAGAGAAAACATCTACCAGCCAGCCGCGCGCGGCGAGCTGTCGCGCCACGTGGGCGACATAAACATTCTGCCCGCCGCAATCGACACTGCCGCTTTGTGCGAGGGGTGAGGCATGTTCGCTGATCAGTGCGATTCGGGTCGGGATCATGGATGTCCTCGCGGATTCACTATAGTGGTGAGCCACCGTCCGCAACCCGCGTGCCCACATCAAGCGACAAACAGCCTCGAGGCGCTGCGATCGTGGGTGTCGCGTGCCAAGGCCCGCAGGCACGCTGCAATGGCGCACGAGAAGGCTTCGTCGTACCACGGGTGAAATCCGCTCATGGCCACGACAATGCCATTGAGCGACACGCCACCCCATAGCAGAACGTCGCCTTCGCGAAGAACATGCGCGCACGAAGTCTGGACGGCGTGGCTGTCCATGCCGTGCTGCCAGCTCAGCCGTGCCTTGGCGCGCGCAAGACCGGCGTAATCGACGTCCCATTTGTCGCGCTCGCCCAGCGATCGCTCGTACAGGATCGCTTCTTCGAAGCTGCTGACAGCCGGTGTGCGGGCGGCATCCATGACGACGATGTGAAGGCACCCACTGTCACCGCAGCGTTGCACCTTCATGGCCGCTTCGATGGCGGGGAGGACCATGTCGACGGCGTGCGCGGCGGCCGCGTGATCGGCAAAGTGACTGCGCGGGGGCGTTGTGGCGGGCATGTTCTTCTCCGTGAACGTAAAAAGTGAAAGACGCGATCGGCTCACGCATCCGTGGCGCGCCGGGCTGGCTGGCTGACCAGGCTGGCAATGCCGGCGAGCAATTCCTGCGGTGCGACCGGCTTGGCCATGTGCAACTGGAAACCGGCGAGCAGGGCACGCATGCGATCGCGCGACGATGCCAGCCCCGTCAACGCGATGGCGGGCAGCCGGCGGCCCGGCGGTACCTGGCGTTGCTCTTCGAGTTCGCGCACCTGACCGATGACTTCGTACCCGTCTTCGCCGTCCGCCAGCGAGATGTCGCACAGCAATGCCTGCGGCCACTGTTCGGCCGGCGTGGCGGCGAGCCAGGCCAGCGCGGCACGGCCCGAAGCAAACGGGCGCACCTCGATGCCTTCGGGGATGAGCACTTCGCCGAGCAGTTGGCGCGCTTCGTCGTCGTCATCGATGCACGCCACGGTGACGCCGGAGAGCCCCGGCACGTGCGATGCTGTTTGAATCGAAGCGGGCGCCACGGCGCGCAGAGGCACCTCGAAGACCATGCGCATCAGTGTGTCGTCGCGCGTGACAGAAAACCTGCCGCCATTGCGCGCCAGCAGATCTTCGGCGTCGACCACATCGAAGACCGGCTTCGCGGCGGCGCCTTCGGCCGACGGCAGTCGCTCGCGCACCGCACCTTCCAGCGTCAGCAATGCGTTGGCCCCTTGCCGTTGCAGGTGAAGCTCCATGCTGCCGGCCTGGCCGACCGCGTCGATCATGTGCGCCATGGCGTCCCAGATGGCCTTGTGCAGCGCCGTCAGGTCGCCGGTGATGCGCATCGCCTCGGGCGCGATGCTGGTGTAGAGCTTGATGCCACGCTCTTCGATGCTGCCGCGCAGTCCGTCGATCACGTCGGCGACCAGCGAAGTCAGATTGAGCGGCTGCCGTGCCAGCCGTTGGGCAGTGAATTCGAGATCGCGTTGCTGCTGCTGCAGGCGCCACATCTGCGCGTATACGCCCGACTGCGCGAGCAGCGCATCGTGCGTGCCGCGCTCGACGATGTAGCCGTGCTCCATGACGAGTATTTCGTCGGCATCGACCACGGTCGACAGACGGTGGGCGATCAGCAGGCTGCTGCGGTTCTTTGCCAGGCGGTTCAGTTCGTCCTGGATGGCGCGCTCCGAGCGCGTGTCGAGTGCGGCCGTGGCCTCGTCGAACACCAGGATCGGCGGGTTCTTGAGGATCGCCCGCGCAATGGCGATGCGTTGGCGCTCCCCGCCCGAGAGCTTCACGCCGCGTTCGCCGACGAGCGTGTCGTACTGCTGGGGTAGCGTGCGTATCAGCTCGTCGATCTGCGCCGCGCGGGCCGCGTCGATCACTTCGGCCATGCTCGCGCCCGGCCGCCCGTAGGCGATGTTGTAGCCGATGGTGTCGTTGAAGAGCAGCGTGTCCTGCGGAACGATGCCGATGGCGCGCCGCAGGCTCGCCTGGCTGACCGAGCGCACGTCCTGCTCGTCGATGGTGATGCGCCCGGCACCGACGTCGTAGAAGCGGAACAGCAGGCGGGCCAGCGTCGACTTGCCCGAACCGCTGCCGCCGACGACGGCCACGGTCTTGCCGGCCGGGATCGTGAACGACACGTCGTGCAGGATCGGCCGGTCCGGTTCATAGGCGAAGACCACGTTCTCGAAGCGCACGTGGCCTGCGCGCACACGCAGCGCGGGCGTGCCCGCCTGCTCGACCACGTCCGGCCGCTGGTCGAGCAGACCGAACAGGCGCTCGGCGTTGATGGTGGCGTCCTTGGCCTCGCGGAAGATGAAGCCCAGCGAATTGAGCGGCAGGCAGATCTGCAGCACGTAGGCGTTGATCAGCACCAGGTCGCCCACCGTCATGCTGCCGCGCACGACGTATTGCCCTGCCAGCAGCATGATGGTGGCCACGCTCACCGCGATGATGGCGCTCTGCCCGATGTGCAGCGTCGACAGTGCGCGCTGGTTCATGACGCCGGTGCGCGCCCAGTGGTTCATGATCGAGCGGAAGCGCTCCATCTCGCCGGTCTCGCCGACGTAGAACTTCACCGATTCGTAGTTGAGCAGGCTGTCGACGAGCCGGCCGTTGGCGTTCGAGTCGAGGCGGTTCATGGCGCGCTGAAACACCGCCCGACGCTGTGTGAAGACCACCGTGAAGACGGCGTACACCACGAAAGTGATCACCATGATCACCGTGAACAGATAGCTGTATGCCACCGCCAGAATGACCACCACCGACGCCATTTCGATGAGCGTCGGCACGATGGTGAACAACGCCACGCCGAGCAGAAAACCGATGCCCGTGGTGCCGCGTTCGACGTCGCGCGTCAGCGCCCCGGTCTGACGCTGGTTGTGAAAGCGCGGGCCGAGATCGTGCAGATGCGTGAAGGCGCGCACCAGAAAGTCCGCCACCGTGGTCTGAACCACGCGCGCGAAGATCACGTCGCGCAACTCGCCGAACAAAGTGCCGAAGAAGCGCAGGATGGCGTAGCCCAGCAGGAGGAAGACCGGCAGCGTCAGCGCCACGTTCTGGGCGCTGAACTGGTCGACGATCTGCTTGAGCGCCATCGGCACCGCCACCGCCGACAGTTTGGCGAGCACCACCAGGCCGATGGCGGCGAGCGTGCGCCTGCGGAAACGCCAGATTGCCGCACCCAATGTCATCCACACGCGTTGCGAGGTGCGGTCGGTCATCGATCAGCTCCGCGCAACGTCGGGCGGGCCTTCGACGGCCGCCCACATTTCGATGACGCGCGCCGATACGACGCGGCGCGCAGCCAAAGCCGGCGCCAGCCCGCGCACGGTACGCCACAGGCCGGTCAGCAGCAGGCGGTCGCGCCGCAACTGGCGAAGCATCTTCCACGTCAGCCGCCAGGCCCAGCGGGCCGGCATGCGCATCCAGGCGATCCAGATCGCATTGCGGGCCAGCAGCCAGCGCCGCCCGGTGGCGTCGCGCACCGGGGACGGATCGTGCCAGGTGACCACTTGCGGGCAGTACGCCATGATCGCGCCGCGCTCGGCCAGATCGAGCGCCAGCAGCATTTCTTCGGCGCCGATGAACAGCCTTTCGCTGTAGCCGCCCGCGGCGCGAAACGCATCCACGCGCATCACGCAGGCGCCGGCCATGAAGCCCAGGATGCGCCGCCCATGCGTGCCGTAATCGCCCAGCGGGCTGCGCGCCATCGGCACGCAGGCGGCATCGTCGCGGCGGTGCGGGCCAACGAGCACGTGTGCCGATATGACGGCCAGCGCAGGGTCGGCGTCGAGCAGATCGGCGGCATGATCGAGCGCGCCGGGTTCCCAACGGGTGTCGTCATCGCTGAAGGCTACATACGGCGTGCGCACCCGCGCCACGCCATGGTTGCGACCCGCCGCGCCCAGATTGCGGTCCAGGCGCACCAGCCGTACCTGCGGGAAGTGCGCAGCGATGGCCAGCGCCGTGCCGTCGCTCGAACCATTGTCCACGGCGACCACGGACGGAGCGCCGGGCAGGGCGATCAGGCGCGCGAGTGTGGTCAGCGCCTCGTCGCGGCGGTTGAAGGTCAGCATCACGACGGTGACGCGCCGTTGCAGGCTCATGGGCCATCGCTCCGTTCGATCAGCCAGTAGCGTTCCGGATCGGCCAGGTCGTCCAGTCCGCCGGGGGGAAAAGCCTTCCACTGGCTGCGGTAGCAGCGGGCCGCATGTCGCTTGAGGTCGCCCCCGGCGTCGCCCGGCAGCGTCACCGGCGTGGCGACGAGTCCGCTCGCGGCCAGTTCGACGATGCGCGACTGCACCTGTCCGGGAATGCGGCGGTAGATGGCATCCTCGAAGGCCAGCAGATGCACATTGCGCGCCGCAAGCGCCATGCATGCGCGCCACGTCGCCCGGTGATCGGCATGAAACAGGCCGAGCGGGAAGATCAGCGCTGGCAGGGCAGCGCCCAGGAAGGCCTGTCGCAAGGCGCGAAAAAGCGCTGCCTCGTCCAGCGCCTGCCCGTACTGGGCATCGCAGAACGGCAGCCACGCGCCTTCGGCGCCCAGTACGCGCAAGGCTTCGGCGTCTTCCGCGCGACGTGTCGCCAAGGCATGGTGCGCATCTCGGAATCCGCAGCGCGAGTCCCATTCGGTGACCATCGACCCGTCGACGGGCGCGCCGCCGAACACCGTCACTACCACGGCGCGCCGGCATTGGCCGATGAAGGCCCCGCAACTGAAGACCGCATCATCGAAATGCGGCGAAAGGAACAGCGCATCGCGCAATGTGCCGACCAGGCGCTGCGGATTGGGTGTGCCGTTGCGGGCGTTGTCCATCGACATGCTGGGAGTCCGGGAGTGCCGACCCGCAGCCCGCCGCATTTTCAGTGCCGCGTTGGAACGCTGTGGTGACGCCGTGCCACGACGTAGAAATTGCACGGCGGCGGTAGAAGTTACGTGGAGTCCTCACGCGTGCGTGCCCAGCCGCACCTGCAGGGCAGAGGCCGTGATCGCGGCCTTGCCCACGGCGACGGCGATCTGGTTGATGCCGACGGATAGATCTCCGATGGCGTACAGCCCGTCGACATTGGTCTGGCCGTGCTCGTCGGTGACGACATAGCCGGCCTCATCGACGGCGGCGCCCAGTTGTTGTGCCAGGTGGTTGTGCACGCGGGTGCCCAGCGCGCAATACAGGGAATCGTAGTCGTCGCGGCCGTCGGCATGTTCGACCTGCACGCCGCCTCGATCCAGCATGAGGCCCGACAAGGGGCTGTCGGCGAGCCCGAGGCCATCGTCGAGCATGCGCGCGCGCGTGGCTTCGTCGAATTCCACGTGTCCATGCAGCGGAATCACCGTCACGCGTTCCGTGAATTGACGCAGGTAGCGCGCTTCACCCAGCCCGCCCGCGTCGCGCACGACCACGCCCACGCGCTTGCCGGTGACTTCGTAGCCGTCGCAGATGGGGCAGTAGCGCAGGTATCCGCGCGCGATCGCGGCGTCGACTTCCGGCATGTCGAGCGTTTCGTCCGACACGCCGGTGGCGAGCACGACGTAGCGCGCGTCCACGGAGAAGTCTTCGCCCACGGCGCGAAAGCATTCGTCCGTTTTGAAGACCTCGACGATGGTGCCTTCATGCACGCTGCCGCCATAGGCTTCCAATTGCTGGCGAAGCCGGCGCAACAAGGTCGGCCCGGGCAGGCCGCGCGGAAAACCGGGGTAATTGTGTGACAGCGGAATGCCCAGCAGGCGCGTGTTGCCCGCGTCGACCACCATCGCTTCGCGGTGAAAGCGGCGCAGGTACATGGCGCAGGTCAGGCCCGCCGCACCGCCGCCGATGATCAATATCTCAGTGCGGTGCTGCATCGGGCCTCCCGGTGCCGCGGCGTGTCAGTGCACGGCGCGATTGAGGTCCTTGGCCATGTCCAGGTGCATGCGCACCGGCGTGAGCGTGCGCGTGGCGAAAGCCTTGAGGTCGGCATCGTCGCCGCTGCGCGATTCCTTGACCAGCAGGTTGACCGTCTCTTCGTGCGCCTTGACGCCCACCTTGTCGGCGTAGAGCTTGTCGAAGTCCTTGCCGCTGGAGGTCTTCAACAGTCCCAGCAACTTGGCCTGCTCTTCCGACACCGACGGCGGCAGAGTTCCGCCCTTGGCCGAGACGATGCTGATCAACTCCTGGTTGGCCTTGCTGTGGTCTTCGACCATGCGCGCGGCAAACGCCTTCACTTTCGGGTCGCTACTCTGTGTTTCGGCAAGCTGGCTGGCCTGTACTTCGGTCATGCCTCCCTGCGCGGCCTTGGTGATGAATGCCTTGTCGTTGGCGGTCAGGCCTGCGGCCCCTGCGGTGGACAGGGCGCCGCCGGCCATAGCGGCGATGACGATATGTCTGAGCTTCATGTGCGTCTCCTTGGCGTCAGGGCGCAGGGTTCGAATCCGATTGCGGGGACGGCTCACCCTCGCGGCCGGGGTGCGGCGCAGCGGGTGGCGTCGAGTCCTCCGGGCGCTGAAGCGGCGGCGGCACGATGCCCAGTTCCGTCAGCAGTGCCTCGGCGAAACCTTCGTGTTCCTTCGGCGTGTCGTGATCGCGTGTCATGGATGCGTCCCCCTGCCTGTGCCGCAACTGCCGTTCCCGTGGCTAGCGTGTGACGCGCGCAGCGCCACGTGCGCGGCGCCCCGGCGTGATGCCACCACGTATGCCGCCGTCGACATGTTCGATGCTGCTGGGCGAGGCGGGCTGTTCGTGCAGGGTCTCGGTACCGGTGGTCTGGCCGGCGCCGACGTCTTGGGCTACATCGTCGTCGCCGATGTGCGGATCGGCGGAATCCGGGCTCTGTGTGGGCATGGAGTCACCTCAGTTCTGTGGCGGTTGGCCGTTGGAGGCCGTCAGGCCGCCGTCGACCGGCACATTGGCGCCGCTGATGAAGCTGGCGTCATCGCTGGCGAGGAAAGCCACCACGGCGGCGACTTCGCTGGGCTCGCATACGCGCCCGAGCGGCACGCGTTCGCGGAATTTCGTCAGCACGGCTTCGTCGGTCATCATGTCGCGCGTCATGCCGGTGCGCGTCAGTCCCGGGCACACGGCGTTGACGCGCACGCCGTCCTTGCCCAGGTCCAGCGCCAAGGCGCGCGTGAGATTCACCACGCCGCCCTTGGCCGCGTTGTACGGGCTCATCCCCCAGTCGGCTCCGAGTCCCGATACCGATGCCGTATTGACGATGCACCCGCGCCGTCGGCGCAGTTCCGGCAAGGCCGCGCGACAGCCGTAGAACACCGAATCGAGATCGGTCGCAATGACCTTGTGCCAGTCTTCGTCGGTAATGTCGGCCGGGTCGCCGGCGGCAAAAATGCCTGCGTTATTCACGAGCACGTCAAGGCCGTTGAAGCGGGAGACGGTCTGCTCGACCACCTCCTGCATCGCGCGCGGCGTCGAGACATCGAGCTTGCACACCATCGTGCGCGCCTCGGGCAGCGACTTCGCCACGGGCGTCGGGTCGTTGCGATCCACCAGTACGACGTTGGCACCTTCCTCGGAAAAGCGCCGCGCCACGGCCTCGCCGATGCCAGAGGCCGCGCCGGTCACGATCACCACCTTGTCGTTGAAGCGCTCCATGGCGTCGCTCCGGCGATCAGTGGTGCGCAATGGCTTTGCTGATCTGCGCCGGCGTGCGGTATTCATCGTCAGGCAGATTCTTCAACGCCTCGCGCACTTCGTCGCTCGCGCCGTGAGCGTCGGCCTGCCGGCGGATCTCGTCGGCACTGGCCGGATAGTCCATGCCCTTGAGGCACTTCTGTACCTGGATTTCGATTGGTTGATTCATGGCGGCTCTCCATCGTGGGTCTTGTCACGCTGCGCGATGGCGCAGGCAGTGTCCTGACGCCCGCAGCGCGCGTGCCGGGTACCTCTTCGGGCACTGACCTGGCCGCGCACGCTCCCTATACCGCCAGACGGTGTGGAATTCCTGCAACGACAACGCAAAAGGCGAGGCATCCATGCAATACCCCAACCACGTGGTCAAGCTCTTTCAGGCATGTCATGTCGACAGCGCCGGTCGGCCGCTCAGGCAGGATGGCGAAGTCGGCCCGCTGACGTGGGAGGTGTTGTTCGGCGCGCAGGCGGTGACAACGCCGGTCTGCCCGCCGAAGTGCTCAAGGTGGCTGCCGGGAAAGCGAAGAAGGTCCGCGAGCAGCCGAGCAACGGCAATCGGGGCCGCAGGTGGACCTGTATCTGCGTAGCGTCGGGCTCGATCCGGGTTCGCGATGCCCGAGGCGTGGTAGCTCTTGGACGCCACGATGAACAACTGCGTGTCGGTCGCCGCCGTGCCGTTGTCGTGCAGCTTGATGGCGCGGCTGCCGCCGGCTTGGTCACGTCGATCTCATCCGTCACGCGCGCGGCATTTTCGTGGCTGTCGTGATGCGCGGGGATAGAGGCGATCCGTGTGTCATTTCATGGATGTTGAGCGCGCGTGACAACCGCCATGGCTGCAAGATGCTCGGCGCGGTCCTGCGAGCACGCGCGCATCAGGCGTATTCGCCGCGCCGCAGTGCCTGGGTGACGTCGTGGCGTCCGGCCAGGGCGGCCAGCGACGGCATGCTCAGTTTCTTGAGCGCGGCCACGCGATGATGGCTCACGGTCTTCGGACTCAAGCCCATGTCGGCGGCCACATCGAGATTGTTCCTGCCATCCAGCAGCGCCAGCACCACTTCGATTTCACGCCGGGTCAGTCGCGCCGCGTGCGAATGCGGCAGGCATGTGAAGCCCGAAGCGGCCAGCCGGATCGTCGTGGCCAGATCGTTCAGGGCCGATTCCTTGTACATGAAGCCCTTGATGCCGAGTTTGGCGAGCGAAGGCGTATAGCGCATGTGGTGACCGTCGCAGAACAGGAGCACGTTCGGGTGATAGGGCAGGGCGACCAGGTCGCGCACGAACTGCAGGTCGTCGTTGTTGGCGATGAAGGGGTCCGTCACGATGACGTCCGGCATCAAGCGTGAGGCGGTTTGCAGGGCTTCATCCGGGCGGCGGACCGATGCCACCAGCGTGAGCGAGAGATCATTCTCGAGCAAGCCGCGTACGCCGACATGAATCATGGGGTGCGGGTCCACGATCATCACGGCGTGTGTGAGGGTCGTGCGCGGGGCCATCAGGGATGAGGGGTGGGTCGCCGCGGAAGTCAGTGAGGCGGCGGTGGATTCGAGATAGGACATGAAGGCCTCCATGAGAACAAGCGGTTTCGAGGCCTAGAAATTTCTCATTCACACCCTGCCGCTGTACATGAGACGAGTCGCAGATCGAGGGGCACGGCGGTGCGCGAAACACATCGCCACAGCCGCGAATCCATGCCCATGCAAATGGTATTGAGGGTTTTCTGATCGCGTGGAAATTTTCCGATAGATGTGTTGAAGCTCATTCGCCCCTTGCGATGTCCCGGAAAGACAGGTCCGCATATCTAAAAGACATATGCGCCGATCTGCGCGCATTCTGGCCAGTCTGTTCGCCCGTCGACGACGGCGAGAATGCCTGATCGCGGGGCCGCACAACGTTCGATACTGAACGATCCATCGCGCGACGACGCGCTTGCGTTGCGCGCGTGTTCGCAGGGATTGAATCCGGCCGATTTTGCTTCACTGCCGCACGGCTTATCCGCATTCCATTCGAATGAGCCGTGCTCTATAAAGAAAACGCAGAAATCGCGGCGTTGTAGGGGAAACTTCGGACAAAAATGGTTTGTCGATCTCTCATGGCACCTGGGTCTGGTCTTGCCGAGAAGTGGCGGTCTTTTTGGCGACAATGCCATCCATGTCGCTGGAAAAGTCTCAATCCACCTTATGCGTCGCGGGTCATGCCTGTCGGCACTGGCCGCGCTGCACCTCACACGACATTGGAAACTGTCCGCTCGGCAAAACGATGCGAGGCCTGCGCATGGCGCATTCGATGGAGGTGCAGGACATGCGTTCGGTAAGCGAACGGGGTGCTCAACAGGACGACGCTCACCTCACCGAGCAGAGGCCGCCGGCGCTCGTCCAGACGTTCTCCAGGCTGCTCTGCGTCGGCATCCTTGCCACATTGGTGGCCTACCTGACCTTGCTCGGTAACGCCATTCTCGAACGCGAGTTCGGCTGGCGATACGCCGAGCTCGTACGCCTGCAGGATACCCATGCTCGCATCGTCGGCTATACGCAGCGGCTGGGCGAGAGCCTGTCCGGGGGCCAGATCCCCTTTCTGCGACTGGCATCCGACATAGCCATACCGGACAAGAGCATTGTTAACGTTCCTGCCACAGCATGGACGCACTCATTCAGTTTCGTCGCCGCGAGTCGCGAACTTGTCACGCAGGAACGCCTGTTGGCCGCGTGGCGCATGGCCATCCACGAATTCGCTGCCTGGCAACAGGGCGGACCTACCGTTACCACGGTCTTTCTTTCCAGCAAGGGCGACTTCGCCATCCGTATTCCAGCGCTCGATGACACCAGCGAAGCGCCCGAAGTCTATCTCGCGCGCGATCGGCAACTGCTGGAGCGATTCATTGAATTCCGGCGCGATCTCGACTGGAACCGTCAGGTTCTCGTCGTGCCCGGCGCCAGCGTCAAGGAAGCGACCAACATTTTCTACTACGTCAAACCGGTAGCGGCGGTCAGTGGGGCGTTAGCGGAGGGCGGCACCATGATGGTTGCCGCCAACGCCAGGCAGTACAGCATATTGAGCAACGTCGCCATGCACATGGCGCAGAACTTCGCCATCTACTTGCCCGACGGGCGGCCTCTGTTCGTCGGCGCGGGCGCACGCGACATTCGGCCACAAATTTCCGGCCCGGCCGGGCAGAGAGAACGCTACGACTTTCAACTTCGTCGGGTACTCATCTACTCGCGTGACGGTCCACTGACCATCGTCATGGCCGTGCCCTATGGCGATCTCGTCGGGCCCTATGCCTGGCGCATTGCGCTGCCCATCGCTGCGGCGCTGCTCGCCCTGGCGTTGGTGATGTTCGGCAAGTGGCGCATCTATCGCGACATTCTTCGACCATCGGCCGCGCGATTGCAGCAGTTGCGCGATAGTGGCGCGCTCGTCACGACGGTGTTGCAGGCCGCACCGGCCGGCATCTTCGTGCTCAAGCACGGCCAGGTCGAGCCTTCCATTGCCAACGATCGCGCCCGCGCGCTGCTGCAGCGACCCGTCGTCGGTGACGCGCGGCACCCATTGCTTGGCGAACTGATCGGTCGCGACACCTCGCCCGCGCCGGGCGAGGTACGGGTGACGCTGCCCGACGGGCAAGCTTGCGATCTGCTCGTCACCAGCAGTCAGATCCAATATGGCGGAGAATCGGCACGCCTGTGCACGCTCACCGATATTTCGGACAACAAGCGCGCCGAGGCCGCGCTGGTGGAGGCATCCACGTCCGCCGAACGCGCCCGCGCGGCGGCCGACGCAGCCAACCAGGCCAAAACCTTATTCCTGTCGACGATGAGCCACGAGATCCGCACGCCGTTGCACGGCATGCTCGGCACGCTCGAACTGATGGGTCATGCCGATATGCCGGCGTCCCAGCGGCGCTGGCTCGAGCGGGCGGAGGGCTCCGCCCGCAGCCTGCTCGAAGTCGTCGATGAAGTGCTTGATTTCTCGAAGATCGAATCTGGCGAGATTCACCTCGAGCACACGCCTTTCGACCCCGTGGCGCTCATCGAATCTGTCGTGCTCGCCTACGCTTCGCTTGCCCACCAGAAAGGACTCGTCCTGCAATGCGCCCTGAGGCCTGACGTCGATATCCGGCTCCTGGGCGATCCCGGGCGGCTGCGGCAGGTCGCCTCCAATCTGCTCAACAATGCCATCAAGTTTACCGAGGTGGGGCGGGTATTCGTCCGGCTCGACATCGACATGGGCGCGGACGATGACGAGAGCGATGACTTCGATGATGCGGACGATGGTGGGCCCGTGGCCATGCCGCAGGCCGCCATCCGCGTTCAGGTCGCCGACTCTGGCATCGGCATCGCGCCTGAACAGCAGCGGCAGCTCTTCGAGCCATTTGTCCAGGCGCGCGCCGGCAACACCCCGGGCACCGGCCTCGGACTTGCCATCAGCCGACGGCTGGCCAACCTCATGCACGGCGACATCGACCTGGTCAGTACTCCTGGCGTCGGCAGCTCATTCGTGCTGCTGGCGGATCTCTCCGTCGAACGCGTCCAGCCCGTCGCTGCCGTACTCGAGGGCATACGTGTCGTTCTGCGCGCATCGGTGAGAGACATTCGCGACAACCTCACCAACCTGCTCGCCGCGCGCGGCGCCGAAGTGCGCCTCCAGGGCGATCCGCTGCCCGGCGACGCCGAGCCCGGCCAGTACCTGCTCGTCGTCAGTGACGACGACGTCCGACCCACGCGGGAAGAGGTCGGCGGCTATGCGGCCGTCGTACAGCTCACCAGCCTGCCACTGCTCGACGAAGACGAAGCCTGGCTCTTCGAGACAGACCCCTACAGCCACGCCAACATCGTCGATGCCGTCCTGCGCGCTGCCGGCCGTCGTGTCGCGCACGCAGCGCACACCACAATCACCACGCGCAGTCTCGGTCTGCATGTGGCGGTCATCGACGATCACCCGGTCAGCCGCGAACTGCTGGCCGAACAGCTCGCGCACCTCGGATGCAAGGCTTACTGTTATCGCGACGCCGAAACTGCTCTCAAGGATCTCGCCCGCATCGATGTCGACGTTGCGCTCGTAGACATCAACCTGCCGGGCATGAGCGGCTATGACTTCACCCGTCAGGCGAAGCGGGCAGGGCACCTGTGGCCTGTCATCGGCACTTCGGCCAACGCCGTTCTGACCGAATCGCAGCGTGCGCGCGAAGCCGGCATGCACGACTACCTCGTCAAACCCATCAGCCTCGAACAACTGCGTGCCGCCCTGGTCAAGCACGCGCCCGCCGAGCCCGCCGACGTCGGCTCGGCGGCCGACAGGCTGGGGGATGCGGGCGGGGTGATCCACAGCGAGCATCTGCGAAAGACCTTTCTGCGCGCGCTCGATGCCGACTGGCGCGCGCTCAACCAGGCCGTCGGCCAGAGCAATTTCGCCGTTGCCACCGAACACGCCCATCGACTCAAGGGCGGCTTTGCCGTCATGCACATGGCTGCCGAAGCCGCACTGGCCGAGGCCATCGAACAGGCCGCGCAGCGTGCGCAGCCCGACACCTTGCGTGCAGGCGTCGAACGACTGCGCCCATGCGTTGCTCGACTCATGGAGGAACCACAATGATCCGCATCATCGTCGCCGACGATCATCCCGTCGTGCGTGCCGGCATCGTCGCTGTGCTCAAGAGCGCGCCCGATATTTCCGTCATCGGCGAAGCCGATGGAGTGGGTGCTCTCACGGCGCTGGTTGCGGCCGATCCGCCCGACATGATCGTGACCGATTACCAGATGCCCGACACCGACGGCAACGACGGTGCGCGCATGCTCCGATTCCTGCGCCAGCGCTATCCGCGCGTGCCGGTCATCGTCCTGACCATGCTCACCAATCCGCTCGTCTATCGGCTCATCCTCAAGCTCGACGCGCGCGGCCTGCTGGTCAAGAGCGGCGAGACCACGCAATTGCTCGAAGCCGTCAGGGTGGTGCGCGCGGGGCGGCGCTACATCAGCCCGGCCATATCCGCCGCGCTCGAAGAACGCAGCGACGCCCAGCTCAATGCCGATCTTTCGCTGCGCGAAACCGAAGTCATCCGCCTTTTTGCAGGCGGACTCACGGTCAACGACATCGCACGCCAGCTCGAACGCAGCAAGAAGACCATCAGCCATCAGAAACGCAGCGCCATGGAGAAGATCGGCGCCCAGTCCGATCAAGAGCTCATCGAATTCGTCATTCGCTCCGGTCTCGTCTGACCGCGCGCAACGCCAGCGCAGCATGTCGGCGTTCTCATTGGGGGCTTACGCCAATGGCGTAATACGCCGTCATCGAGCGGGGCCCGCGCACAGTGTGGCAACGCGACGGCGAAGCGTCGGGCACATCACTCAGTGCCCGGCGGCCCAGTCATCGAGGAGCTCCCGACATGCACCCCGCCATACACTGCCCCGCCTGCGGCGGCGCCGAACTCGTCGCCGACGCGCGCGACCTTCCCTATACCTGCCGCGACCGTACCGTTGTCATTCCCGAGGTCCGCGGCCTTTACTGCATGAGCTGCGGCGAGGCGCTGCTCGGCGCCGAGGAGTCTGCCCGCGTCATGAACGCCATGCGGGCTTTCTCCCGCCAGATCAACGTATGCGCCGCCGGTGCCGAGCTCATCGTGCGGGTACGCAAGCAGTTGCGGCTCAGCCAGACCGAAGCCGGCATGCTCTTCGGCGGCTCCGCCAGCACGTTCTCGCGCTATGAGAGCGGCCGCGTCCGGCCACCGCCCGCGCTGGTCAAACTCTTCAAGCTGCTCGAGCGCCACCCGGAGTTGCTCGCCGAGATCAAAGACGCCTGATCCGCACGGAGCGGGCCGATTCAACGCCGGAGCCGGTCCGGCGAATCAAGCGTCAGCCTCAGGCGGCCGGCGCGCCATCCTTGGTGCGTCCCACTGCATCCGCGAACACGCGGGCCAGGTCGGTGGGGAAGGGGAAGACGATGGTCGAGCTGTTCTGGGCGCCGATCACGGCCAGCGTGCCGAGGTAGCGCAGCTGCATGGCCTCCGGGCGTTGGGCAAGTATGTCGGCGGCTTCAAGCAATTTCTGCGCGGCCTGCTGCTCACCCTCGGCGCTGATCACCTTGGCGCGACGTTCGCGTTCGGCCTCCGCCTGCCGCGCGATGACGCGGACCATGCTCTCGTTCAGATCGATGTGCTTGATCTGCACGCTGGCGACCTTGATGCCCCAGGGATCGGTCTGCGTGTCGAGGATTTCCTGGATGTCATGGTTGAGCTTGTCGCGTTCGGAGAGCATTTCGTCGAGGTCGTGCTTGCCGAGTACCGAACGCAGCGTCGTCTGTGCCAGCTCGCTGGTGGCCTGGCCGTAGTTGGCGACCTGGATCACCGAGCGCTCGGGGTCCACGACGCGGAAGTACATCACCGCGTTCACCTTCACCGAGACGTTGTCGTGCGAAATCACATCCTGCGACGGGACGTCGAGCACCATCGTCCGCTGGTCCACCCGGACCATCTGCTGCACGTAAGGAATCAGCAGGATCAGGCCCGGCCCCTTGACGCCGGTAAAGCGGCCGAGCGTGAAGACCACGCCGCGTTCGTACTCGCGCAGGATGCGTACCGCTGCGCCCAGCAAGAAGATGAGCAGAGCGATGATCGGAGCGAAGAAAGCGATATTGGCCATGGTGCGATGTCCTTTTCAGTTGTTCCCGTCCGCGGGGCGTACCCGCAGGGTGAGCCCGTCGAGCCCGACGATGCGGACGCGCTGGTTTGCCACCAGGGGCTCATCCGCCACGGCCTTCCAGCGTTCGCCCTGGGTGAGCACGTACCCTGAGCCATCCGCCCAGTCCAGGACCTGCGCCAATGAGCCGATCATGGCCTCGCGCCCCGTCACGCGCTTGGTGCGGCGCGATTTGAAGGCGAGCCGACCGATCAACAGGGCGAGCCCCAGGGCCGTGATCGCGATTCCCGCGACCATGGGCCACCAGAGCCCGAAGCCGGGTGCTTCGCCGGGTTCCATCAAGAGCGTTGCGCCGAACACGAAGGCCACCACGCCGCCGATGCCGAGGACGCCGGCCGAAGGAATGAATATTTCGGACACCATCATCCCGAGGCCAAGCAGGATCAGGCCCAGGCCCGCGAAAGTGAAGGGCAGTTCCGCCAACGCGTAGAGACCCAGCAGGAGGCAGATCGCGCCAACCGTGCCGGGCAGGAAGGTGCCCGGGATCATGAACTCCAGCACCAGGCCGTAGAAGCCGATCATGAGCAGGATCAGGGCAACGTTCGGGTTGGTGATGACGCCCAGCGTGCGGGTGCGCCAGTCGGGCGGGACATGCACCAGCGCCAGATCGCGGGTATCCAGCCTGGCCGTGGCGCCGCCGATTCTCACGCTGCGGCCGTCGGCCTGCCTGAGAAGGTCCTCGATGCTGCCCGCGAGGATGTCGATCACCTGTAGTTTGTAGGCCGATTCGGCCGACAGGCTCATCGCCTCGCGCACGGCCTTTTCGGCCCATTCGACGTTGCGCCCGCGAAACTCGGCGAGCGCACGAATGTAGGCCACCGCATCGTTGATCGCCTTGGCTTCCATCGTGCTGCCAGCCTTGCCGGGCTCCGGCGCGGACTGTTCGGGCCGCTGGCCCGGCGCCGAAGGCAGTCCACCGATCGAGACCGGCGTCGCCGCGCCGACATTGGTACCCGGCGCCATCGCCGCGATGTGGCCGGCGTACAGGATGTAGGTTCCGGCGCTGGCCGCCCGTGCGCCGCTTGGGCCGACGTAGGTCAGCACGGGGATGGGCGAGGCGAGGATGGCGCGGATGATCTCGCGCATCGACGTATCGAGCCCGCCCGGCGTGTCCATCTGCAGGACCACCACCCTGGCTTGCTGCGCCTTCGCCTGGGCCAGTCCGCGGCTTACGTAATCCGACATGGCCGGGCCCACGGCGCCTTGCAGTTCGAGGACGACGGCAACGCGCCCCGGCGCTGCGCCGGCCAGCGCGCTCGCCAAGAGCAGGCCCAGGGCGAGCAGAAAGACGTGGATCGAATGGCAGACATCGTGTCTGCATACCTGCCTGAGTGCGCTGATCATGAAGCAAGCCTCCTCATGCCTCCTTCAATCATAGTCGCGCCCATGATCGTCTCCGCGGTATCGGGCCGGCGCGGGCGGACGACGGCCGACGGTTCACTGCGCGATGCTGCGCTTGGCGGCTGCGGTCGAACCCAACAGCGCTTCCAGCGCTTCCAGGTCCACCGGTTTGACGAAGTGATAGTCGACGCCGGCTTCGCGCGAGCGGCGGCGGTCTTCGTCCTGACCCCAGCCCGTCACCGCGATCAGGGCGATCGGCTTGCCGGCAGTCAGCTCGCGCGCGCGGCGGGCGACTTCGTAGCCGTCCATGTCGGGCATGCCGATGTCCAGGATGATGACGTCGGGCGCAAAGGTGGCAAGCGCTGCGAGTGCGGCTTCGCCGCCGTGGATCGTCAGCGTCGCGGAGCCCAACGGGTCGAGCAGGGCGCCCAGGCTCAATGCGGCGTCGCGGTTATCATCGACGATCAGCACACGCAAGCCGGCCAATGCGTCCGGCCGGGACGCCTGGGGATGAAGATGCGCCGACAGCCCCGCGCCGTCGGTCAGCGGTAGCCGTACGGTGAACACGCTGCCTTTGCCAGGGCCGTCGCTGGCGGCATTCACCCTGCCGCCGTGCAGCTCCACCAGGCTCCGTACCAGCGTCAGACCGATGCCGAGTCCACCTTGGGCCCGGCTGTAAGTGCGCTCAGCCTGAGTGAACAGATCGAAAATCTTGGGCAGCATGTCGGCGGGGATGCCCATGCCGTTGTCGCGTACCGATATCACGGCATCATGGCCGTCGCGGTGCGCCGACAGCCAGATCTGACCACCTTCCATGGTGTACTTCGCGGCGTTGTTGAGCAGGTTCGCAATGATCTGCCCGAGCCGCACCGGGTCCGCCTCGACGGTCAGCGGCGCTTCAGGGAATTCGATCACCAGCCGCTGATGCGCGGCTTCGATCAGCGGACTGCTTGCCTCCACGGCGCTGCGCAGCGCCGAAGCCAGTTCCACCCGCTCCTTGCGCAGCTCGATCTTGCCGCCGGTGATGCGCGATACCTCCATCAGATCATCGACCAGCCGGACCATGTGGTCGACCTGGCGTTCGAGCATCGGCATGACCCTGGCGGCGACCTCGGCGTTGCCACAGTTGCGCCGCAGAATGTGCAGGCCGTTGCGGATGGGCGCCAGGGGATTGCGCAGTTCATGCGACAGCGTGGCGAGAAATTCGTCCTTGCGTCGGTCCGCTTCGCGCAGGACCTGTTCGGCTTTTTTCAGTTGCGTGATGTCCTGGGCGACGGCGCAGGCTTCCATGACCTTGCCGGCCTCGGAGCGCAGGGGCGTCGCGCTCATGCGCAGCCACAGTTCCTGGCCGTTGGCGTCGGAATAGAGCATCTGCGTGCCAGGCATCACGGTTTCGCCGCGCATCGCGCGTGCGCCGGGCCAGTCCTCTGGCAGGATCGGTTCGCCATCTTCATTCCAGGCGCGCCACAGCGGAACGCGACCGGGCTCGCCCGACGGGGCCGCGTAGGGCAGATAACGCTCCATGAGCGTGTTGCTGACGGTCCACTTGCCGGTCCCGTCCATCACGCCGACACCGGCCGGCAACTGCTCGACGATGGTTCGCAGGCGTGCTTCGCTGTCGCGCAGTGCCTGCTCGGTCTGCTTGCGTTCCGAAATGTCCTGGAACAGGACCGCCACGCGGTGCTCTTCGGGCTCGCCGATGCGGAAGGCGTAGACATCGAACCAGCGATGCAAGGACTCGGCGACGCTCTCGAAGCGTTCCGATTCGCCCGTGCGTGCAATGCGGCCGTAGACCTCGTACCAATGCGATTCGTGGTCGGGCGATATGTTGCGCATCGAGCGCCCCACGCCGTCGCGAATACCGGTCTGCCGTTCGAACGACTGATTGACCTCTTCGAAGACATAGTCGATGGGCGCGCCGGTATCGTCGAACAGCATGCGGATGATGCAATACCCTTCATCGATGGATTCAAAGAGCGTCCGATACCGGAGCTCGCTCATCCGTAGCGAATGCTCTGTTTCCTTGCGCCGCGAAATGTCCCGGGCAGTACCGAGCCACTCCACGATCTGCCCCGCGCCATCCATGATCGGGACCGCGCGCGAGTGAGTCCAGCCGAGCGTACCGTCGATGCGGATTACGCGGTGTTCGAGCTCGAACACGTCCTTGGCCGCGATGGCCTGCCTGATCGCCCGCATCACGTCGGGCTGATCCTCGGGCGCAATGTAGCGGCCCAGCCACGACGATGAAGGCTCGGTGGTGTCGACGATGAACTCGCGCCCATGGAGGTACCACATCTCGCTCCAGTCGGCACTCATGCGATAGACCACGTCTGACGTGGCGCGGATGAACGCGCGAAAGCGTTCCTCGCTCTCGCGGATGGCCCATTCGGCGTGTTTGCGCTCCGGGTAATCGGCCGCCAGCCGCGCCAGCAGGTCGACAAAACGCAGCGCGCGCTCGGACGGTGAATGCGGCTCCAGGAAATGCGTGGAAATGACGCCCAGCACGGCACCGTTGCCGCTGACCAGCGGCGTGGATTGGACCGCGCGGATACCGCTGCCCAGCAGCACCCGCAAAGAGGTGTCGCTCCTGAATTGCGGACTTTGCATCACATCTTCCACCACCGCGCGTTGGCCGGAACTCATCGCCACGGCGCAGGCCGTGCCGTCGCCGGCATGAACCGTGTCGAAGAACGCCAGGAAGGTGGTATCGAAGCCGCGCTGAGCGATGATCTTGAGCTTGCCGGTATGCCGGTCGAGCATCTGGACGTTGCCCTTGTCGGCGCCGGTGAACTCGATGGCGGCCTCCAGGATCGCCTCCATGCAGCCGTGCATGTCGTTGCCGGGGCGCACGCAGCGGTTGCCGATCTCGTTGAGACGGATCATCTCGCGCAGATCGGCCTCGGTGTGCTCCTCGGGCCTGTGCAGGCGCCGGTTCGTGCCGCCATCGCCGGGCGAGACGCTCGGCGGGGACGCGACATGACTGTCCTTCGGTTCCACGGAAACGCTCCCTTCAACCTCTGGCAGGTCTTTTGTCAATGCAAAGAGAGGACGGGGCCGTGAGGACGACCGACAGGAATGCCCCGCAATTCAAGCGTAGCTGCATACGCCGTGCCGCGCGCGCAAGCGACCGTCTGACCCGGTTTTGATCGGTGGCGAGAGCTTCTGCACTGTAGGCGAACTGTGCGGTTCTCGGTGCAACTTCCGGCGCCGGACTGTGAAAAGCCGCAAGCCGCTTGCATTGCGTTCACCAAAACAATTCAATAATATTCGAAATATGGAAACCAAGACCGCAGTCACTCAATTGGGCGCGCTCGCCCAGGAAAGCCGGCTGGCCGTTTTTCGCCTGCTCGTACGGCATGGCGACGAAGGGCTCGCCGCAGGGCGCATCAGCGAACTGACGGGCATCGCCCCGTCTTCGTTGTCGTTCCACCTCAAGGAACTCAGCCATGCGGGGCTGCTGAGTTCCCGTCAAGAAGGGCGCTTCATCTACTACTCGCCGAACTTCGAGCAGATGAATGCTCTGCTGGCGTATCTCACCGAAAACTGTTGCGCCGGTGGCACGTGCGAGCTGATTCCCGCTACCCGCTGCACTCCGTCGCGCGCCGCCCGCTGAGCCATGACCACGCACATCCTGATCCTCTGTACTCACAACTCGGCCCGCAGCGTACTTGCCGAAGCCATGCTCAACCATCTGGCGCACAGGCTTGGCAAAGACGTGCGCGCATACAGCGCCGGCAGTGCGCCGAGCGGACGCATCAACCCGTTCGCCATCGAGGCGCTCGAAAACGTCGGCATCGACACCGCCGGCTATCGCAGCAAGAGCTGGGACGAATTCGCACGCCCCGACGCACCCGCGCTGCGGATCGTCATCACGGTCTGCGACAACGCCGCCAACGAGGTCTGCCCGATCTGGCCCGGCAGCCCGCTCAAGACGCACTGGGGTTACCCGGACCCATCGAATGCCGAAGGCGGGGACGAAGGCCGGCGACGTGCCTTCGAGCTGACCCGCCAGGCCATTGGCTACCGCATGTTGCAGTTACTGGCGCTGCCGCTCGAATCGATGAGCGATGCCGAACTCCAGGCCGCCCTCAACGACATTACTGAATCCTGATCATGTCCACCCATTCGCAACGCATGAGCATTTTCGAGCGCTACCTGACGCTCTGGGTCTTTCTGTGCATTGTCGTCGGCGTCCTGCTGGGGCAGGGCTTTCCGTCGCTGTTCCGCGCCATCGGCAGGCTGCAGGTGGCGCAGGTCAGCATTCCGGTCGGCGTGCTGATCTGGGTGATGATCATCCCGATGCTCATCAAGGTGGACTTCGGCGCCTTGCACCAGGTGCGCAAGCATGCCAGGGGCATCGGCGTCACCTTGTTCGTCAACTGGCTGGTCAAGCCGTTTTCGATGGCCTTCCTCGGCTGGCTGTTCATTCGCCACCTGTTCGCGGCATGGCTGCCTGCCGGGCAGATCGACAGCTACATCGCCGGCCTGATCCTGCTCGCGGCCGCACCTTGCACGGCGATGGTGTTCGTGTGGAGCCGGCTGACCGGCGGCGACCCGCTGTTCACACTGAGCCAGGTCGCGCTCAACGACACCATCATGGTGTTCGCCTTCGCGCCGCTGGTGGCATTGCTGCTGGGCGTGGCGAGCATCAGCGTGCCGTGGGGGACGTTGATGACGTCGGTGGTCCTGTACATCGTCATTCCGGTGATCGTCGCCCAGCTCTGGCGCCGCAGCCTGCTCGCGCAGGGCCAGGCCAGCCTGGATGCAGCACTGGCCAGGATCGGCCCGTGGTCGACCGCCGCGCTGCTCGCCACGCTCGTTCTGCTGTTCGGCTTCCAGGGCGACGCCATCCTGGAACAACCCCGCGTCATCGCGCTCCTGGCCGTTCCCATCCTTATCCAGGTCTTCTTCAACTCGGCGCTGGCCTACGGCCTGAATCGGCGGTTTGGCGAAAAGCACAGCGTGGCGTGCCCCTCGGCCTTGATCGGTGCCTCCAACTTCTTTGAACTCGCGGTGGCGGCCGCCATCAGCCTGTTCGGCTTCGAGTCGGGCGCTGCGCTGGCAACGGTTGTCGGCGTGTTGATCGAAGTTCCGGTGATGCTGCTGGTCGTGCATGCCGTCAACGCCAGCAAGGAGTGGTACGAACGCGGCTCGAATCCGGCCCGGCGCAACGCCAGCGGAAACCGGCGAATCGTGCCGACTGATGACGGCCCTACAGATTCGCGTTGCTGATTGCCATTCAAAGCATGACGGAGGGTGATGCTGGCGACATGCTCATGACATGTCGGTCATGAACGTGCATGGCGCAATGTCAGTCGCACGTTCGGTCGCTGGCACCCGGTGCCGGCGCGGCACGTAACGAAAGCCCGGCAGGGCCGGGCTTTCGCGCGTGGATGTTCCGCTGGCGTTTCAGTTCAGGAGTTCCTTCGGCACATTGCCGCCGTTGTCGGCCAGCTTCTGCAGCACGGTCTTGTGCAGCCACATGTTCATCTGCGCCGAGTCCCCCATCTTGTCGGCCGGACAGCCCAGTTCGGTGGCAAGCTCCTTGCGTGCGGCGAGGCTGCTGTCCAGGCCCAGCAGCTTCATGAGGTCGACGATGGACGTCTTCCAGTTCAATTTCTCCGGGTTGCTGGCGGCCATGCCTTCCAGCTTGCTGACGACATCGACCACCGAGACGGCGACCGGAGCGGCCGGTGCAGCCGGCGCGGCTGCAGGGGCTGATGGAGGCGGGGCGGCCGTCGCCGTCTTGTCTCCATCACCAAAACCGAGTTTCGCGAGAATCTTGCCGAACAGGCTCATGACAGCTCCTTTGTGATCAAGGAAAGAAAGACTTTGTTATAGCACCGCGGTATCCAGATTCGGGGATGGCGCAAGGGCCCCATCCCCGGATGATTTCTCCCCGGATCACCACGCAATCACCACCCCCACGCGGCCGCTCAGGCTGTCGCCTTTGCCCCCGGCCACGACGCGGTTGTAGTCGGCCGAGGCGAACAGGCTCACATCCTTGGTCACCTGGCCCGACACGCCCAGCCC
>NZ_JBGVSA010000037.1:0-26080 GCF_041807905.1 Uliginosibacterium sp. sgz301328
TCAGCGCGTTCTCCATGCCCCGCTTGCCATCATCGACCCATTGCTCGACTTCCGAGGGTGACAGGTCGAACTGGCGGCTAGCCTCCGCCACCGTGGTCTTGCCTTGAATAATGTCCAGCACCAGCGCGCTTTTACGCTTGGCTGTCCATCGTTTGATGTCATCTTCCATTTTCGTGCTCATCGTCTTTCCATCGATTATGACGTGAGCAGGTTTTTACTGGGTCAATACATGCTTTACAGCTTTTTTTGAATCACCTCCTGCAGCATCTGCTTGTCCAGGCTCAGGTCGGCCACCATGCGCTTGAGGCGCGTGTTCTCCTCTTCGAGCTGTTTCAATCGACGCAATTCGGTTACGCCCAAGCCACCGTATTTCTTCTTCCAGTTGTAGAACGTCGCCTCACTCACACCCATCTTGCGGCACACCTCCACCACCGTCGTACCCGACTCGGCCTGGCGCAGTGCGAACGCGATCTGCTCTTCGCTGAACTTCGACTTCTTCATGACAAATCTCCCTGCCCCGTAGGGCGTTAAATTTGCCAGAAATCTCTACTTCTCACCGCTACGGCTTTTTGGGGGGAGGTCACTAATTTTTCCTACCCCCCTCTTTTGCGAGATATAGACAAAAAGTCTATCGTCCCAAATACAAGCGAACAAAAACATCCAAATATGAAAACCCCACCCACACCGGCAAAATACCAAAACAACGAGAGCTTGCCAAAGAAAAACTGCACGACAGGGCCGAGCACTATTACTGGAAAGCATATCTGAAATACGGCGGACCATATATAAACAACAACCAACTTGATCCATCTTTTCTCAATTTCACACTCCGCATTCCATAATTCATCACCATGATCGCTAAAATCGCGCGCCAGCTCTCTATGACCACCCACCCCATGGGCACATGCGAAGAAATTTTTCGCAATAATGTCAAAATTCAGTTTCATAGATCACCTTAAGGCTCTTTATTCGCCGGCGAAAATATCGGGGACGTCCACCAAGAAGTGCCGCCACTTGTTGCACCACTGTAGTCGTATACCTTAAACGATGTCGTTCCCAGTGCAGTGGCATTTACTTGAATAACAAGATTTCCGACACTGTATGGAACAATGGTGTTGGCTAGGCCCGCGCTGTAGTTCAGGAAGTATTTGGTAGGCCCCGCAATCGCTCCTGCTCCAAATGCGGTAACTACGCCCGCGGGGGTTGCCTCTAGCCCCTTCGAGAGCACGTAAAGTGTTGTGCCGGTAGCGCCTCCAAATATTAAGGAACGCCCAACACTGCCGACGGTCAGTTGCGAAACAGGCGCCATACCAGCCTGCCAGGCTAAGAAGGACGGCGCAGCTTCCGTAGCCACTGCAGCAGCATTTCCGCTCACCGTTGCCCCAAGACCCGCAGCAAGGGCTCCTTGACGAGTGTCTGCCAATAATTTTTGCTCGTCCGCATTCAGGTCCTTGCGAAGACCGATTGCAGCTTTGCCACCAAGCACCGACATGAATTCGGAGATATAAGATGGAGATTGTCTGGTGGACAGTTGATTGTTATCCGTCTCCAGTTGCGCCGCATTGCTCCCCGTAGTTGCCAGGTCCGCATTGCCTGTAGCGACACCGATCATGCCGACGATGCCTGTGATCAGATCACTGCGATTCTGCTTTTCCTCCGGCGTCATGGTGCTGACGTCCTGATGCAGCAGCTCGTTGAGCGCAAGGTTGAGCACGACACTGGTCGCCGCCCCTGCGGCGCCGGCCGCGCAGCTCTGACCGCTGGCTGCGGCACCCGCGCAGGCCGTGATGCCCTGCATGACCGTGCGAATCGTTTCGCTGGTGGTGGTCGATTTCTCTCCGTCCTTGTAGGAGTCCGCCAGTTGCTTGATTTCGGTGACCGCAAGCCCTTGCAAGAAATTGACAGTGGCGTTGGTGATCAACTGGTCCATGCCGCCAAGCACGTTGGCGCCAGCAGCCCCCGAGAAGGCTGACACGCCGAGCGCAAGGTAGCGGTACTTTTCGGCCTCATCCTTTGCCTGTTGAGCTTGGTCGCTGTACTGCTGGCGCGTAGCATCATCAGGGGCGTTATTGGCCGCCTGCTCAAGCGCCTTGGCTTTGTCTTCCAGGCTGTAGGCCTGGATCGACAGGCTCGCACTGAGCGTATGCGCCTGCTGCTGGAAGGCGGTGGCCACATCCATCTTGGCCTGCACTGCGTCGGCGTCGAATGAGTTGGTCAGACTGTTGAGCGCGTTTGCTGCGTCATGGTTGACGCTGGCGACCGTCTCGTCCGCCGTTTTTCCAGTGAGTTCCTGCTGCTTGGCGTCGTTGCGGATAGTGATGTTGCCGTCCGAGATGACACTGTAGGTGGTGCTGCTCTCCTTCTCATCGGCAACCACGAAGGTCGCGCTACCCGACTTGCTGTTGTTGAAGGTCTGGACGTTGTTCTTGCTACCGGTATTGCTGCCATAGCCACCGCTAAGGCCGACGCTCATGCCGCTGACGTTGTACCTGTTCTGGATATCCTCCATTTGCAGCGTGTCGGTGACGAGGCTATTGCGCCCCGCCGCCTCGGCCTCGGCGTCGCTGACGATGGCCCCCCCCTTCAGGTGGGTGCCACCCGCGACGTCGATCTGGTAGCCGCCACTGCCCGCAAATATGCCGCTCTGCTCAGTGACAGAGGCGTAGTCGGCCTTCAAATCACTCTGGCTGTAGCTGCCGCTGGCCGAAAAGCCGTAGCCAAAGGTCACGCTTCCGCCGGCACTCTGTTGGCTACTCTTGTAGCTGCTGGTGTCTTGCAGGCTCTCAATGAAGAGTTCGCCCCCCACGTTGCCCTTGACGTATTCGCCGCTGATCGTCGCGCCGGCGATGGTGGTGTTGCCGCCACTGGTGAACTCGACCCCTTGGCCACCCGCGATATGGGTGTTGGTGTAATACAGGTCCGAGCCATCCGCCTTGCCGCGCGCCGCACTGGCGTTGGCCGTAATGCCGAAGGCCATGCCGTTCTGGCTCACCGTGGCTGCCACCCCCACCCCAGCGGAACTGGAACTGTTGGTGCTGTGCTGCTCCATGGTGTTTTGCGCGGCATTGAAGATCAGTTCATCCTCGGCATAGAGCCTGACCTTGCCGCCTGCCGTGACATCCGTGCCGGTGATACGCAGGTCGCTGTAGTCACCGCCACCATGGATATTGGCGACGAAATTGCCGCCCGCTTTGATGGCGCTACCCTGGGCCGTGTCGCTGGACGCTTCCTGCTTGCTCTGGCTGTGGCTGCTGCCGTAGGTAAGGCTGATGGTGGCGCCGGCCCCGCCGTTGTTTTGCGAACCGGGGCTCGTGCCTTGGAGTGAGCTGCCGGCGTTGTACGCGGACATGGCGACGGTCGCAGCGGCCAGCGCGTTGGTGCGCGCATCGCCCTTGGAGCGATCGGAATCCTCACTCATTTGCTGCGCTGTCATGAGCACGTCGAGCACCGGGCTCGATACGGACAGCGTCAGCCCATTGCTGCTGGTGCGGTAGATGTCACTTGCCCGACTAGTGAAGCGGCTCTCTTCGACAACGCCGCGCCGGGCATCGAGCAGAACATCGCCTTCGGCCGCGGTCACCACGCTGCCGCGCTGCGTGTAGGTATCCCCCGCAATCAGGATGACGTTCCCCGAGTTGCTGCCCACAAGGCTGCCTGCGGCTCCCGTACTTTGCAGGTCGTGTTGCTCTTCGCGCTTCTGGGTACCGAAGGTGGCCGCAGCCCCACCGTTGCTGAACATGCCATGGGTCAAGCGTTCGGCGTATGCGGTCTGGCTACTGCCTTCCTCCATCTCGACGATGTTGAGATTGCGCCCTGCGATCACAGTGAGACCTTCGTCGGCGACGACCTGCGAGCCGGAAATGGTGATATCTCCACGCTTGTCAGCGAGGCTACCGGCACGCAGTTCCACCGTCTGACCCGATACGAGGCTGCCTTCGGCCGTCTCCCAGGTCGCCGAGCGCCCACGGGTGTTGGTGACCGTGTCGTCGGCCACGTGTACGCCGATGACGACCTTGCCAAAGCCATTGGTGCTCTGGCTGTACTGTTCGCTCTCACGGCTGTGCGTGGTCTTAAGCGCTTCGATGGTGAGATCGTTGTCAGCGATGACGCTGACCTTGTGCGCCTCTTCCCCGGCGGCGGCCGAATCGTTATGGATGTAGGCACCGGTCAGACGGATGTCGCCACTGCCCTGTCCCGGGGTGTCCGACTTGGCGCGGATGAGGATGTTGCCGCCTGCGGCGACTTCTCCTCCCACAATCGATTCGTCGTACTGCGCGCTACGGTTGTAGCTGCGCATGCCAGTCGACTGAACATCGAGCCCGTAAGAATCCTTCTTGGCTTCGATGGCGACGTTGGTGCCCTGGATGCCGATGTTGCCGCCGGCCTTGACCGTGCTGCCGCTGATCAGGACGTCGTCCTTCGCGACGATGTTGGCGTTCGTCCCGGCCTTAAAGACGCTCTGATACTGCGTGACACTTGTCTCGTGCAGTTCGTCGCCACGGCCCTGCACCTTGTTGCCGTCATAAGCGGCGTCCAGCGTGCTCTTGCCTTCGACGCTGGTGATCTTGATGTTGCGATCGGCATAGGCCTGTAGCGTGGTGTCGGCCGTGACCCGGGCCCCTTCGGCCACCAGGTCACGGTCGGCCTTCATGTAGACCTGCCCCGCGTGCACGGTGGCGATGCGGTCGACGTTGGTGCGCGTGCCTTGCTCGCTGGCGCTATCAAGCGTGCGCGTCGCGATGACGATGTCGCGCCCGGCCAATAGCGTGGCCCTGGAATCCACGCCCGTGCCGGTGATCACACCCGACAGGTTCTTGAGGTCGTTCTCGGCGCGCGCGTAGATGTCGTTGGCCGAAATGCGCCCGCCGGCGTTGGTGATGTCGCCGTCGGACAGCAATGTCATCGCCCCGTTGGCGGCAAGGCGCCCGCTGTTGACGAGTTCGCTGTCGGTCTTGATGAAGACGGCGTCACCTGCGAGCAGCGCGCCCCCCGTGCCCAGGTCCCCATCCTTTGGTCGGCGCAGGTACACCTGCGGCACGAGGACGTTCTGCACGCTGCCGTCCGGCAGGGTGACCGCCTGGGCGACGAACCAGACGATGTCGGTGGTGAGCATCGCCATCTGCTCGGCCGACAGCGCCACCCCAGGGGTGAGCTGATACTGGCGGGAAAAGGCGGACCCCGCGTCCATGAGCGCGGCGTATTCGGCTTCCGTATCGGTGTAGCCGGACAGGTACTTGCGCCCGGTGAGCGCGAGGATCTGGTCGTTGATCTGCTGTTGCTCGTAGAAGCCATCCCCATACCGCTTCATCTGGTAGAGCGGATCCACCTGCAGTTGCGTGAAGAAGTAGTCGCTGGAGAGGAAGGTGCGATAGTTCGTAAAGCGCGGGTCGGTCTCGACCAGGTACTTGCTGTCCGGCTCCGCGTGGATGACGAAGAGGTTGCTCGTGGGCAGTTGCACCTTGGGCGTGATCGCCACGACGATGTCCTTGCTGGCACTTTGCTTGCCTTCCGAATCCGGCAGGGGGGCCGCGTCGACCACGCGGAAACTCGGCAGGCTGTAGTCCGGTTTGACGGCCTTGCTGCTGGTGACGTCTTTGGCGCGGGAAGTGATGTTCGCGGTATTGGCGGCCAGGACGGTGAGCGTGCCGGCCTCGTGGGCATTCACTGGTGTCGCCGTGCGGTCAGTGGCATCCACCTGACGCGCCTGCGTCGGGTCTGCCGCGTTCTGCTCGAAGCGGAAGCTGGCCAGTTCGGTGGTGACCACGACCGGCGCACGCACCATCGGCTGCGGATCGTCGCTCTTGTTCTGGTGTCCGCCGAGCACGCCGTGGTTCTCGACCCAGAAGTGCTGGCTCGTGCTGCCCTCGAACGTCGTCGTGCTGAGCCCTTGCAGGGCACGGTTCTCGATTGAGCCGCCCAGCATGTAGAGGCCGCCGCCGGCCACGATCTGGCTGTTCTCATTGACGCCGCTGCCGGTGAAGAACATGTCGCCGCCCGACAGGATCTGTGCGGGCGCGGCCGAATCGACCTCGGTGTGCGACTCCGTGGCAATCGTGCGTTCGATCCGGTAGTTCTCGTCGTCCGTGGTGCGGTTGTCCTCGTGCACTTCGGCGTTGTAGGCGTCGACGATCGGGATGAGTTCCTGCAGGACGACCTCGTAGCGATCGCGCCAGCCGGCGTAGTCGTCGCGCCACTGGTTGCAGGCGGTACTGTTCTTGTCGCGCGAAACGTCGCTTTCGCCGTCGTAGTAGGTCTCGGTGCAGCCACCCGCTCCGTCGGGTTCGGGGGGCGGCGCTTCACCGAGCGGTGTCACGCCAAAGCGCGCAAAAATGCCCGAATCCCAGGCGTAGTTCAGCGTGTACGTGTCCGGGTCGCAGTAGCGTTCGTCACCCTCCGAGCCCGTGTAGCAGTTGCCCGGCACGGTCGTGTAGACGGGCGCGACCTCGGTACGCAGGCCGTATTTCTCGGGGTGCACGATGCAGCTCACGCGTGAGCTGCCCACCCCGAAACACAGGTCCGCCGGATACGCCTTCAGGCCGCCGTCGCCATCGGGACGAATCCAGACCTGCTCGACAGGGTCGGTCGTGATGGTGCGCGTGGTGATGTGGGTGTCGACATTGCGCAAGGCGTCCGTCGAAATCGCCAGCTCCCGCGCGGCTTCGATGCGGGCCGAGGCATTGACGAGCGACTGCGATTTGCCCACGGCATAGCCGTTGTCGTCCAGTTGCCCACCCAGCGTCGCCGCACCCAGCGAGTAGATGAGTGCGCCTTCGCTGTTGTTGATCTGGCGCGCGCCCAGGTTCAATTCTTCGCGCGCGGCAATGACTCCCGGGCCGATATTGTTGACGGTGCCTGCGCCGATCTCGATCCAGTCGCCGTAAATGCGCCCGGTGTTGTCCAGCGTGCCGGCTTCGATATGGGTGACCCTACCGTCGATCAAACCGGTGCTGGTGTTGGTGAGCGTGCCGCTGACATTCAAGCGTGTCTCGTCCGCCGCGATTTCGCCGCTGTTGGTGAGATCCCCCGTCGTGACGGTCAGCGTGTCGGTCGCCGTGATCTTGCCGCTGTTCTCAACATTGCGCGCCGTGATCGACAGGCTGTTTTCCGATGAAAGCGTGCCCGTGTTCCTGTAGTCGCCATCAACGGTCAGGGCCAGCAGGTCGCCCGCGGCGGTGGTCCCGCCCCACCCCTGTTCACGCGTGTGCAGGTCGAGCACGCGCCCGGCCATGAGCTGCCCCTGTTCATTGGTGAGGGCGGGCGCCTGCACGGTGAGATCGTTCGCGGCACTGATCAGGCCGTTCGAGTTATCCAGCGCGGCAACGTCGACCATGGCGTCGGTGTTCGCCCGGATCTGGCCGCCGGCATTGGCGAGCGCATCCGCGCGGATGTCGAGATCCTGGCCATCGATGGCCCCGCCGCTGTTGTCGACGCGCGCCGCCGCGAGTGTCAGGCGAGCGTTGCTGATCAGGGCGCCGTTCGTGGCGTTGCGCAGCGTGCCGTCAACGGTGATCGCGACGTCTTCCGACGCGCCGATCGTGCCGGTATTGGTGAGCTCACTGGCGTGGACGACGGCGCTCCCCGAGCTGGTCATCAGCCCTGTGTTGGTGAGCCCGCCTGCGACATTGACGTCGAGCGCGTCATGAGCGCTGAGCACCCCCGCGTTGTTCTCCAGGGTGCCTGCGCGTACGGTCAGGTCCGTACCCGCGAAGATGCCGCCCACGTTTCCACTGTTGGCGTTGGTGAGCGTGCCCGAAACATCCAGCTCCATCTGGGCGACCGACTGGATCAAGCCCGCGTCGTTGGCGAGTCCGCTCGCATGGATGTCCAGCGCACGCGTGGCAACGATCTGCCCGCCCGTGTCGTTGCTCAGTTGGCCCACGCGCAGTGTCTGATCTTGTGCGTAGAGCACGCCGCCGCTGTTATCCAGGTCGCCCGATGAAACCTCGAGCGTGCCGGCTGCCTGCAGCGCGCCGCCAAGGTTGGCGATAGCCCCGGTCTGAGTGTTGATCGAGACGTCCCCCGCCGTCGCGGCCATCACCCCGTTGGTGTTATCGATGGCTGCCGCCTCGACGGTGAGCGCGCCACCCGCGAGCACATAGCCGGCGGTATTGATGAGGGTGGCGTCGCGCGTCACCAGGGCCAGATCGCCCGTCGTGCCAATGGTGCCGCTGTCGTTGGTGATGCGCGCAGCGTCGATACTCAACTGCTCCTGGCCCACAATCGTGCCGCGCGTGTTGTCCAGCGCGCCACTACCCAGCGAGAGCGTCGCCGCACTTGTTCCGGTGACGTTGCCGAGAACGTTGGAGAGTCCTTGCGCCTGGATCGATACTTGTTCGGCCTGGATCGAGCCGGCGTCGTTGACGACGCGCCCCGTGCTCGCGAGCTGGATCGTCTGGGCTGCGCCGATGTAGCCGCCCGAGTTGTCCAGCGCATCGCTTGTGAGCGAGAGGGTCTGGCTGTAGACAACGCCTGCGGCATTGGCAAAGCGCGTGGCGTCGATCTGTGCGTCGGCACTGCTGCCGATCTGACCGCCGCTGTTGTCCAGCGCGTCAGCCGCAAGGGCAAGACCTGCCTCGCTCCAGATGAGGCTGTCTCCATGGTTGTCGACCGAAGTCGCGCGCAGGTCGAGCGCGCCGATGCTCTGAATGAGAGCCGCCGCATCGCCTGAGCGATCGTTGTCGATCGCACCCGCCCGGATCACCGCATCCGACCCGGCAATGATCTGTCCGCCATGGTTGGTGAGCGTGCCCGTGCCAAGCTGCAGCGACAGCGCTTCATTCGACGAGACTTCACCCAGGCTGTTGGTGAGTGAGGCAGCCGTCACGGTCGTGCCGGAATGCCCCGTGATGAGGCCACTCGTGTTGTCGATGTTCCCCGCGGAGATATTCGTCTGACCGTCGACAGCGGCGATCACGCCGCCAGCATTGGTCAGCGCATCGGCATCGACGGCGGTCGCACTGACGCCGACGATCTGGCCTGCGGTGTTGTCGAGCGCCTGCGCCGCGATCCGCGTGGTGTTGCCCTGGAGCAGGCCGCCCGCATTGGTAAGACCCTGCGCGCCTTCAATGGACAGGTTTTCGTCGGCGACGATTTCGCCGCCGGTGTTGTCGATCCGTTGGGCGCTCAGCGCCACATTGCGGGCGAAGACGCCACCTCCGGTGTTGGTGAGCGCTGCGGCGGCAATCGTGATGGCGTCACCCTGCACCACACCACGCGTGTTATCCACCGAGCCAGCGGCAGTGAGGTCAAGGCCCGACTCCGACAGCAGGACGCCGTCGGTATTGAGTGTGCGGGCAGCCTCGACGCGCAGCGACCGTCCCTGGATGAAGCCCTGCGTATTGTCGAGCGTGTCTGCTACCGCCAGCGTGGCGGCCCCGTCGGCGACGATGAGCCCGCCCGTGCTGTCGAGCCGGCTCGCCTGCAGCGTCAGCACATCCGTGGCGCTCATCGTGCCTTGCCGGTTGGTCACCGCGCCCGTTGCGCCGATGTCCACGGTATTGCCCGAGACAAGCCCCCGGTCATTGACGAGCTGGGCGCTCTTGAGCGTGACGACGCCGTTTCCTCCGATGGTGCCGCCCGTGTTGTTGATCGATGCGGCATCGATCGACACGTCGTTATTGGAGAGCAACTGCCCCCCTTGGCTATTGTCGACGGCACCGGGAGTTCTGACGGACAGGCTCTGCTGCGCGGAGATCAGCGCCGCGCGTGCGTCCAGGCTCGCGCCTGCAATGTCGGTGCGCCCGCCGCTGTAGATCTGCGCACCTTGCGCATCGATCGCACCACCGGCACCCAGCTTCACGTCGGTCTGCGCGTCGATCACGGCGCCGGCAACGGACAACGCCCCGGGGGTCACGATGCCGGCAACGCCATTGGCACCGATCCGGGCGCCCGCCAGCGATACGGTATCGCCGCCCAGCGCGACATCGCCCTGCGCGGTAAAGGTGCCGTGCTCGCCATCGAGAACGCGGGTACGCACATTGAGTGCACCGCCGCTGGCAAGCGTGCCCCGGTTGGCGAGCGTGTCCACATCGACGCCTAATGTCGCCACGGCTTGCTGGATGACCGACCCCGTGTTGTCCAGCGTCGGCGTGCTCAGCGCGATGCGATCGCCCACCAGTTCGCCAGCATTGCGCACACCGGCTGCGCTGTTGATGCGCGCGGTCCGATCGGACCAGGTCTGTCCGTTGAGCGTGACCTGCCCCGCCGCATCCAGTGTCAGGTCGCCTTTTGAATAGACGTCGGCGAGCGTCAATTCACCAGCGCTGGACAGCCGCAGGTTGTCCTGCAGCGCCGCCATCCGCCCGGTGCTGTTGACGCCGAGCCCCGCTTCGGTGGCCACCATGTAGATCTGGTTGGCGTACATGCCGCCCATGTCGCGGATGTCAATGGCAAAGCTGGGTGCGACGTCGACGGCATCGGTGCGCGTCACCTGCAGGTCCGCATACTGGACGAGGTTCGTCCCGGTCACGGCGTTCAGGCGCTGGGTCCAGACTTCGCCGGCGACAGTCAGCCCGCGCGCGATGAGGTCGAGCTGCTCCAGGCTCGTGCCGTCCAGGCCCTGCGCTCCAATGAGCAAACGCCCACCACCCACAGAGAACCCGGTCAGCGCGCCACCCGCGCCAAACTGGGGACTGCCCGTGACAAGCGTGGCGCGGCCCGTATTGATAAACCCGCAACCATCGCACGTTATGCCGTTGGGGTTGGCGATCACGACGTCCGCCCGACGCCCCGCCACCTCCATTGCGCCACCCAACTGGCTGGCGTTGCCCGAGGTCACCTCGTTGAGGATGATGCGGGCGCCGCCACCTTGACCCAACTGCGGGTTGCCATTGATCCATCCGCCCAGTTGCGACTGGCTGGCTGAGCCGGCGTTATTGAGGATCAACCCCGGCTTGCCAACGTTGAACTGGTCGTATTGGTTGTGCGACACCCCCGCGCTGCTCGGAGGCGCGATATTGACGATGGGCACGCCGTTGGCTGCAGCATCCATCAGCGGCTTGGTGCCGGCGCTCGACCCCGCGGCGGCCGATACCTGGGCGGCGGCCGGCACGGCGAGCACCGTGCAATGCGCGAGATAGAAGTACGCGATGGCCCGGGCAATGTGGCGCGACCACACAGTGCGTGGCGCAGGCTCGACGTTCGATGAGCGGTTGATGTGGTGGTCAGTCATGATCATCTGTCTCGCACGAGTGGCGTGAGTGCTTTGCATGGGGTGACTACGTGCTGCAATGCGTGACATGTTTGTGGCTGCATGCGCGTCACCCTGTTCGGTTTCAGAATGCGTACGTCAGCGACAAGTACGGCGTCCAGTCCCGCGTGCGGAATCCTTCGGGCTTGCTCAAGGGCTTGCCGATGGAAAAGTCCGCCTGGAACTGACGGAATCGGCCACGCACGCCGAGCGCGGTGCCGACCAGTTCGTTGCCAACGATGTATTGCCCGCTGGGCCCCCAGACGCGCCCTGCGTCGAGCCCCAGGTAGAAGACGGTGTCGAGCCCGTCTACCAGCAGGACGGGCATGGAAAGGTCATTGCGGATCACGTAGCCGTTCTCGGCCATGAGCACGACATCGCCATCAAAGCCCCGTACGGTGTAGCGACTGCCGATGGAGAACTGATCGGTCGAGGTGGTGAGAGCCGATGTCTGCTGGCCGCGAACGGTAAGGCTGTATTGCAGGGGACGGCCCGCCAGAGAAAACGGCGCGAAGAACGAGGCCGAGTAGGTCCACAGGCGTGGTCTCAGGGTGAGTCCGCCATCCACCGCGCTGTCGAAATCGTCCTGCGCGTGTTGCCAGGGCACGCCCTGGCGATAGCCCACTTCGAGATCGATCGACGCGTTGCCGAAAAGGTATTTGAAGTTGCCGCCAATCTCGAAGTTGGTCGTCTTGCGCCGCTGCACGAGAAGCTCGACGTCATCGAGATAGCTGTTGGAACGTCGCGTGCTCAGCGCTGCGTATATCCCCGTCTTGGACGACGAGGTACGCAAGGCCACCATGCTCCAGCGCGCCTCCGTCGTCTCGCTCTTGCCGCTGGACAGGAATTCGACCGTCGTCCCTTGCACGACCTGAGCATAGCGGCTGTAGCTCTTCGAGACGCTGAAGGTGTGATAGCCGAAGGGAACGCTGTAGCTGGCGCTCGCGCTCTGGCTACGATGATCCGGCCCTATGTGTTCGCCGTTGGTGCTGGCTGTCATGCTCAGCACGTCCGACAACCCGAGCGGGTTGTCCAGCGCCAAGTTGCCCGACCACTGCGTGCGCCCCAGCGCGCTGCCGCCCGAGTTGTCGACCGTGACGCCGCCGCGTATGCGGTCCTTCAGCGGCAGTTGCTGACGCTCGATGACGATGACGCTGGTGTCGGGTGCCTCGCCCGGTTCGATGCGGGTCGCTACGCTCTGCGTGGGCAGTCGCTTCATTTGCTCGACACCCTGCTCGAGATCGCGCACGTTGAGGACTTCGCCCGCCGACAGGGGAAAAGCGTTCCACCACGTCCCCCAGGCAACATCCGGTTCATTGCCGCCGGCCCGTACCATGCGCACCGCACTGATACGCCCTACATGGACCTGGATGGCGAGGCGACCGGAGGAAAGATTCTGCTGCGGGAGAGAGACCCGCGTCGTGGCATATCCGAGCTGAATGAGCCTGGCATCGAGTACCGTCGCGATATGGCGCAATCCCTTCACGCCCACGCATTGCCCGACGAAGGCCTGCGCGGTGTCTTCAAGCCAATGGAACCGGGCCCCGGCACCAGTCAGTTCGATGTCGTGAATGACAAAGCACGGCGACTCGTCGGGAAGATCGAACGAGAGTTCGCCGCCCTGGCTCGGCGTCAGGACATCGGGGCGCGTTTCAAGCTGGCGCTGCAGTTCGCGTTCGCGTTCCTCCTGGCGCCGCAGCCCCTCTTCCGCGCCATTGGGCCCCACCGCAGTCTGAGCAAAGGCCCCCACGCACACGACACAACCGACGACGCTGACGATCGACGCCAGCGCCCGGCCCCCTCCCAGACGTTTCACTTATTGTTCTTCCCCGTGTATCAACGCTGTGATCGCGTTTGCGTGGCGACGCCACGAATACTATCGTCGCCTTTATTGTCCGGCCCTGCGACCGGACTTAGTCAGTTCCGTACTTCGGCGAGTAAGGGCCATACAGAATGCCGTTCTGGCGCCCGCCAGCCAGCAGCCGTTCGCTGGCGGTGCCCGCCATCGAATAGCCCGCATTCGTGCTCTGGTTGATGATCTGTTTGACGGCGGCAGCCACCAGCGCCCCCACCAGACCGCCAGAGTTATTGTTGGAATTCTCGTTACTCGAAGCAGAAGCGGCCCCCGACCACAACACTGTCCCCGACTTCAGATCCACGAGCCGTGCGGACACCGCCACTGTCGTCACGCTATCGACGACGATGTAGGTCGTGCCGTAGCGGCTCACCGTCACGTACAGCGCCGCGTCAGCACCAAACACCTGGCTCAGTTTGTCCGCGCCCACGGTCTGGATATCGCCTGCCACATCGAGGCCGTTCTGATGGAACGTCTCCCTGACCAGCGTGACGGGAAATACGTAATAGCCCGCCTCTGCCAGCGGGTGTGTCAATTGCGACAGCACGCTGGATGTCGCTTCGACATCCGGCGATTCATTCAACGGGGGCAGAACGACGATTGAACGCGGCTTGGCCTGTCTGAACGCGGTGTAGTCATACTTTGCCGGCGGCTTGACGGCACATCCACCCAGCGCGAGCGCAGCCACCACACCAAAGATCCAATTGGTATTCATGACACCCATTCACTTGCTGACGTACTTACTGAGAAGAAAGTCCATGTAGCGACCGGACTCCGGAAACAACGCCTTCTCGGTCTTGAACTCCTGGACCGCCTGATCGCTCTGGCCCACGTTGGCATACAGCATGCCCAGGTGCGCATGGAAACCCGGCGGCGGCGTCTTGCCGCTCGCCCGGATCTTCTGGTAGCTGGCTTCCATCGTCGCGATCTGTTCTTCCGGCGAGCCGCCCTGGAAATGACGGTACACCTGCGACTGATAGTCACCCCACTCATACAGGCTGGGCGGCGCCGTCTGGCAACCGGCCAGGATAACGGCCGCCAACAGGACACCGGTGCCGCGACGCGCGCATCCGATCGCAAACATTCCGCACACTCCTCTACCCGGTCTCATTGGCGCGCGACGCTCCAGGCACCCGACTCGATGCCCGAGACCAGGTTATCCACGGCCTCGCGCATGGCCAGGTCGAGGACCTTGCCGTTGAGCGTGGAGTCGTAGCTGGACGTACCACCGAAGCCGATGATTTCGCGATTCGACAGGCTGTACTCGCCCGCACCCTGCGCCGAGAACACGACTTCGGACGTCTGGATATTCACCACGTTCAGGCTGACCTTGGCATAGGCGACCTGCTCCTTGCCGCGCCCCAGAATTCCAAACAATTGATGATCGCCCACCTCTTTGCGACCAAACTCGGTGACATCCCCCGTGATGAGATAGTCCGCCCCCTTGAGCGCCTGATCCTGACGCTTGATGGCAGCTTCCTGCTTGCTCTCTTTCATGTTGTCGCGATCAAGAATGCTGAAGCGCCCCGTCTGTTGCAGATGCGTGATCAATACCGTCTTGGCTTGACTGCCCAGGCGATCCACCCCGTCCGAGAACAGCCCCCGCATGTAGTTGGACCGATTGTCGAACTGCCCGACGGCGATGGGCGTGCGCGTGCCGGTGTAGGCACTGCGTGAGGAAGCGGTCTTTTCGATTGCGACCGAGCGGGAACTCTCCGTGGCACATCCGACAAGCGACAGGGACAACAGCAGCACACATCCAAACAGGTATCGGTTCGACGATTTCATAAGAGAGCACTCACGCATTCAAGAACAACGTCCCCCGCCAATACCCCGCACATCACATCAGCGTGGGCGGGGTTGGCGTCGGTTGGGTAAATTTGGCGCTAGCGTATGGCCCGCCACAGGCGACATCAACAAGGACAAACCGCGTGGACGTATGCATCTTGACGAATGTCAGATGGGTACATCATCCCTCAGTGCCTCTTGTAGGAAAACTCGCTAACGCGACGGGTCTTCTTACACCCCTTGGTACGTATTGCTTTTTTGTACGATCAAAAACCTCAATCACCGCGTATCCGATACAGGGGGTTCCCGGTGTAGGTCGATTCTGTTTGCGTGGGCGACTTGAGACCCATCAAATTCGTTCGAGCCAATGTCGGCAAATGATGAACGCGCCTCACGCGCCGACGGGCATTCGGGCGCCAGACAATCATTTGGGATACACAAGCAATGAACAGAACTCAACGCGCCGCGTCGGCCATCATCTCGCTGGCTCTGCTGACATCCCTCGCGGCATGTGGAGGCGGTGGCGGAGGTGACGACAACGGGAGTACAGCGGGTTCGTCCGCCTCGTCTTCGTCCAGCGCACAGGGCAGCGCATCGTCGCTCAGTTCGGCCGGGTCGAGCGGTGCGGCAACCAAGACCTGCCCGGATACCTATGCGGCGATCACCTATACCGGCGGCGGCATCCCTGGCGCGTCGCTATCCATCAACAGCAAGGACGGCAAGGCCAGGCTGAACGTCACGATGCCGTCGACGCCGGTCGGCAACTACAAGATCTGCATCGGCACGCCCGACAGTAGTGTTCTGCCCACAACCGGCGCAGGCATACGCAATTACGAAGTCATTGGGGAAGGCAGCTACGCGGCACTACTCAATCCGACACTGACAATCTTCTACACCCAGGCCGGGAATGTCGCGGTCAATTACCTCGCCGCTCCGAGCACGGCGGGTGCGCCTTACGGCACCTACGACGCGGCCAACAACCTCGTACTCGATCGCCGCGTTGCCACAACAGCAGTGGCGCAGGACGCCGCATTCGTGGCAAGCGTTGATGCCGTCAAGCCGGGTTTGTACATGACCAGCGAGCCGACGCCGTAGACCTCAACTGGGCGATCACTGGCGGCGCGAACGTGCGCCGATTCCGTGGGCCGGAACCAAGGTACTCGTCGGACTTGCGCGCGCCGACCTCGCCACCTTGCGGCACCCTGGACCTGATGCCATGCGCGTACTCGGATGGAGAACCCGCCACGAAGAGTTCTTGCCCCCCGCAACGAAACTCCCTACACCCATTGGTCTGTATTGCTTTTTGCGACAATCAGAATGAATGCCGAATGAACCTTGGTGAATGCAACAAGCGTGCGTAGGACAATTCCTTTTGCATATCTGCATTGTGTTGCATCAATCACGCGAAAGCATCCATGGGAATGATCTGGATCCCACCGCTTCACTCGGAGCGGGGGTACCTGATTTCACAAGGGAGAGATGTAATGAACAAGATTCAACGCGCCGGACTGAGCGCAATTTCCGTGGCCCTTTTGGCGGCACTGACCGCATGCGGCGGGGATGGTGGCGGTGACGACAATGGTGGCAGCGCATCCAGCGCGAGCTCCTCGAGCAGCTCCAAGAGTTCATCGAGCGCCTCGTCGACAAGCGTCTCATCGAGCAGCAGTTCGTCCTCGGCCGCCGGTACCAAGACCTGCCCGGCTGACTACCGCTCTATCACGGTATCCGGTTCGTACATCGCCAACGCCACCTTGGCCGTCGGCAGTCCCGACGGCAAGGCGCAATTGACGGTCAAGGCCCCGGCCACGAACCCGGGCAACTTCAAGATTTGTGTCGGCACGCCTGCTGCGGACCAACTGCCCGCCTCTGCCGGCGCACGCAATTACGAAGTGATCGGTGAAGGCGCATATGCCGCGTTGCTGAACCCGACGCTCACGATTGTGTATGCGAACGCAGGCAACGTTGCGATCGACCATCTGCCGATTCCCGCATCGGGCGCATACAGCGGCACGCCTGATCGTCACATCGCAGCGGCGGTGACCGCGCAAGGTTCGACGTTCACCTATGCCATCGATGCGTTGAAGCCGGGTCTGTACATGACCAGCGAACCGACGCCGTAAGACACGAGACGCACAATGCAGTACGGGGCCTTTGATCTGCAAACCGACATGGAGCAACTTCATGTCGGGTGAAAGACAAAGGCCCCTTCTACCCTTCTACGAGCGCGTTTCTCTTTGCGGCTGACTCCAACGCCAGCGCTCTCGCCCTGACTTTCTAATTCGAGAATGGCGGAGGACGCTTCGTCTCCGGCCCACGCGCATCGCATTGCCGGCGCACCTCTGCCATCGCGACATGCCACGAACAGCAAAGATTCAAGCAAGCGTGAGCCTTTCAGAAAAACACCATCCGGATCCCAAGGCCCACGACCGCACAAACGCCAATCACATGCATGACGTTCCGTTTGAACCGGAACAAGGCCACCGCTGCGCCGAGTGCGATGACGGCTGACGCTGCGTCGAAGCGCCCGGCAAAGCCCTGCGGCCACAGTACGTGGTAGCCGAAGAACAGTGCGAGGTTGAGGATCACGCCCACCACGGCAGCGGTGATCGCCGTCAGCGGCGCCGTAAACTTCAGATCGTCATGCGTTGCCTCCACCAGCGGCCCGCCGGCGAGGATGAAGAGAAATGACGGCAGGAAGGTGAACCACGTCACCACGACCGCCGCGCATGCGCCCGCCAGGAAGGTCGCTTCCGGGCCGAACAATGCCTTGCCATACCCGCCGACGAAGCCAACGAAAGCCACCACCATGATCAGCGGTCCCGGCGTGGTCTCGCCCAGCGCGAGCCCGTCGATCATCTGCGTCGGCTGGAGCCAGCCATAGTGCACAACAGCGCCCTGGTACACATAGGGCAGCACGGCGTAGGCGCCACCGAAGGTCAGGAGCGCGGCCTTGGTGAAGAACCAGCCCATCTGCGTGAAGGTGTGGTCCCATCCGAACGCTGCCGTCAGTGCAGCCATCGGCAGCAACCACAGCAATAGCCCGACGCCGATGACAGCAGCAAGTCGAGTCCAATGGAATCGGGCGTGCGGCGGCGTGGGCGTGTCGTCGTCGATCAGTGCGGGAGCGCGGGGCGCAACGTTGCCGTGGCGCGCGCCCCCTGTGCTGAAGACAGACGGTGCGATGCGTCCGCCGATGTAGCCGATCAACGCCGCGCAAGCAACGATGGCCGGGAACGGTACGTTGCCGGCGAAGATCGCCGCAAACGAAGCCGCAGCGATCACCCAGAGCCAGCGGTTCTTGAGCGCGCGTCCGCCGATGCGGTGCGCGGCATGAACCACGATGGCGGTGACAGCCGGCTTGATGCCATAGAACAGCCCCGCCACCATCGGAACTTCGCCGAAGGCGACATATAGCCATGACAACCCAATGAGGATCACCAAAGAAGGCAGCACGAACAAAGCACCCGCGACGATGCCGCCCCAGGTGCGATGCATCAGCCAGCCGATGTATGTCGCGAGCTGCTGCGCCTCCGGTCCCGGCAACACCATGCAGTAGTTGAGCGCGTGCAGAAAACGCCGCTCCGAAATCCACCGCCGGTTCTCGACGAGTTCCTGATGCATGATGGCGATCTGCCCGGCGGGCCCGCCAAAGCTGATGAAGCCCAGCTTCAGCCAGAACGTGAAGGCATCAAGGAAGCTCACTGGCTCGGGGCGTGGCGCGAGTGGAGCGGCGTCCTGCGGGGCGTCGGTCATGGCGAAGGTAGTGTCGTGGGTCAAACCCTGTGTTGCCAGGGTATTCGCCAGCATAGCCTAGCGATGTGACATGCGGATGCGATATTCGCCGCACCCGCCTCGCCATCACGTCAATCGAACTTGGCGCTGAGCGCTGGGACGACCGACTCCAGCATGTCTTCATCCCATTCCATGTCGATGTCCGACGCATAGGCGATGTCTGCGGCAAGACTCTGCCATTCGCCATCGGTCAGCGCATGTTCTTCGTACGCGGCGCGAAAGGCGCCGTAGTCGCGCTGTTCCATGCCTGTCTTTCTGAAATACGCGTCGTAGGCTACGCCGAGCATCTCTTCATACGAGGCCTCATCCATCGCCACGTCCACGCTCGCCAGGCTATCGGGCTCCGCCAGGGCCCGCAGGAAGACGTCCTTGCCCTGGGCGGTCAGCCAGCCGCGAAAATAGTCGAATCCATCGTCGCTGCAACCGCCATTGATGACGTACGCCGCCGCCCAGAGCTTGTTCTTGTACGAGAGCCGCTGGTAGGCATTGAATATCTGGTGCCAGCGCATGATGTCGCCGATTTCCATCGCGGCGAGCTTGTCCACCAGCACAGGAGCGATCTCATCCGAAGGTGCAACCTCGCGGATTGCGTCGTCGATGAGCTTCCAGAAAAGCGTTTTGTCCATGTCTTTGCTCTCTCCAAAAAAGTGAATGGGCGGCTATCGGGCCGACTGTCAGTGGAGCATTGCCGCGAAGAACATCGGGACAAATGGATCAAAAAAACAGCGCCATGCTCGCCGCTGCCAAGCATGTTTGTCAGGCGTCATCCGGCAAAGCCGTCCGCATCGCCTCGGCGATGAAGTCGATGAACGTCCGCACCTTGGGCGCCATGTATTTGCGGCTGGTATAGGCGGCGTACAAGGTCGGCGCGAACAGGCGGCAATCGGTGAGCACCTGTTCGAGTGCGCCGGCGGCGAGGTCGTCGGCCAATTGCCAGTGCGGCAGGTACACCAGCCCCATGCCAGCACGGGCGGCCTGGCGCGACAACGTCGAATCGCTGCAACGGAACGCCGCACGATGCCGCACCGTCACGCGCCCGGTCGGGCTTTCGATGACGACCGTACTCATGTCCAGATAGGTCGGCAGGATCACGTCGTGCGATTCGACATCCGCCGGCGTCTTCGGTCGGCCGCGAGCATCGAGGTACGCCGGCGCCCCCACCAGCACGAAGCGCACGCGCCCGAGCGGCCTCGCGATGAGCGTGGGCGACGGCTCGCTGGTCGCGCGCAGCGCAACGTCGTAGCCCTCTTCGATGAGATCGACCCGCCGGTTCTCCAGCGTCATCTCGATCACCACCTTCGGATAGCGCCGTCGGTAAGCCGCCAGCATGTCCGCGAAACCTTGCGTGGCAACCCACACCGGCGCGGTAACGCGCAGCACGCCGCTGGGCGCCTGCGCCTGCTGCCCGACCGCGGCCTCGGCCGACTGCAGGATGTCGAGCGCTTCGCGGCTCTGTTCGTAGTACACGCGCCCGACATCGGTCAGGGAAAGATGCCGGCTCGACCGGTTGAGCAGCCGCGCGCCCAGCAATCGCTCCAGGTGCGCCACGTGCTTGCTGGTCATGGCCGTCGACAGGCCAAGGCGCCCCGCCGCCGCCACGAAACTGCCGCCATCGACGACTTCGCGGAATACGCGGATGCTGGTCAAAGAGTCCATTCAACGTTTCCCAATACGAAACAATGCATCAATATTGCACGCATTGATCAACCATTGGTAGATACGTAAAGTCGCTGCATACGTTCAAGAGGAATCATCATGAGCCACCCGCGCCAACCCAGCCTGTTCATTCCCCATGGCGGCGGTCCGTGCTTTTTCATGGACTGGCAGCCGGCCGATACATGGACGCGCATGCAGGCCTTTCTGGAAGGCATCGCCGGCACCCTGCCGGAGCGCCCGAAAGCGGTGGTCGTCATCTCGGGTCATTGGGAAGAAGACGCCTTCACGGTCAATGCCGCCAGCGCCCCGCCGCTGCTGTTCGACTACTACGGCTTTCCGGAGCACACCTACCGCCTGACCTACCCGGCGCCCGGTGCGCCTGACCTGGCCGAACGCGTTGTCTCGCTGCTGTCCGCGGCCGGCCTGCCCACGGCTACCGACCACACCAATCGCGGGCTGGATCACGGCGTGTTCATTCCGTTCAAGCTGATCTTCCCCGATGCCGACGTGCCGGTGGTGCAACTGTCGCTGCTGCGCGGGCTCGATCCGGCCACGCACATCAAAGCCGGCGAAGCGCTGGCCGCGTTGCGCGACGAAGGCGTGCTGATCGTCGGCAGCGGCATGAGCTATCACAACCTGCGCGCCTTCGGTCCCAACGGTCGCGAACCTTCGCGCCTGTTCGATGCCTGGCTCACCGATGCGGTGGAACAACCCACGGCGGCCGCTCGCGACGCGGCACTCGACGCCTGGAGCAGCGCGCCAGCGGCACGCATCGCCCATCCGCGCGAAGAACATCTCATACCGCTGATGGTCGCCGCCGGCGCCGCCGGTACCGATCGCGGGAACAAGGTGTATGCCGACGACGTCAATGGTCTCGCAATCTCGGCGTTCCGCTTCGGCTGAGCGTCGCCTTACATAACGAATATCCCGAACCCTCAACACGGAGAAACCCCGCATGACGCAACAACAAGCTTTCCCCGCCCGCTGGACCCCGCAGTTGCAGGCGGTGCTGCGGATCGTCACCGGCTATCTGTTCCTGCTCCACGGCGCATCCAAGCTGCTGCACTTTCCGTATGTGCAATCCTTCGAGGGCCTGCAACTGTTCTCGCTGATCGGTCTGGCCGGCGCGCTTGAACTGGTCGGCGGCGCGCTGCTGATCCTCGGCCTCTTCACCCGTCCCGTCGCATTCGTCCTCGCAGGAGAAATGGCGTTCGCATACTTCATGGGCCATGCCTCCAAGGGCGCCGTCCTGATGCCGCTGATGAACAGTGGCGAATCGGCGGTGCTGTTCTGCTTTATCTTCCTGTTCCTGTCCGTCGCCGGCGCCGGCGCATGGAGCCTTGACGGGAAGCGGGCCCGCGCGGCCTGATCGTCCTACAATCATGCGACACGGCCCGGCATAGCCGGGCCTTTTCGTTTGTGGGAGCACGCATGCTGGACGTCTATCTCATCCATGGTCTGTACATGAACCGCTTCGCGCTGGCCCCGCTGGCGCGTGAAGTGCGCGCCGCCGGGCACGCCGCCACGCTGGTCGGTCATCACACCATCATGGGTAGTCTCAGCCGCAGCGCCGAGCATCTGGCCAACTGCATCCGGCACGGCGACGAAAAACGGCGTCGCGTGATCGTCGGCCACAGTCTCGGTGGCGTCGTGGCGGCGTATGCGGCCAGCCGCTTCGAAGACCTTCAAGTCGATGACGTCATCCTGCTGGGCAGCCCCTTCCACGGCAGCGCGGCGGCACGCGGACTGGCGATGGTGCCGGGTGGAGTGCACCTGGTCGGCGGCCCCTTGCGCGAATGGATGGCGCTGAAGAACTTTGCCCCGCGGCAAGGTCTGCGGCTATGGACCCTCATTGGCAACCGGCGACTGGGCATCGGCCAGTACATCGGCCACTTCGCCGATCAGCCGAGCGACGGCACGGTCGCGCTGGACGAGGCGCAGATCGAAGGGGCGCATGCCTCGGCGATGTTGCCGGTGTCGCATCTGCAGATGCTGGTGTCGCCGCCGGTGACGGCGCAGGTACTGCAGTGGCTGGGCGAAATCGACGCCGGGCGCCAGGGGTAGCGGCGCGCTTGCGCGCTTTGGCGAGACCTCATTTGCCCTTCACCATCGCCACGAAATTCCCCACCAGGGGAGAGTTGTCGTCTTCCATCACCGCCAGCGCGAGCGACACGAAGGCGGACGGGTCATCGATCGGCACGTAGCGCACGCCCGCCATGCGCACGCATTCGAGCGGCGCCGGTAGCACCGCCACCCCCAGCCCTGCCGCAACCAGCCCGATCTGCGTAGTGGCCTCGCGCGCTTCCTGCACGAGTCGCGGCTCAAAACCGGCCGCCGCACACAATTGCCTCACCTGCGCGCCGAGGCCGGTGCCGGCGTCCGAGGGATACATGATGAAGCCCTCGTCGCGCACGTCCCCAAGCGATACGGAGGCGGCTTCCGACAAAGGGTGGCGCGCAGGCAGTACCAGGCGCAACGGGTCGCGGCGCAGCTCGCGCAGGCTGATGCCGGCCGGGCGCACGAGGCCATCGTTGCGCACCAGACCGACGTCGAGCCGGCGTTCGGCCAGCGCGGCGAATTGGTCGGTGGTGAACAACTCGCGCAGGCTCACCGTCACCTGCGGATACGCCGCACGGTAGCGCCGCAGCAACTCGGGCAACAGGCCGGTGAATGGCACCGACGAAGTGAAACCCACACGCAATTCGCCCTGCTCTCCCCGCGCCATGCGCCGCGCGCCCTGGATGGCTTCTTCCGCCGCATGCAGCGTGCGCCGGGCGTCGACGAGAAAACGTTCCCCCGAGGACGTGAGCGTGACGCGACGCCGCGTGCGCTCGAACAGTTGCAGGCCGAGCTCCTGCTCCAATGCCTGGATCTGCTGGCTCAGCGGCGGCTGGGCGATGTGCAGGCGCTCAGCCGCACGAGTGAAGCTCAGCTCTTCGGCTACGGCGACGAAGTACTTCAGGTGCCTCAGATCCATGGCGTCGACTGATACATTCTGTATATGAATACGACCTGAAATATATATTGGACCTGCAATTTACGCAGCGCTAGCCTGTGAGCCTCCCTCGCTGTCTTTCCGCGCCCATGTCGTCCGCCAGCACTGCCGCCCCGACACTTCTCACCACGCCCCAACCCGCACAGAAAATCCGCCGTGGCACAGCGGCCTACCTGCGCACCGCCTGGGCGATGTTCTACGGCGGTTTCGCCACCTTCGTGACGCTGTACTGCATGCAGCCTTTGATGCCGGCGCTGTCGCAGGAATTCGGCATCACGCCGGCCGCCGCCAGCATGAGCGTGTCTGCGTCGACCGGCGCGCTGGCGCTCGCACTGATCCCCATCAGCGCGCTGGCCGACCGCATCGGCCGCCGCCCGATCATGTGCGCGTCACTGTTCATCACCGCGCTGCTCACGCTTGCTGGCGCCTTCACGCACGACTATGCCCACCTGATCCTCATACGCGCCCTGCTGGGCATATCGATCGCCGGATTGCCAGCGGTGGCAATGGCCTATCTGGCGGAGGAGATCGATGCGGACTCGCTCGGATTGTCGATGGGGCTGTACATCGCCGGGAACGCGATGGGCGGCATGTGCGGGCGCCTGCTCGCCGCCGGGCTGACCGAGTGGATGCCGTGGCGCGAGGCGATCATGGTCGTCGGCGCGCTGTCGTTCGTTCTGGCCGTACTGTTCTGGCGCAACCTGCCGCCTTCGCGCCATTTCCATCCGGTCACGCACTCGCCGCGCCAGATGATCGCCGCGGCGCGCTCGCACCTGACCGACGCAGGGCTGCCGTGGCTCTTCGTGGTGTCTTTCCTGCTCATGGGCTGCTTTGTCAGCCTGTACAACTACGTCGGTTTCCGGCTGGTGGCGCCGCCCTTCAACCTCGGGCCGGCGCAGTTGGGCCTGGTGTTCACGCTCTACGTGGTCGGCATGGGCAGCTCGACCTGGGGTGGGCGTCTGTCGGACCGCATCGGCCGCCGCAACGTGCTGTGGATGATGGTGGCGATCATGCTCGTCGGCATGCTGCTCACGCTGGCGGCGAACCTTGCGGTGATGGTGATCGGCATCGGGCTGGCTACGTTCGGCTTCTTCGGCGCGCATTCGACCGCCAGCAGTTGGGTCGGCCGGCGAGCGCTCCATACCAAGGCCATGGCGTCGGCTTTGTACCTCTTTGCCTATTACCTCGGTTCGAGCGTGCTCGGTACCACCACCGGACTTGCCTGGCACGCAGGCGGCTGGACTGGCGTGGTTGTGCTGCTCAGTGTCGGCCTGTTGCTGGCCCTGGCCGTCAGCCTGCGCCTGCGCCGTCTTCCGCCCCTGCCGCAATCGGGCAATCCGGCTCATTGAATGTCGCCTCTTGGCGACAAGCATCGAACGCGCGTAGGATGTGCGACCGAAGCCCAATGAAGGAATATTCCGACACAACGACCGTCGCTACCCGGCGACGACGCCGTTCGTCCGAGGGCAATTCAAATTCCAGTAACCGACTGATTTTATTGTGCCCGTAGGGGCAGGCATGGCAGTTGCCTTGGGGAATCCACTTTCTTGGCCACACAATCATGTCACGGACAATTCTGACTTCGGTTTCTGACTTCAATCCCGGTCTTCGTTCGCGCTTTGCGCCGGCGAGCCATCTGCCCCCCCACCACCGCCTGGCTGACAAACCGGGCCTGCTCGAGCCCTTTCTGAGCCTCGGCGACGAGAGCAAGCACGGCCACGGCGACCATACTTTCCGCGTGGGCATTGCACACACCGCGTGGCAGCTCGACAAGGCGCGCCAGTTGGTGGACCGCTGCTACCACCAGGCGGGGTTCCGGCCCGGCACCGGCGCCACGGCGCACACTGCCCGCAAGACCGTCACCGCGCTGGCCATGCGCAGTTCCGCCCCGATCGCCACCGTCTCGCTGATGCTCGACGGCCCGCTCGGCCTCAATGCCGATGATCAATACGCTGACGAACTGGCCGATCTGCGTGCCGGCGGCGCCCGTCTGGCCGAGTTTGGCCGGCTGGCTTTCGACAGCGCGATTCCTTTCGTGCGCGTGCTTGGCCCGCTCGTGCACAAGGCGGCCCGCATCGGTCGTCACGAACTTGGCATGACCGACATCATGGTCGAATGCCACCCGCGCCACGCCGACTTTTACTGCCGCACGCTGGGCTTTCGCCGCATGGGTGGGCTGACGCACTGTCGCCGCGTGGGGGCCCCCGCCGTGCTGCTGCATCTGCACGCCGGGCATCTCGAACAACTGGCGCAGGATCGCGCGCGTACCGGCCGCCTGACGGCGTTGCGCTCGACCATTGCCATGGTGGAACCGGCGGTCCCCGTCTCGCAGGCCGCCCACGCGTAGGCCCTGCGGCCCCTCGACGGGCGGCCGACGAACCAGTGGCGCGCGGCAGATCAAACGTCGCGCCTGCCTGCGCACTTCACGCTGCATCGGGTGGGCAGGCACAATCCCCGCTTTGCCACCCTACCCTGGCTGATGTCGTCACCTGCCGTACGTATGCGCCTTCGATATCCCGGCTCATTCCTGAAACTGCTGCTGCTGGGCTTTGCATTGGTATCGGTGCCGCTCGTCGTGGCACTGATCGATGCGTATTTCTCGCTCGAACGGCTGAGCCAGCGCAGCGAAATGGCGGTCACCCGCGCTGTGTTGATCACGCGCGATTCGCGCACGCTCGGCGAACAGTTGATTGCGCTCGAACGCATCGCGCGGCAGCAACTGGTGCTGCGCGATGCGGCCGGGCTCGAAGCCTACAGTGCCCGCCGCGCGTTGTTCCTGGACGCCATCGCGCGTCTCGGCCAGCAC
>NZ_JBGVSA010000038.1:0-25570 GCF_041807905.1 Uliginosibacterium sp. sgz301328
ATTCGGCACCTGCGCCATCACGGACGCGCAAGACAATACAAGGCCGCTACCGACCGCCCACGCGCGTGCGTGCTTTCTCCTACCCATCATCAGTGATCCTGCCCCGGTTGTTTTTGTGGGCTACACCGTCTCAGCGGCGCAACCTTGTGCGATGCAGGGTATTGGGCACCAACGTGGCAATCAACGCGGTGGTCGTCCGTGAACGACCGTATCTTGATGCATGTCATGCGCGTATGTGGCGCGGGCGACTAATCGTACAGAGCTCTTAGTTCTCGCAAGGAAACTCCCTACACCCATTGGTCTGTATTGATCTTTTAGGGGATCAGGAACGGCAGCATCCCGACACCAATGAATGTGACATATGGCGTGTAAGAAAAGTCTGTTTGCATATTTGGATTGCGTTGCATCAATCATGCGAAAACACCCATGGGAATGATCTGTCATCCCTCTGCTTCACTTGGAGCGGGGGAGCCGGGATTCACTGGGGAGAAATGTAATGAACAAGATTCAACGCGCCGGACTGAGCGCGATTTCTGTGGCCTTGCTGGCGGCACTGACCGCGTGCGGTGGGGACGACGGCAACGACGACAACGGCGGCAGCGTGTCCAGCGCGAGTTCCTCGAGCAGTTCCACGAGTTCGTCCAGTGCGTCGTCGGCCAGCGTTTCGTCAAGCAGCAGTTCGTCGTCGAGTGCTGCCGGCACCAAGACCTGCCCGGCCGACTATCGCTCGATCACGGTGTCGGGTTCGTTCATCGCCAACGCCAACCTGTCCATCAGTAGTCCTGACGGCAAGGCGCAGTTGACGGCCAAGGCGCCGGCCACGAACCCGGGCAACTTCAAGCTGTGTGTCGGCACGCCTGCAGCGGACCAGTTGCCGGCATCGGCTGGGGCTCGCAACTACGAGGTGATCGGCGAAGGTGCGTACGCCGCGTTGCTCAATCCGACGCTCACCATCACCTACGCCACGGCCGGCAACATCACGATTGACCATCTGCCGATTCCCGCATCGGGCGCGTACGGCGGCACACCTGACCGCCACATCGCAGCGGCGGTGACGGCACAAGGCTCAGCCTTTACCTATGCCGTCGATGCGATGACGCCGGGTCTGTACATGACCAGTGAGCCGACGCCGTAAGGCACTGACGACCGGTCTTTACGGTGCGTTGCCCACGCTTGTGGTCGGCGCACCGCTGCCGATCTGCCCGTGCGGGCGGGGCGTCACTTGATCCGTGCCCCGTCGCGGAATCAGATCACGCCGCTGTTCGTCCGCGCCGATGACGATATGCAGGCGTGATGGTTGTGATCAATGGCGACACAGGTCACCGTCGACATTCTTGCGAGGGGAACTCCATGAGTGACAACGGAGGAGACGACGACACGGGCCTCATCATCGTCTTCGCGTTGGGATTGGTGGGAGGGATTGTCGGGGCGGCCACGCTTGTCGGCGCACATCCGGCGACGAAGGCTGATTTCGTTCTTCACTCCGTTATTCTGGCAATAGCGGGGGGCGCCGGTGCCTACTTCATACCCAACTATGCGATATCGATTATCGCCAGTGCGATTACCTTGTGGTGGTTCGTCGCATGGCCGCTACTCGCCAGCATCGCGGCGGGGGGTGTGCTCCCGAGCGAAGTCATGCCCTATCACAATCGACCGTGGTGGAATTCCGTCATATTTCGCTGGCTTGTTGCCATGGCGTTAGGTGGTACAACGGCGTGGATTTTGAAGTCGGAGCGAGTTCAACATTGAACGTGCCACAGACTTCGGCATGGGGTAGATGCAACTGCCTCTGACGTACGATTTTCAAATGTGCCGCTCGATATGGCAAAGGACGACGGTATCTCACACAGGAAGCAAGCAGTATGAATTTCACAATAGTGCGCATGTGCTTGGCCGTCTCCGTCGCCGTCTCCGTCTTCGCAAGCGCACCTGCTCTTATGGCTGATCAGGGGCAAACGCAGAAAACCCAACTCATTCAGGCCATCGTAAAGGCACAGGGAATGCAGGAGAGTCTCGACGCACAGCTTGAGGGGCAACGCAAGGCGCTCGAAGTCACCGCCATGAAAATTCTGCCTGATGCCGCGATCGCCAATTGCGACAAACAGTTCCCCGAAGAATTGGCGCTCTTGGCGAAATTCAGCGCCAGACTCAACAGCCTCCTTTCCGGTCAGGAGATGGCGGCAGCGTGGTCGACATTCTACGGTCAGGATCTGTCGGTGAGCGAGCTAGAGTCCATCCTGAGCTACTACCAGTCGCCGGTTGGACAAAAGGATGTCGCAGCGACAAAGGCTGCGAGCCCCGCCATGGGTCTATGCTCGCACGATCCCCATTGCTCAATACGGCCCGATCCTGGCGATGCCAGCTACATTCAATGGGTCGGACGCGACACTGAACGTCGCGTTTGACCCCTCGACTGGCGCGCTAACGTCAGCAAAAATGAGCCAGAAGTCGCAGAACGTAGCGAGCACTGTCGAAGCAGCCCAAGGTGTGATCACAGCGGAAGGGGAACGCCGCCAAGCGAAAGCGACCGCGCAGAAGGCCGCCGAAGACGCTCAAAACTCCGTAGCACTCAACGAACAAAAGCGGACAAACGAGTTGGATGCCGCAAGGATCAAGGCGCAGCAACAAGCACTTTGTCTTGCCGCACTTCAGGCCACGCCGCCCCCGACTGCAAAACCCGCCTTTTGCGATTGACGTCCTCCACGCCTGAACGACGGGGCTCCCTCGCCTGGAGGTGACCCGTCCCAGGTGCTTGGTGCTCCTTTGGGAAGCAGACGCACAGCCTGAAGCAGAATCAAAGAGTTGTGAACGAAACCAGCCACTTATCCAACGGCCCATCCACAATTTCTGTGGATTGACTCATCAACCGTCCCTCTCTGAGAAGGAAGGGCAATGGCGACAAGGTAGCCTTAGCCCTAGCGCCTATTCGGACACTTCGAGTTGGGAGTTCCCGAGACATACAAAGAAGTGTGCAAGACGTCACCCGAATTGAATCAAATTGCTATCCATCTCAACTTCACATTGAATAACTGGGGCTAGTCTCAAAATGAGCTGGCCATCCGGCCGCCTCTTCCCTGAATGAACATGGAGCAAGGACATGGCTGCAGCGAAGCAATCGAAGTGGATACGCGATCCCCACAAGCAACGCAAGTCGGAAGGTTTGAACCAGATTGCATTCTGGTCGCGCTTTGGCATCACGCAATCCGGTGGATCTCGGTACGAGTCCGGGCGGGCCATTCCGCTTCCCATCGCGATTCTGATGACCTTGATGGAGCAGGGGGCCATCTCTGAAGACGAACTAGCGCGCGCAAGAGCTTCGGCCCTGGTGACGCTCAAGGCCCAAAAGGGGAAGGCGTAGCACCGGAGAAACCCCGCCTCGACAGGGCGGGGATCCCAACCTCACATATGTACTTTCGGGTGTAAGAAAATCCGGTAATAGAAAGGGAATTTTGAGCATGTAAGCAAAACGTCGCCCTCGGTAGACTTGCACTCGCAACACACACAGAAATCTCCGGGGGAATTATGCTGAATCGGTTGTCTATCTCTTCTTTGGCTTTCGCAACGAGTATCGCGCTCACCGCCTGTGGTGGAGGGGGCGGCGGCGGCGATGATGGCAGCGCTGCAGACTTCTCTTCCAGCTCGAAGAGTGCTTCAAGCTCGTCGTCCAGTTCGCGTTCCAGCACGAACAGCACGTCCAGCACATCGAGCTCAAGTTCCAGCAGTGTGAGTAGCAGTACCAGCAGTATTAGCAGTAGCAGTTCCAGCAGCAGCTTGTCATCGAGTATCGCGGCAATCGGCACCGCTCCCGCCGTGAATGGATCGGACTACGCCGTGGTGTGGTTCGACAAGTCTTTCACGCCGATCCGCTCGTCGCTCGCGGTTGCGGCATTCGAAGGGGTGCCGTTGGGCGCCATGCTTGTTCGCGAGGAAAGCGGTGCATTCTCCAAGATGCCGAATAAGTATGCCTTCTTGAACACCGACGTCATCCGCATGCATAACGGCACGATCGACGATATCTCTGGCAACGGTGAGTATGCGATCGGGCGATGGACAAACGGTCTCTATTACGCGAACACCTCTCCGCAGACGCTCACGAGTGCCGATGGTATTCACTACGTGGTCTATCAAAAGCTGCTCCTGGCAGCGGATGCCACCAACGGCCGCAAACTTCAGTGCAGGCTGCAGAACAGTACAAAGCCAACATCGAGCAACGGGGTGGCTGCGCCTGGAACGGTCTCGGGCACGGTGACGCTCGACACTCGTACGCTTGCGTTCTCTTTCACGCTGAACCTGGCGGTCGGCGCGGATTCCGCGACGATCGGGCCAATGACTGCGACGCTACCCGCATCAACCACCTGGTGGAGCTTGAATTCCACCATGCTCGGGAGCGACAAGACTTCCGTCGCCCTTCTTCCGATCGGAACGGATAGCGAATCACCGACCCTAGCACTTGGATATACGGCACAAATGCCTACAGTTGGCTACGCAAACGGGGTAGCTATCTTCAAGTGTGATCAAGTCGTCCTCTAAGGTCTGCTAGTAACGAATTGCTGTTACCGCCGGCCTCCGGTACAATCGGTCGCAACACACCCGCCACACGTCCTAGCTTCGGCTAGGGTCTGCGAAAGCAGTCGTGCAAAAGGCGGGTTTTCTACGTCTACAGGTCAAACGTTGGAACTGCCTTCCTTCACTAAGCCGGCGGGAACACCAGAACAGCTCCTGAGCAAGCTCATTGTGCAAGGGCTGCACGTCCCTGCCGATGAACGCGACGAAGCTCTCCACTACTTCCGTTTTGTGGGTGCCTACCGGCTCAAGGGCTACTGGCATCACGAGATTGACCCAGCCACAAAGCGGTTTCCAGATGGCTTCACCTTTACGTCGATACGCCAACGATATGAATTTGATCGTGAACTACGCGCCATAACGCTCGCGGCCATTGAGCGTCTGGAGGTAGCGATCCGCGTGGTGATCGCTGACTATCTAAGCCTACGGCATTCTCCACATTGGTTTCTCGATCACAACGTCTTCCACCGCTCGAACAGCATTAGTTTGGGCGAAATACTCAAAAAGATCGAAGGTGATGTCGCAAGCTCGACGAGTTCGTTCATTAGGCACTATCAGGCCCGATACGGTCATCCGTATCTACCTCCCAGTTGGGCCATTACCGAGTGCGTGACTTTTGGCATCTGGTCACGCCTCTACCAGGCCTTGCGAGATCCCCAAGACAAGAAAGGAATCGCCAAGCGTTTCGGAATCGACCAGCCCGAGACCTTCGGCTCTTGGGTACATGCGCTCACCGTGCTGCGCAATCGCGTAGCGCATCATGGCCAGCTCCTATACTGCCAACTCAGAGTTGGGCCCTCCAACTACAAGCGCGGCAAAATTCGCTTCACCGATACCAAAACCTACTATTCAGCCGCGGTCGTTATTCAGTACTTCCTCACGAACATGGGGCTACCGAATCGATGGCAGCAGCAGCTATCCGGTCTTCTGGCGTCGTTTCCGGGAATCGACGCCGCCCAACTAGGCTTCCCCGAGAACTGGGCTACTACATATCCTTGGGGTGGGTAGATTCGAAACGGCCGTATCAGTACAGAGCAGACCAAATCCGAAATGGAATTTCTCAACGGCCTTTAACGTTATAAAGACGGAGGGGCCAAAATGGTGGTCTAGCGAGGGGTATCACACAAATTAGTCTTTTGCTTGTGTCGGCTCCTCAAAAATGGGTGCTGACAATATTGGATGGTGCGTGACGGGAAGCGGGGATTGGATTCCTTACAGTGGCCCAGGTGTTGGAAATAAGGGCATCTCTTGGAGTTTCGGTTCTACCCTACAGAGTCAGACACCGGCCACCTCCTATCTCTACGGCCCTTCTGTTTCCGCTAACGTTATTCCGTTGGGGCGTTTTGCCGCCATCGGTTTTGGGATGGCCCCCAATACGAGAGGTTCAATGAACTTGGCTGATTGGTCGTGGGAGCCAAAACAAGGAGCAGTGCCAGTATTGACAGTGGGTAGCATGGGCGCCGCAGCTACCTATGGTTTCAGAATAAAGGAGAATAGTGGTGGCTTACGGCGAAATACCGGTTATTGCCGTTCTTGTCTTGCTATTTGTCGTCGTTGGAGTGCGTAACCACAGAACGGCAAAAAAAATGGTTCTTGAGTGGCTTGAGGAAAACGATCATGATCATTGTCGGATCGAGAGTATTCAGTTCCCTCCTTTTGGAGATCGAAGCGAAGCTCGCGTCATTTTAGTAAGTTCCTTCGGCCAGAGGCGCCTAGTCGTGTTGCGTTTGACAGAGAGGGGTTTCAGGGCTTTTCTGAAGAAGGCAGAGCTTCAGTCAATTTCCTCGTTGAATTGACGTTTCCTCGATTATGACGTGAGCAGGTTTTTACTGGGTCAATACAGTACTTCGGAGCGGCCTGTGCGAGATAGGTCAAGAGGTTGCGTCTACTGCGGGCAAGAAGGGTCCTACAGTGATGAGCACGTTATTCCCGCAGGCCTTGGAGCAGGAAACGCTTTCGTCCTGAAAGACTTAGTCTGCGTTGGCTGCAACAACACTTTCTCGAAGCTTGAAACGCTGGTTCTCCGAAGTGGTCAACTGGCGTTTGCCAGGGTGGCGGCCCAGCCGCACGGCCGGGATCGGGGAACGAAGACCACATCGCCGACGATTCAGCGCGCAACGATCAATATCATCGATGAGACTGGCAGAGCGCGCGAAGCCATTCTTCACTACGGCCTCGCGCCGGAAATCCTGCCGCACATTTCGTCGCGACCGGATCTCCATCTAGACATGGGCGGCAGTGACCTCGCTAAGGTCCAACGGCTCCTTCACCGGCTGAGCGATCTCTTGGTGGACCACGTGTCACTGAATCGCAAAGACTCATCGCAGGGAGCCCCTTATACCTTCACGATCCTAGAATTTCGAGACGGTCAGTATTCAGTCGTGGGAGAGGGATGTGCGGAGCGGCCAGGTGAGGCCGTTCTTTGGCTTGAGCATCTTCAGGATGGAGATCTACCTGCCGTAATTGAGCGCAATGAGAACAGCATCGCGGTCAAGGTCTCAGGCGGGGATGCGACCGCGGCCGCAAACCTACTCTCCGCCGTGCGTGCCAATATCCCTTCCTTCGCGGCGGGACTTGCGGGCCAGACAACACTGATCCAGATTGACCAGCCAACTGTGAGCGTGCGAATGCTGGCGGTACCACCTACCGCATATACGCGTTTTCTCGCCAAGATTGGGTTCAACATGCTTGTCCATCACTACGGAGCAGGCTTGGCACGCGCTCGCGAGTTCGATGCCGTTTGCATGGCGATCCTAAACGACGCCGAACTTCGATGGGACCTCCCGCAAACCACGCAGCTTGCAGAGTGCCTGAGGCGGGTGCTCGACGGGCGGCACTGGCTGACCGTCTGGCCCACTGAGGTCGGACTTGGCCTGTTTTGTAGCCTCTATGCCGGTCCTGTCACGTCCGTCGCTTTGAGCACGGAGTTGCCTTCTGGCTTCCCGAATGAACCGATTTTCTATGTGGTTGACTACGTCTCTCACGAAGCTCGCCGGATGAGTACCATCGACATCGCGATCGAGGCACAGCGGAAGGGAATCGCGATGCCCCAGGCAGGCGGCGCTGGTTAAAGAGTTTTTGATCGCTTTTGGTTCCCTACGCTTCGCTCCGGCTGCCCCTCACTTCTACGTTAGACATTACCGATATGAGCTACGACCTGTACTTCAAACCTCGAAGCGGTTCCTTCAGTGAAGAACTCTTTTACGCCTACTTCTGCGAAAGGCCAAACTACAAATGCGAGGGATCTCAGGCGTGGTACGGCAATGAAGATACTGGGGTCTATTTCGTGTTTGAACTTCAGGCAGCGCAACTGCCAGAAGAAGATGACGATGAGCCGCTTGAGCATTTTCCTATCGCACTAAACATCAACTACCTGCGGCCGAGTTACTTCATTTTCGAAGCAGAGCCTGAGGTAACTGCGTTTGTCAAACACTTCGATCTTCTCGTCTCAGACCCCCAAATGGAAGGCATGGGTGACGGGGAATACAACGCAGAAAAGCTCTTGTCCGGATGGAATTGCGGAAACGAATTCGGATACACATCCGTTCTGAGAGATGAAAACAATAGAAGCCGCATTTCTCACCTTCCCGCCGAACAGCTTCACAACGCGTGGCGGTGGAACTGGACACGCACTCAGGTACAGGCACGTGTTGGCGAGTCAAAATTCGTGCCCCGCATCATGTTTATGAACCTGGGCGGATCAACCGTAACAGCAGCTGTCTGGCCTGATGGCATTCCTGTGGTCGTTACACGCGTTGACTATCTTTGCGTCCCCCGCAAAGAACTCGCACCTACAAAGTTCTTCCGTAAGAAGGAAGACACAACATTCGTTGCATGGGATGAGGCGCTTCCAGTTCTGCTTAAGCACGGGACGCAGAGCAGAGATGGCTCAATCAGTTTGAATTACATGACACCACCTCCAGATGTGGTGAAATTTGTTCAGTCACTTCCTGTGGAAAATAGAGCTGTCGCAGGCTTATCTGCAGACAGGGTGCTGGATCGAGAGATCTATGAGCGCAGCATTGTCTAGCCACTCCGTCGAGAGGGGCCCCGTACAAGCTGCGCTTGTAGGTCCCTTCGTGGCTTCGCCGCTACGGCGGCCGCTCGCGTCAAACGTTGATCCACCGGTTGAATCCGCACCGAATTGCCGTCGGCGAGGTGCCGCACCGGGGCGACTGCTCCAGTCCGATAGCGGCCCTTGAGTCGCCCACGGACCGACCGGCAGCAGTGGTTCGGAAGCGGACATCGACTAGTCGTTACGACAGACTTTGATCTGTCTGCCAAGATCGACATCAACCCAAAGGAATCCGACCGCATGGCCTTGGGGGATTCACTTCGAAGCAGCGGTTGGCCATGGCCGCCATGGTTCTTTCTGTCCCCGTGGAAAATGGGGGGATTGCCATTGCCTCTAGACCTAGATCAATTCAAAGGCATGCCGCATTCCCATCCTGCCAGACTGTCGGCACCATCAGCATGGTGGCAATGGGATGACGCAGGCGCATTCGACCTCCATTTTCTGAACTTCAAGACTTGCGGCTGTACGTCAATAGACGAAGCCAAGGCCGTAGCGCCAGAGTTGGCCAGGACGGTTCTTATACGTCTACAAGCGACCGTGTGATAGAGGAAGCGATGACAAGCGCAGGTGTCTGGCGGTATCTCAAATGGCAGAGGATGCTGTGTTCAGTAGCCGCATTGCTGATGCTGAGCAATGCAGCCTGCGAGGGCAGAGTGGGACCTGACGCCTGCGAAAGTGTTTCCAGACTCCCAGTTGGCTGCGTTGGCCGATGCGGCAGCCCGGGGGGATGTGGCAGAGGTGGATCAACTAATTCGCTCGGGCGTGCCGGTGGACGGCCTGGGCGACAAATTGGCGACGCCGCTACTGTTCGCACTCCTGGCGAACAATCCTGTTGGAGTAGAAGCCTTGCTCAAGCGAGGGGCAGATCCTAATCACAGAATCGACGGGCAAGGGCTGGTCGGCGGCTTTCCGATCATTCTTTATCTGGCCGGGACAGAGCGTGGCAACGCTTTACTGGAATTGATGCTCAAGTATGGGGCAAATCCAGATACCCGCTACCCGCCGTCATTGAACGATGCACCAGAGAAGCGTTATGAGGGAGACAGCCTGCTGATTCGCTCTGTGATGAGCCTCCAGGACGTCAAGACAATCGTCAAGTACGGAGCGGACATCAACTGGCAACCGCATGATGAATCGACTACGTCGACCGGGGGTGCCCCAGCAGTGGTGGAGGCTGCGGGGCTCGGACAATTTGCCGTAGTCGAATATCTAGTTGAGCACGGTGCGCGGGATCTGGATGCAGTGGCGCACACACTGCAAGCGCGCGCATGGACCGAACAGTCTTTGTCGCGCCGCTTGAAAATCTTGGCGATGGTGCGGGCGCGGGGCGGGAAGATTTATTCAGGGTACAAGCCTGTCCTGCGTAATGAAATTACTCTCTATCAGCCTAACGGCACGCCAGCAGATTGGATCAGTCCCGGGTTTTACAGGCCAGAGGCGAATGCGTCGGAAAAGCCCGTTGTCATTTCCGATTGGTGGCTGAAGCGGGCTGGGCTGGAACGTTGATCAAAATGCCACTTAGATTAGTAGTTGGCTGTTTCCTCTCCGTTGCCCTGGGAGCGTGCGTGTACTCGATACCGCCAAGGCCGTGGTACGAAGGTGATCGGGATTGGCCTAGCATCTCACGACCTCAGATCTCCAGAGGAGACAAGCGACAGATCATTGAGGTTCTGCACGGCATCCACTATGCCGACAATTCTGAGCTCTGGATACGAGTATTGGTACTCAATCCCGTAGACCGATCAGACAAGTTCCCTGTACTTCTCTCAACGGAAGGAATGTACATAGAAAAGGAAAATGGTGCGCGAATCACACCGGCTCGACACTTCTACGTCACTGACTCGCGCTCGCCGGCAATTCCGAAAAATAACATCTATGGTGATCGTCTTTTTTTTGGAAAAGTACCGGATGCTCCTGCCCAGGAAACGATGAATGTCAATGGCAACGCTGTATTTGTACGCTTCCTCACAGAGCCGCTATCGGAGAACTCTCGATGGGTTCTGCACTTGGGTAGTCTGACAATTGGTGACACCCAAATCCCCATTGCTGACAGGACAATTGTGCTCAGAGAGAGACAGTGGCGCATGCGTCCTGTCCAATGATGGTTGCGCGCGTCCTGCGTGCAGTTGACGAAACCAGAAACGACAAACCCGCCAAGAGGCGGGTTTGTGCTGAATGAGGGAGGCCCTGCATGGCAGGGCCACAACGAACCTAGTGTCATCACCAGTATGGGAGCTGGGAGAGGCCTGCGAGCGGATTGCACCAGGATTGTCAGATGATTCAAAGTGACGACGCATGAACTGGGGATTGGGTACGTTGGTATCGTCAAGCAGCTTTTTCATGGGGTTGCCATGCACGGTTTGGATTATGTGATGCGCGGCATGTTGATCAACGAAACTAAGAGGCCCTAAGGATGCGAGCAAGTGCAGCGCTGTTAGCGATGTCACTCACGTTCGGATGCACTGGACTGGTGAACGGCATGGGCGCGGAAGAACTCATCTTTGAGAAGTCCCCATATGTTGAAGCCGCCAAGGCGGTCGAGCAGGGTAATGTAGCCACGCTTGAAAAGCTCATCAAACAAGGCATAGACGTTAACTACGAAGGCAGGGAAACCAAAACGCCCTGGGGCAAGGACACGGTAACCCTGCTCTTGTGGGCGACGCTCTCGGAGAGCGCGAAAGGTGCTGAAGCATTGCTCAAGGCCGGTGCCGATCCGAACAAGGCCACGCGCGGCGGGATGGTGCCGCTCATGATCGCCTCGGCGCTCAAGAGCGATGATCTCTTCGAGCTGCTGCTGATTCGCTATAACGCCGATCCAAACAAAGTGCTGCAAATCCGCCCTCGAAAAACGCCGCTCATGATTCTGCTACAAGAGAGAAAAAATCTCGGCGAGAAGCGCTTTGAGCGCGCTGAGACGCTCATCAAGCACGGCGCCGACGTTAACTTGGATGTTGACCGTGGAAAAACGGCGTTTGTTGACTTCGCAATACAGGAAGATTGGCGTGGCGTCTATTGGTTGCTTGATCACGCTGCCAACTATGAGGCGCGAAACAGTATAGGGGCAACCATGATGTGCTTTCTGCGGGATAGCTACAGCGTGAACTCGCTTGCTCCTTCCGAAGCCTTCACCTACCGTGACAAAGTCCGCGACTGGCTGCTCGCTCACGGTGTTGCCCGCTCCCGTCTCGATCCCTCACTGCACCCCAGCGCAAAGTGCGACGATTGACGGAGTATTCGGAGTCTCCAGGTCAAGTCCCAAAGCGCATGATCTGCAAGGTAATCCTCATATGCTCCTGTACGAAGCCCCTTGCCCAATGAGGCAGATCGGCCAGAAGCGGACAATCTGGCGCGGTGCCACAAAGCGGCCATGCGCCCTCGTGGTGTGCAGCCGAAGGTGGCTGAAGAGCCGCCCCCGATTAATTCAAGCGTAAAGCGATGTCACTCGACAACGACCATGCGATCCGGAAGAGCCTGCCGTGGTATCGAACGTCTTTCGTCTTCGTCCTTCTTGGCCTCCAGACGTTCGCGGCCGGCATGCCATTACTCGGCCTAATTGCGATGCTGCTCGCTGCAGTGAACCTCAAGAACGACGATTGGTATAGACATAGATGGCCGTGGTTTGTTTTGCTACTGCTGCTATCCGCTGCTGTTGCAGCGCTGGCTACAGTAGTGATCGCCAACGCCAATCCGGACACAACCGTGCCTACCTATCAGCTATACATAACCCAGTATTATGCGAATGGCATATGAGCTGTTTTTAAAAGACTTTACGACATACCAGACGCCCACAAAATTTGTGCGCGTCTTCGATGTTGTCCGCGTCGATCCGCCGCTGTTGGCACGGAACCGCGAAGTCAAGACGCTGTTCAGCTTTGAAGATGACATAGGCCGGCACATTGGCCTTTCTGTTGCCGGGCTCCCGCGCTTGGAGCCTGGAATGCGAGTTATTGCATTGCTTTCGCGTGAGAACGACTGGCAAAGCTTGATTGGGTGGCTGGATCTCGATACGGGCGAAATCGCCGGCATCGACTCTTGGAATATTGGCTGCGCACTTGTGATGTGCTTGGGAGCGGTCGGCGTACTGCTGATGATCGTGTTTACGTCTGATTGGTCATCGCTCAAAAGCATCGCCTTTTGGGCATGGAGCTGTATCACCGGCGCGGGCTTCCTTGTGTGGGCAGCCGCGTATTTGCGCCGACTGTTGATGGCCCGGAGTGCTCTTCGAGGCCTCGCCGCTGTGGCGGCCCCTCTCGTCAACCGTCAGGGTTGAAATGCTAGAGCTTCTTGAGTTCGCTCTTGGCCATGCAATGGGAAAGCTCCTCCTAGCGGGCGTTTTAGCTCTCCCGGCGCTGGCTTTGGTCGGCTATTTTGGAGTCCTTCCAAGAGGGGGACACAAGGACGGGCAACATACAAAAAAGTGAGGTGCCCCGCTGGCGTGCCAACATGGTGAGCGAGGCACCTTCGTCGCGCGTTCGACGCTCGAAGATGGCAAGCGTGCCTTGCTGGTCACAAAGATCAATCCGTATCGCCGGCGTGAGCTTTCTTGCATGGGCTGCCGCGTCTGTGCGCCAAACGCTGCCAGAAAGTTACTGCGTGGAATGCGCCGCTGTGGTCACGTGACGATGACTAGGAGCGTTCAACTTTCGTCGTGACCGAAAACCCACTTTCTGTGACAGTCACGGTAAATCCTTGCCGCCTGGCCAACTCAGTGAGAATGTTCCTGACGAACCAATCTTGGGTTGCCGTATCTGGATGCGGACGGATCAACCGGTCGAGCAACGCGGTCTTGCTCGCCTTCGCCCAATCGTAGTTGTCCTCGCACTCGGGCATATGCTCGCGCGATCGCCGCTTTCTCTCCGCTGGCGTCATCGCGTTACCCTTCAACGGCCGACCTCGCCGTTTTGGCGCACCAGGCAACATTTCACTAGTTTTGTGATCGGCGTCGTCGATCATCGCGCATGTCCTATCCGTTGGCGGGGGATGGCCGACTCTAGCCCCGCCGGTCTACGCCGCAATCCAAGCATGCACTGTGTGTCCCTAGGCCTCAGATGGGCGGGCCATTTTCCTTTCAAACAGGTGACATGGATCCGACGGCCGTTGTCACGGTCCCTGACTGGTTCAGGTGCACTCCCACCGATGATGCACCACACCCCTGCGCGCGCCGTTGCGACCCCGCCGCGCCCTCGCGCTTCTTCGATTGATTTCTGTGCACCTGACGCATGATCGCTATGGCCCGTGTGGCATGGTAGTGGTCGCCGTGAAGCACGAAGCCAATGTTGTGCACTTTGAGGCAGCCAAGGCGTGATGTTTACGTGCAAGCAGGGTTCCCGACGCAAAAGGCGACGAGTGGAATCGTGGTGGATATCAGTGTGCTGTGTACGCTTGGGCCAGCGACAGGTTCTGGGCGTTACGTGTCCCATTGCTGACCTCAAAACTGCGGCTCATGTCGGACAACACCGTACGTTCAGCCCTTCGGAGACTGGGCTATGGCAATGAAGAAATGACGGGACATGGTCTTCGCGCCATGGCCCGTACGATTCTGGATGAGGGGCTTGGGGAGTGTGTGAATCTGGAGTACCGAGCCTAAGACGGAGCGTGATCCTGTCGTACTACTGCTTTCGTGCGCTGCGTCAGCCCGCGGTGGTGTTGATCATTGTTCCGTGTCAATCTGATTTCTCTCTCGAAAAAAATAATCTACGTTCGTCGTCAATCAAAATTAGGAGGCGGACGTGAGTATTCTTGAGACGCTCAGTGCATTGATGAAAGGACTGCCTTCGGCGCGAATGGGGGCTCACCTCGGCCTTCCGCTCGAAAAAGTAGAAAGTGGCATCAAGCAGTCGTTGGCAGTACTACTCAGCGCCATCGCGGCGAAGCAAGACATAGCGGGTGCCCTGGAAAAACTGGTTCAGACTGCCGTCGAACTGGAGCGTTCGGGTGGCCTGAAGGCGCTCGTCGACGGCAGCCCCCTCGCCACGGGGCAAGACAATGCACCGCTGATCAGTCGTGTAGGCGAGATGCAAACGGAATTGCTCAACGGGCGAGCAGAAGATGTCATAAAGGCGCTTGCATCGACCCTTTCCATGCCTCTGGACGGAGCCAAGCGCCTGCTTAACCAGGCCAGCCTGCTGCTGGCCGGGTTCGTGGGGGAGCAACTGAAGCGCCCAGGCATGAACGGTCCCGCATTGGCAGCGACGCTCGCCACCGAGCGCCCGGGTTACGCAGTATGGCTACCGCCCAGCTTGGCCTCGTGGTATGCAGACAAGTCGGCAGGCCCGGTTGCGACCAAGAAGTGTTCGCGCCGGTGGTTGCCATGGGTCCTGCTGGCTTTGCTCGTGATCTTGGCTACGCTGTTTGGCCTCAAAGGGTGTGGCGATGAAAAGTCGGCGGACAATCCTGCCATATCGAGCACCAGCGGTCCTGCTGCGAGTGGCGCCGTCGACTCGGTGAAGGCGGCGCTCGGAGAGTTCTTCAAGCTCTTGCTGCCTGATGGCACGGAACTGAACGTGCCAGAGTTGGGTATCGAGAATCGGCTGGTGAAGTTCATCAAGGACGACGCCCAGCAGGTGGATCCGTCGATCTGGTTCAGCTTTGATCGCCTGACCTTCGAGAGCAACTCCAACACCTTGATGCCCGGTTCGGAAGAGCAATTGAAGAATATCGCCGCCATCATGAAAGCCTTCCCGAAAGTACATCTGAAGCTGGGTGGCTACACTGATAACACTGGCACGCCGGAAGGTAACCTGACCTTGTCCGATGCCCGCGCAAGAAGTGTGATGGACGAACTGGTCAAGTTGGGTGTTCAGGCAGACAGGCTGGAGGCCAAGGGGTACGGGCAGGAGCATCCGGTTGCCAGTAACGACACTGAAGAGGGGCGCGCCAAGAACCGTCGGATCGACGTTAACGTCACTGCGAAGTAACTCGTCTCGATCGCGCGGCGGTGTGCCGCGCGATCGCTGGATCACGTCGAGCATGGCGCCGGCGCGCGACTTGTTGGGACTCGCGGATGCGACCAGGCGCACGCATGAGCATATGCGCGTGATGTTGTAGCGGCCGCGGCTAGCTCGGCACAGTTCGCGGGGCGCGCTCAGTGGGCGATCGGTGTCTGCTCCGTCCATGACTTCAACCAGTCGATCTCCCGTTGGAGTTGTAGGCCAAACGTATCGAGCTTCGCGTAACGCCCACGACGGGTGCGGCGCGTCGCCGTGGGCGGCCCGGGTTCGACCTCGCGTGGGTAGATACGTGCGATCAGGTCGCGGGCCTGCTTGATCAAGCGCGATATCTCGGCTGTTCGCTCTGCGCGGGCGTGAGCGTCGTTCAGTTCGGCCACGATCGAGGGTGGCGCGGCCCATTCGTGCGCCCAGGCAATGAACTGTTCGTAAGTCGGCGTGGTTCGCGTTTCGGTGTTCGGGCTGCTTGCACGCGGCGCCGCGGGCACCGATTTTGAAAACGTAGAGTTATTGACACGAGTCCAAGGGCGCGCGTCGCGCGCCGGCTTCAACACCCACTCGTGCAGGCGCGTCACTTCGATCTGGCCGGTCGTGCAGTCAACCACCCCGATGACGTTGGGTTGAGCCTCTTCCCCGTAGCGGTTGGGTTTCTCGGCCGGCTCTCGATTCAGTTTGATGGGCATATCGCGGCGGCGCATTTCCCATCCGCCCATGACCTCCATGAAGCGCGCCCAGTTGCCAGCATCGGCGGCCACGGCGGCGCGCATCACGACACTGTCTTCATTACTGTCCTTGGCGTTCAGCCTGCGCAGCTCGCGCCACACCGACACAGGTGGCCCACCGACTTGTTGAAACTGACGAATCCCCCAGGTTGAAGCCCAAGCACCGACCCGCTTGGCCGTCGACGCTGTACTGGCAGTCTCGTCGTCTGACTCGAAGTCAGCGCCAATGGACTCACCGCTATGTCCTACGCCGTCGATATTCTTGGCGATGTATTTCGCGATGTAGCCCGCAGCGGAGCCGCGCTCCCAATCGATGGCTTTGAAGCTCACGCGCGCTTCGATCTGATGCCAGACGCTGTGCGGTGGATGTGCCCAGAAGGCTCTCTCGTGGCCGATGGCATCGGCAATCTCAGCCAGCGTACCGACCCCTGCACCGGCAGCCTTCAGCACGCGTGCGCGATCGACCGCCTCGTCGTGGGACAAGGCGTAGCGTAGGCCTAACTCTTCACGGTCCTCGCGTACGGCGTAACGAGCCACGATACGGCGGAACAGAGGCACATGACTGGGCCGCAGGAAGAAAAGCCCATGGAAGTGGGGTGTTCCATCGTGATGGGGCTCTGCCACGCGGAAACCAAAGATGGGGATGCCGGCACGCGCAAGGGCCGCCGTAATCCGCGCCCAGACATGTTTGAGCAGGTACGACTGCGTGTCGCGCGGCATGGCACCGGCCCACTTGGTGTTGCGCGACCCATCACGTGCGTGGTGCGCATGAAAGCGACTCGGGGCAGTGATCGTAATGAACTCCCCCGCAAGGCCACACTGCCTGGCAATGTACTCAGCGCCTGCCACGCGTGTCATCAATTCGGCGCGGCGATTCCTGGGGTTTGACACCGACTTGTCGACGAGCACCTGGAGATTGAATTCTTCTCCGAGCTCATTGATCGCGACGAACGACTCCAGCAACGAGCCATTGCGCTGGCGTTGCGCCGCGTGCCGTTTCATGGCGTCTTCGCTGCAGAAGAGCGCACCGCGCCGATGCACTTGCCCCAACTCAACGGCAAATGCCTCGGTCTTGCGCGCGACGCTACGGCGCAGGTGGTAGCGCCACCATTTTTCGCAGGCCAATCGGGCGCGCTCACCCTCTACGGCGTCAGCCTTCGGCGGCATCACGCCCCGTGTTTGCGCAAAACGGGCAAGGCCATCACTGCACGTTTGCCATCGAACATGATCGCACCCTATGCGCGCGGAGTCCTCGGCGAAGAGACGAATGTCTGACTCCGTGGCCGCGAGACCTACCGGCAGGTGCACATGTCGACTGACGAACGCTTGCAGCCAATCCGTTGCCGCCTGGGCTCGCGTGACTGCCAGATCGCACACGCGGCGTCCCGTAACCTGGGGCAACGGTGCCGAGCGGCGCTCCAAGTAGCCCTGACTGACAGCTTTCCTGATGTTGCGAGGAAAGCGATCGAGCAAACGCTGAGCCCTGATGTCATGCTCCCTGCGCTCGCGAACTGGATTTAGAGGGGGCAGCGAGAACGCGTGCCCAGCCACACCACCTTGAATCATGTGAGTTCTTCCAGTCCCCACACTAGGGCGACATTGCGGCCCGACAACTCTTGGGTGACAAGTGTCGCAATGCCAGTGAGGCAGGTGCCAGAACGGTCCAATTCAAGGCCCGGATTGTGGGGGTTCAAGCGCTTTCCTTTGCCGTCTGAGTCCTGTCGCCGGATATCGGCAGGGTAATGTCCGCTCGCCGTGCTCCCAGACAGTCACCGAAAGGTAGAGCATGATGTGCCGCCACATTCAGAGCCGATCTCGAATCGACGTGCGTCACATGCGGGCAGCAACGTCAGGCGCGAGGCAGGTCGTTCGCCACCGCCCGGATATCGGCCAGGTAATACCCCACCTGGCGTGGCCCCAGACGCACCTTGGTGAGCCCGCGCGCCATCACCAGTTTCCGGAAGCTCTCCCGACGCATGCCGAGAATGCGGGCAGCATCATGCGCACGGACCACGATGGGTTCGATGACGTCGACGTTCGCCACGTATCCGGCGTTGTGTTGTTGAGTGTTCATCATCGTTCTGCTTTTTCCTTGGGGTTTGGTGGAAGACGCACGCATCATGTGGCGCGCCCCACGTGGTCCGCAAGAGGAGAAACTGGGTGGCTCGTTGTGCCAGAACGCCACACAAGAAGGGCGGTAAACCAGAGCGCACAACAACGAACCAGGACGAACAACGTCGCCCCCAAACAGCCTATCGATCGAGTAGGGGAATCTCCCTATCTGCATTACGCAACAGACATAGGTGCGGGCACGCCCAGAAAGGCCTTCTGCCTGTTCTGGCTGAACTTGTCGCTCGGGGCGCCTTGTCACCGACGAGTCTTCGGCCTTTGCAGTCATTCATGCCAACGGGCTAGAATGGCCGCTACCAGCCAAAAACAGCCATGGCCCTAGGGAGGGCTTTCGGGGATGGAAAGAAGTAGACACGCGACAGTGTTAATGAGTGGCGGAATTGATTCTGCTGCATGTGCAGCGTTCCTTATCGACCAAGGTCTTGATGTATCCGCGGTCTTCGTGGACTATGGCCAGGCTGCCGCAAATTTTGAGCGTGTGGCGGTTCGGTCGCTTACGGCCGCGCTCGATATCCAAGTTCAAGAACTGGCCCTTACAGGTGCGGATCCATTTGGTTCCGGTGAACTTATCGGCCGCAACGCTTTTCTTGTCTTTTCAGCGATATTGGCAACCCGAGCTCGATCAAGTCGAATCGCGCTGGGGCTGCACGCGGGAACGCCGTACTACGATTGCTCGCCGGCTTTTGTCGACACGATCAATCGCGCCGTCGCCGAACACACCGACAACGCCGTCCGAGTGGTTGCACCGTTTATTGAATGGACCAAGCGCGAGGTGTACGACTATTTCATCCACGCAGGCCTACCCATCGAGCTGACATATAGCTGCGAGTCCGGCTGCGCGCCCGCTTGTGGCAGGTGTGCATCGTGTCAGGACCGAAAGGCGCTGCAATGCTAGCTAGACGCCGATCACTTAAGCTGAATGGCGTTGAAGTTGAGCGTACCCCTCTGCTCGTGCCATCGTTCTCTAGCAAGGGATTTCCAGATGTTCGCAAGATCATCGAGTCCTGTTCGGAACTGATCGAAGGCGTCACGCTTGTCAGCGCGTACGACCTTCATTATGAAAAGGTGCACCCCCCTTTCGACTTCCCCTCGCTGATCTTTCTTGATAGCGGCGGGTACGAAGCGTCGAAGGATGCTGAGCTCTCAGACCTTGGCGATCGGGATCATCATCCGAAGGATTGGACGCAGGAGATGCATGAGAACATCCTTGCGAAATGGCAACCGTCGGTGCCCAGCGTACTGATTAGCTACGACCATCCCAAGGCGCGCGTGGGGTTCGCCGAACAGATTGAGCGCGCACGTGCAATGGCGCCGGAACGCACCGGCTTTCTGCGGGAATTGCTGCTTAAACCCGAGACGGAATCCCAGACCCTGCTGCATGTCGACAATCTGCTGCAGTATGTCCACTGGTTTGCTGATTTCGACATCATTGGCGTCACCGAGAAAGAGATCGGTAACTCTCTCGTGGAACGGATGAAGAATATTGCCAAACTGAGGCGGGCCCTGACCGCGGTAGGAATCGATATCCCGATCCACGTTTTCGGCAGTCTGGACACGATTTCAACCCCTATGTACTTTCTCGCCGGAGCCGACATTTTTGACGGCTTGACGTGGCTGCGGTTCGCTTTCCACGAGGGTTTGACAATATACAAACACAACTTCGGCGCCCTGGAATTGGGCGTCGCGACCAAGGCACATATGGTGGATGCTCGATGCTGGCATCAGAACTACTACTACATGAATGAACTGCAGTTGGAGATGCGACGATTCTTGGCATCCAAAGACTTCAGTTCATTCAAGTATCACGGCGACATGTTCAAGACCGCGTTGCAAAGCGCGCTTGAAGCGTTGGGAGATCAGTAATGGGTGGCAGCGGTGGTAGATCTACCTTCTGGAACAGAAGCCCAGAGGAGTTGAGAAACGCAGTTCGCAAGGCCGAAGACGACTCATCAGTCAAGCAATTCGAGGTCGAACTCGCGGGCACATTGTCGGACCTCCTCGGCGCGTACAACAGCAGGGATGCGCAGGCGGTCCAAGAGCGCCTTGGTGCGATTCGAGCCGCGTTGCAGGACGAAGTTGAGGGGACGTTTGACTCGCTTTTTGGCGGATCAGTTGCCAAGCATACATATGTCGACGGATTGAGCGACATCGACTCGCTGATTCTTCTCAACGACTCCGACCTTGAGAACCACAGCCCTCAGCGCGCGCTTGAGAAAATGGCCACCATCATCAAGGCTGCCCTGCCTGCGTCGGTCACAGTCACGCACGGACAAATGGCTGTGACAGTGGATTATGGTGACGGCATGGTCGTCCAGCTCCTGCCGGCGACAAAGGGCACAGACGGACATGTTCATGTCCCCTCGTCAAGACGTGATGCGTGGTCTGAGATCAACCCGATGGCATTCAGGGAAGTCCTGAGCGCTCGTAATGCCGCTTGCGGCGGCAAGCTGGTGCCTACTATCAAGCTTGCCAAGGCCATCAATGGCGAGCTACCTGAAGGCCAGCGCCTGAGCGGCTATCACATGGAGAGCTTGGCGATAGCTGCGTTTCGTAACTACGCAGGGGAAAAGACGACATCCGCGATGCTGCCGACCTTCTTTGACCGTGCTCGTAACTTGGTCCTCTCTCCGATGAAGGACAGCACTGGCCAGTCTGTGCACGTAGATAGCTATTTGGGCCCGGCCAACAGCCCTGAACGCCAAGCGGCAAGCCACTTGCTCGGACGTCTAGCCCGACGTATGCGCAACGCAACTGCAGCTGGATCGGTGGCGCAATGGAAAGCACTATTCGGGTTGGAGCCATGAGTGCCGAAGATTCCATGAAGGACGAACTGACTCGCATCTGTCGGGTCTCAGACATGCTTTGTACCGGGCACGCAGCTCTGCGCGACCGATACGCGACGTTCGCCTTTGCCCTAGACCTTTTGACACTAGGGGTGTCCACGTGGCTCGTGGCGCTCGCATTCGTCGAACCGAAACTCAACGTAACGTTGACGCCCTTCGGATGGGACAGCCAAATTTGGGTCGGAGCGCTTGGTACGGGCGTCTTCTTTCTGACGCTGATTCAAATCAAGACTGATTGGAAGGGGCGATCAGATGCACACAAAAGGACATTGGATGTTTACGCCGAAGTAAAGCGTGAAGCGGGTTATCTACTGTCGGCGGGCGAGTATGATCATGACGCTTGCCAGCGCGTCTTCTCAAGATATGACATGGCAGCCTCTGTCGGCATCCCAATTCCCGAAGCGGAGTTTCTAAGGCAGAAGCAGCGGCATCTTGTGAAGGTGGCGCTGAGTAAGGCATTGGACGATCGCCCGGCTACGTCTTTGATGTGGCTGCGAGTGCAACTATGGTGCCGCGACACCTTCAAAGCAGGTAACTAGCTGACCCATGAGAGCCGACTTGACTGCAGCCATGCACTTCTTTTCTAAGGCTTGCAGCTATATGGAGCAAGCTGGACTGTCAGATGAAGTAGTCTGGCAGCGCGAAGCGGACTTCACTGAATTCACCGAAAGCGACCTGCTGCGAGAACATGCTTGGGTAGCGCTGTGTTCCGGCTTTCGAGAGTCTGCGGTCCGCCGGGTCTTCGACTACGTTTCGCTTTGCTTCTGCGATTGGGAGTCCGCTGAGGCCATAGTCTCGGCCGGCGAGATTTGTTGTACTACAGCTGCTTTGGCATTCGCCAACCGGATCAAATTGCAGGGCATTTTTTCCACTGCAAAGCACATCAACAACGTCGGTTTCCACGAGTTCAAGCAGTCGGTGCAGCCTGACCCGATCAACCGACTCCAAGCGCTGCCGTTCATTGGGCCCGTTACCAGTTGGCATCTCGCAAAGAATCTTGGCCTCGATGTTGCGAAGCCTGATCGCCACTTGGTGCGTGTGTCTGAGCGCCTTGGGTTTCGCAGCGCCGACGACCTCTGTCGGGAGCTTGCTGCTACCACCGGCGAGCAAGCAAAGGTGGTCGACCTCATCGTCTGGCGCTATATCGCCGACAACCCTCAGCAATTGCAGGATTCGTTTGCGTGACTATTGCTCCGGCGGGCAACTGGCGAGCGCCGGACGAAGCGCCTCTGGCCTAATGAGTGACCAGATAGCGGTAAGCAGCAGCCGGGCTGCTTCTGTGGCGGAGAGCCGCTCCCACCGCACTATTGCGTTTGTACCGGGGGGCTGAGCGGCTGCAACGGGTTGGAAGCGGCCATCAGTTCTCAACACCGCGACAGGCCGTTTTGGCCAAGGAGCGAGCGCTGGAGGGACTATGCCAAATGGCTTATCATCCGCCGGGGCGGACGGTCAACCTGCGTGTCATGAACGACCGCTGCAGCGGGAGCAGTCAGCCGACAGGATTTCGGGTATAGCCGATTCGGCTAGCACCGCCCGACTGGAGCAAGGCGATCAGGTGTCGCAGTCCAGAAAAATTGATGAAATCTTTGTAGTCGGCGCGTTGGATTCCGCGGGTCGTTCCTCCAGAATCTTTGCTAGTTGCAACTTGCTAGGCGCTACGATGATCGAGAAGCTGGATATTGCAAACTTCGGGTCGTTTGACGGTTTTCAATGGGATACCAATGTCCGTGAGCCGCAGGGGGCGGTTGGGAGGTTCCAGAAGCTCAATATCATCTACGGACGCAATTACTCGGGAAAAACGACGCTCTCCCGCATCCTTCGTTCGTTCGAAGTAGGCCAGATTCCCGCCCGGTACGACAACCCGTCGTTCCAAATCAAGACAGCCAACGGACAATGGACGCAAGCGCAACTGAGCGTGCAAGGACCGCCAATTCGTGTCTACAACAAGGATTTCGTAGAGGCGAACCTCGCATTTCTCCGCGACGACCAAGGTCACATTCAGCCGTTCGCGGTACTTGGTGCCCAGAACAAAGAGGTCGAGCAAGAGATTGAGAAGGTAAGGGCTCTACTGGGAAGCAAGGATTCGGATACCGGGCTACGAGGTGCCTTCTTCAAGAAGCAGACTGAAGAGGCCAACGCCAGGACAGTTGTTGCCCAGAAGACTGAAGCCTTAAACAAGAAATTGTTCGAAAAGGCCAATGGCAAACCCGGAGGCATCAAGCACAACACGCTGTACAACAATCCCTACTACGACGTCCGTAACCTGAATGCAGACATCGCGCGAGTCCAGTCTCACAAGATCGCGGCGCTGGATGAGGCGACACGGGTTGAGAGTATTGCCCGACTCACGGAGAAGCCGCTCAAGGACATTGGCCCGCTTGCAACGTTCACATCAAGCCTCTCGGCATTGAATCAGCGGGCCGTGGCGATTGCAGCCGAGAAGATCCAGCCGAGCGCGCCGCTTCAAGACCTCCTCGCCTCTGCCGTGCTGGCGAACTGGGTCAGGGACGGCCGGTCGTTGCATGTGAACCGTGACTGCTGTGCGTTTTGCCGGCAGCCTTTACCCGCCGACTTGACAGAGACGCTGGACAAACACTTCAGTGAGGAATCAGAAAAACTGCAGGATAGGATTCAACGATTCCTGCAGGATTGCGAATCCGAGCGGGCTCGGGTCCGCAGCCTGACTCTGCCTGAACAAGGTCGGTTTTATTCGTCATTCCATGCGAAGCGTGACGAGGCCGAGGAGAGGCTTGACAGTGCAAAAAAAGCTTACGAACGAGCACTTGATGCGCTAGCTAAGGTAGCACGCGAGCGATCGGAGAATATCTTCTCTGCACACGAGCTTACCGAGGCCGTTCCTGACTCTGATTCGGGAATCGAGGCGGCACTGAATGAAGGAAATGAGCTCATCCGTCTGAGCAACGAGCACACCATCCAAATCGGCGCGAACCAGAAGCAACTGAGAGATGAGTTGCGCCTTAGCGAGGTGGCCGCGTTCATGACGGCAATCGGATTGGATGAAGCCAAGGCGGACATTGACCAACACCAGCGGAAGTTCGAGGCGCTCACCAAGGAGCGCGAGGCATTGGAAGTCGAAGGCAAGAAGCTGCGCGTCACGTTGGAGGCCCTGCAAGCGCAGCTACGCGATGAGAAGCGCGGCGCCGAGCGCGTCAACGGTTACCTAAATCACTCACTGGGCGGCACAAGCCTGCGTCTGCTGGCTGAGGAGGAGGAAGGCAAGGCGACCTACCGGTTTCGCATCATGCGAGGCGAGCAGGAAGCGTTCAACTTGAGCGAGGGCGAGTGCAGCCTAGTTGCCTTTTGCTACTACCTGGCGCGATTGGACGATGTCCAGACGCATGGGACGAAGCCCATTATTTACATCGACGATCCCATTTCGAGCCTGGACAGCAATCACATCTTCTTCATCTTCAGCCTCATTGAGTCCTTCATCGCAAGGCCGCTCGTCGGCAGCGATGGGACTGATCTTAAGGATGCCGCGGGCAAACCTGTCCATCGTTATGAGCAGCTCTTCATCTCCACGCACAACCTTGACTTCCTGAAGTACCTCAAAAGACTAACGCCCCCCGAGCAGGTGGGAAAGTTCTTGATCAGCCGCACAGCGACGTCGAGCTCCATCTCGATCATGCCTAGGTATCTCAAATCCTACATCACCGAGCTCAACTATCTATTCGCTGAGATTCACACCTGCACAGACGACGCTAACTCTGCCGCTAGCTATCACAGCTTCTACAACTTCGGAAACAATCTCAGGAAATTCTTAGAAGCGTTCTTGTTCTTCAAGTACCCGAGCGCAACCGTGACCAACGACAAGCGGCTGCGGCTCTTTTTCGGACACGACACGAGCGCGGTTGCCTTCGTGACCCGGCTGACCAACGAGCATTCCCATCTGGAAGAGTTTGTAGACCGAGGAATGGTTCCGATCGACTGCGCCGAAATTGCCCGAACCGCAAAGTTTGTGCTGGCAGCAATGAAGGCAAAGGACCTCGACCAGTACCAACACTTCCTAAGCAGCATTAATGCGGCGGACCCCCTACCCGCGTGATGGACACTGCGGTCACGGTGGTTCGAGTGACGCTATCCGTGGCGTTCAGCAAAGTGTAGGTAGACGGCTGTGTATTGACCCAGCGAAATCTGCTCAGGTTATGCGGCTAATGCAAATGCTTCAGCCGGGGTCTTCATTCCCAGCGCTTGGTGTGGACGCTGGTGGTTGTAAAAACGTATCCAGTCGCCGATCACGCGGCTGGCATGCTGAATGGTCTCGAAACG
>NZ_JBGVSA010000039.1:0-25438 GCF_041807905.1 Uliginosibacterium sp. sgz301328
GGACTGTTTGAGGAGCGTAGCGACGAGTTCCGCAGCCGCCTTCTCGACCGCGCAGCGCAGGGGATCGGCCGCAGGCCGACGACGCTGTGGGGTCGCTTCTTTGGTTACTTTCTTGTCGAAAACAAGAAAGTGACTCGCCCGCCGGGCCGAACTCCCGGCCAACGTAATCACGCAGTCGAGACCAGCCAGGAACGGCGGAGAATCAAGCAAGAAAGGGCCTTTCATCCCCGCGCGCATGGGACGCCATGGCGGATAACGCTTCGCTCTTCCGCCCTACAGCAACGACAGTTCTCGTAGCGCAAGAACTGACGAAGACAAACCCGCAGCCAACCAACACCAAAGGCCTCCACAGCACTGCCACTCACATCCCCCTCATCGCTGTCGTATCATCCCCCCTCACCTCCGCCCCGATACCCCATGAGTCTCCCCTCCGATTTCGACATCGACCGCCGACTCGTCCGCGAGCGTGCCGCGCGCCATGCGCAGCAGGCCGACGAAGCCGGATTCCTGGCCCGCGAAGTGGCACAGCGCATGGCCGAGCGCCTCGCGTATATCAAGTACGAACCCGCGCGCATCGTCGATATCGGCTGCGGCGTGGGGCGCGATTTTCCCTTGCTCGGGCAACGCTATCCGAAGGCCGAGCGCATCGGCGTAGACTTCGCGCTCCCCTTGCTGCGGCTGGCTCGTGGCGAACGCGGGTTCTTCCAGAAGCTGCTCGGCACGGCGCGCACGACCGATCCGCGCTACATCTGCGCAGACTCCACCGAGTTGCCATTGGCGCGCGCCAGCGTGCAGATGGTGTGGTCGAACCTCGTGCTCAACTGGCTGGCCGATCCAATGCCGACCTTCCGCGAAATGCATCGCGTGCTCGAGGTGGGCGGCATGCTGATGTTTTCCACCCTCGGCCCCGACACGCTCAAGGAATTGCGGGCGGTGATGCCGGCCGGCAGCGGTGAGCGCGTGCATCGCTTCATCGACATGCACGACATCGGCGACGCACTGGTACAGGCTGGCTTTGCCGAGCCGGTGATGGACATGCAGACGATCACGCTGACCTACGGCGACTTGGACAGCCTGTTGCGCGATCTGCGTCACGCGGGGGCGACCAATGCGGCGTCGACGCGGCCGCGAGGATTGTCGGGCAGGGCAGGATGGGCGCGTGCGCGTGAGGGGTACGAGCGTCTGCGCCGCGACGGGCGTCTGCCGGCAACATTCGAGGTCGTCTACGGGCACGCGTGGAAGGCGGCGCCCAAGCATACGGCCGACGGGCGCTCGGTCATCGAGTTCAAGCCACGCGAGCCACGCTGAAATGAACGACACGTCGCCGGTGTGGATCTTCGATCTGGACGACACGCTGCATAACACCAGCGCGCAGATCTTTCCGCTGATCGATGCGGCGATGACCGATTACGTCGCGCGCGAGCTGCGCGTGGATGCCATCGAGGCAGACCGCCTGCGACGCGTCTATTGGCAACGCTACGGCGCGACCATGCTCGGGCTGGTGCGCCACCACGGGTGCGACCCGCATCACTTTCTGCATCACACGCATCAGATTCCCGCGCTGCACGAGAAGTTGGTGTTCGATCGCGCAGTACGCGGCCTGTTCCGGCGGCTGCCGGGCCGCAAGGTGGTGTGCTCCAACGGGCCACGCGCGTACGTGGACGCCGTGCTCGACTGCATGCGGATCGGGCACTGCTTTGAAGAAGTGTTCGGCATCGAGCAGTTGCGCCTCGCGCCGAAGCCGCACCTGGCCGCCTTCCGGCGTGTGCTGTCGCACATCGGCCACCCGGCCGCCCACTGCGTGATGGTGGAGGACTCCGCCACCAATCTGCGCGCGGCCAAGACACTCGGCATGCGCACGGTCTGGATCAGCCGCCACCCGGGCAAGCCCGCTTGGGTGGACGTCAAGCTCGCGTCCGTCGTCGGTCTTCCCCGCGCGTTGTCGCGCCTGGGCTGACGCGTCAGCAGCCAGTGACGCTCGTCAGCCCGCTGCGTCTTCGTGCGGCTTGCGTGTTGAATCGGCCAGCCCGGAGAGCACGGCGCCGGCCTCCTGCACGATCCATCGCATGACATTGGCGGCGCTGCCGCGGCGACCGAGCGAAGCGGCCTGTCCTGCCCACAGCGAGAGGTATTCGATCTTGCCTTGACGCGCGGCCTCGGTGCGCAATGGGCGCGTGAGCGCGTTCTGCAAGGGGAACGGCAAGGCCGTGCGGGCGACCTCCGGATCGAGCAGGAAGCGATTCACGAGACCACGCGCAGGACGCCCCGAGAACGAATACGTGACGCGTGTGCCGCCCGCCTCTGCCGCGGCCAGAATGGCGTTGCGGTATTCCTCGCTGATACCCGCTTCATCGCTGGCCAGAAAGGCCGTACCCATCTGCACCGCGGATGCGCCCAGCGCCAGGGCGGCAGCCAGGCCGCGACCGTCCATGATGGCGCCGGCCGCAACCACCGGCATGCCGACCGCGTCGACGATCTGCGGCGTCAACGCCATGGTGCCGACCATGCCGCGTTCGTAGCCGGTATCCCAGAAAGTGCCGCGATGCCCGCCGGCTTCGCTGCCTTGCGCGATGATCGCGTCCACGCCCGCGCGTTCGAGGACGAGCGCTTCTTCCACCGTGGTGGCCGTGCCCAGTACAACGATGTCGCGGCGCTTGAGTTCGGCCACGGCACCATCGGGCAGTGTGCCGAAGATGAAGCTGAAGGCCGATGCGCCACTTTCGAGCACGGCCGCGAATTGGTCTTCGAAACGGTTGGTGGGCAGCGCGGGGCGTGGCACTTCGAGTTCCAGCTCGTCGTAGTACGGCTTGACGGCGGCCATGGCGCGCTCGATGTCGGCATCCGACACCTCGACGGGCGGCTGCGGCGCGAACAGGTTCACGCCGAACGGGCGAGAGGTCTTCGAGCGCACTTCGCTCGCGGCGGCCAACAGTTGCTCGGCGCTGAGATATGCAGCTCCGATGAAGCCCATGCCGCCCGCCTCGCACACCGCGGCGTTGAGTGCCGGCGTGTCGCCGCCACCGGCCATCGGAGCCTGGATGATGGGATGTTGCAGGCCGAGCATTCGCGCGATCGGCGTATCCATGGGCATGGTGCTTCCTCTTTTTGATGTCCGGGGGCGGTGCGGCGGAGGGTCTGGCGCAGGAGTGCGGTCCTCGGCATGGCCAGGAGCTGCCGCAGAGCGAGGCGCTCATCATGCCGCCATATGTAGCCTTCCTGCAATCTTGCTGTTGCCGAAACAGCCTCGGTCAGAGTTCAAGCACCAGGCCGAGATACACCATGGGCGATACCGTATTGGCCGGTCCGGTGTCACCGAGTCGCGCGTCGGCGGCCTGCTGCGAGCGGTCGGCGATCTCCTGGTGGCGGGGACCGAGGTTGATGGCGTTGAGCGAGACTTCGACCTTGCGTCCGCGCATCCGCCCACTCCATGCAATGCGCGCGTCGTAGGTGGTGTATGCCGGCGCCACATAGGGATAGATCGGCACGAACCCGTCGCCGCCCGCGAGCGGCCCCATGCGCAGGCCGGTCAGCGTGGTCGACCAGCCGCGCCCCCAATCCTGCCTCCAGCTCAGACTGGCGCTGTAGGGCGCGGTGCGATCGTCGATGTTCGGGTCGCCCGAGTTCCGGTCGATGAGCGTGTGCGTGAAACTCCAGTCGGCGCCCCGCCACGGCCGCGCGCGAAACTGGTATTCGATGCCGCGCAGGTGCACATCGGCGCCGTAGTTCACGTACTGCGCCGATCCGATGTAGGGCTCCAGCACAGGCCAAGGCTGCGCGAACACCGGCACGCGGATGAGGAAGCCCTTGATGCGCTCGTCGAAGATGCGCACGTCGAGCGAACTCTGCCACGTCCGGTAGTGGCCGACATAGCCCAGCTCGTAGCTGTCCACGCGAGGCTGGCGCAGGTCGCGATTGGGCAGGTAGGGATGCACCAGCAACGTGCCGGTCTGCGGATCGATGGCCACGACGTCACCCTGCTTTTCGAAGGTCGGGCGCTGCTGCCACGCGCGCGCATAGCCGGCTCTCACCGTCTGCCTGTCTGCCACGTCCCAGTTGACGAAGGCGCGCGGCGCAAAGTGGGTCGGCTCTGACGAATAACGCTCCCAGGCAGCGCCCACATTGGTGCGCCAGTGGCGTGCGAAATGCCATTCGAGACTGCCGAACGCCCGCAGCAGATCGCTCGGTTCGGGGTCGCCGCTGGCGTAGAGGAAGTCTGCATTCACGCGATCGCGACGCGCCTCCGCGCCCCACACCAATTGCATGGACGATCGCGGCTCGAAACGGTTCTGCACTTCGAGATGATCGCGGGTCGCGCGGCGATTGCGGTTCAGCGGAACATACGAGGCCCGTGGCACCAGGGGCGGCAATGCCAGCGACATCCACTCGTCGGTGACGCGTTCCTGGTTGTGGTAGTAGTTCACCGACCACTCGTTGCCCGTCGAAGGCGCATGCACCCACTTGGCATGCACGACGTATTCGTACGTGGAGGAAGTACGCTCCTTGTTGCTGTCCAGCAGCGAATCGGGATAGCCGAGGCCTTCCTTCGCGCGGCTGCCGCCGACGCGCAGCATCAGTTCGTCGCTGCGGGACAGACGCGTATCGGCACGCACGCTCAGCAGGGCCACGCGGCGCGAATCGTTGATGTCCTCGAAGCCCGAATCCGACAGATACGACACGTTGGCACGCAGGCTCGTCGCCCCGATATGCCCGTCGCCGGTGGCGCGCACGTCAGCAATGTCCGAGTTGCCCGCATTGGCCGTCACGCGATTCACGGGTTCCTGCGCGCTGTGCTTGGTGATGATGTTGATGACGCCAAGAAACGCGTTGGCGCCGTAGGTCACGGAGTTGGTGCCACGCACGACTTCGATGCGCTCGATCTCGTCGATCGACAAGGGCAGCGCGGCCCAGTCGACGCCACCGAAGGCGCTGGGCGAATACACCGAGCGCCCGTCGATGAGCACCTGCATCTCGGACGGAAAGTTGTTCGACAGGCCGTGGTAAGTGACCCACGATGTGCTGCCGCGCTCTTGCCCGACCTGCATACCGGGAACGAGGCGGAAGACGCGCGACAGATCGCGATAACCGGTGGCGCGAATGTAATCGCCGTCGATGACGGTGACCGCACCCGGCGCTTCATTGATCGGCTGTTCGAGCCGCGATACGGTCAGGACGGTGGGCAGGTCCTCGAACCATGCAGACTCTTCGGCGGCCGCCGCGCACGAAGGACCGAACACCGCGAGCGCGACGGCGCAGCCTAGCAGCGTTCTGGGCAGGTGAACGGCAATCGTCGTCGGCACGAAAGGATCGATCCGGAAGCTCGGATGGAGCGCCTTCACGATGCGACGACACCGCGACAAGACAGCCGACCCGACCCATCCCCGGTCTTGTTCTGCCAAAGGAACATGCAGTGCGCCGGATGGCCCGGCGATTGCTACCCGCTCCCCGCCCGGATGTTGATCCCCCGGGTGCCTTCCCACAGTAACGCCATGCAGTCGCCGGCGCGTTATGGTCCAACTTTGTCAGCCGTCGGACTCAAACGTCGGAGTATAGCCTTGTCGATGGCATATCTCGCCGCTCAGGACTCGACGTGCCCCAAGGTCTGTGTCAATTCCGTGGCGCGATGGCGTGCAGCCTGTTGACGATTGGCGACCTGCAGCTTGCGCAGGATCTTTTGCACGTGGTTCTTTACCGTCAGAGGACTGATGGCAAGGATGTTGCCGATCTCCTGGTTGGTCTTGCCTTCGCGCATCCAGCGCAGCACCTGTGCCTCGCGCGGTGACAGACGCGGGCGACGGAAAGCGTCCGCGCTGTCGGCGGTCTCGCCTTCGGCAACGACATGCGCCAGCGCTGCATACAAGTAAGGCAGCAGGAGTTCGCACACGTAGGCCAGGTGCGCGTCGGACACGCGCCCGACATCGAAGAACGCAAACAGCGCCGGCACCGCGCCGCCCAGGGCCGGCATGCCATGCAGCAGAACGTCACGCGCACCGATCGACGCGAGCTGTTGAGCGGCAGCGCCGCCATCAGCGATGCGCAGGTGGGCAACCTGGCACGATTGCTCGCGCCACATGCGCTGCAGGGCATCGAGCGTGTGAAGGCTGACGCGCAAGATGTTTGGCTCGTCGGCGAACACCATGGCGCACGCCTGCGGCGAGCGCGCATCGCCCCACAGGCAGGCCAGCGTGCCATGGGGCACGAAGCCCTGCAGGGCGCCACGCGCCCACAGATGCAGATGGTGGCGCTGGCGCACGCGCGCCGCACCCTCTACGACAAACAGGAACCGTTCGAGTGCGTTGGCGTCCAGTGCAATCCGCTCGCTCATGGGCATCGCTCCGCGATAGTGGCGCGGTCGATGCTAGAGCGTGGAAGTTGCAGCGGTCTTCAGGAAAAGTGACGAATTGATGACAGCCCCGCCGCAATGGCGGGACCGGGTCGGCAGATGCGCGTGCAAGTTCAGCGTTTGACGGCGGTGAGCTTGATGAATTTCTCCATCAACTGGTCCTGCGATTCAACGTAGTCCGGGTTATGCGGAATGCAATCGACGGGGCAGACCTGCTGGCACTGCGGCTCGTCGAAATGGCCGACGCATTCGGTGCACTTGTTGGGATCGATTTCGTAGATTTCGGCCCCTTGCGAAATCGCGTTGTTGGGGCACTCGGGCTCGCAGACGTCGCAGTTGATGCATTCGTCCGTGATCATCAATGACATGGTGTGACTTACCTTCCTTACTTCGTCGATACTGGGGGCTCTCCCCCCTGGTTTGCCTGCGCGCGCGCTGCGACCTTGCGACGGATGGCTTCGTCCACCGCCGGTTGCACGAAGGTGCTGATGTCGCCGCCAAGCAGTCCGATCTCGCGCACCATGGTGGCCGACACGAACATGAATTCGTCGCCCGGCGTGAGAAATACGGTCTCGACGTCCGGATGCAGACGGCGGTTCATGCCGGCCATCTGGAATTCGTATTCGAAGTCGGACACGGCACGCAGGCCGCGCAGGATGATATGAGCGCCCTTGCTGCGGACGAAGTCGATCAGCAGCCCGGAGAAGGCGCACACCTCAACGTTGGAATAGCTCGACAGAACCTCACGCGCCAGCTCGACGCGCTCGTCGAGTGTGAATATTGGGTTCTTTCCGCTGTGCTGGGCAACCCCGACGACAACGTGGTCAAACATGCCCGAAGCGCGGCGCACGAGATCCTCGTGCCCTCGCGTGAGCGGATCGAACGTGCCCGGGTAGACGACGATGTCGGCGTTGTGCGACTGGTTCATGGAGTGTCCTCATTGGCGAGCAGCTGATAGTGCACCTGCCCTGCCTTGCCGCGCTTGAAGGCCGTCAGCCCGGCCAGGGTGTCGACGGCCGTTTCGGCCTCGACATAGACGCGGCCGTCCTCGGCGAGCACGCGCGGCAGCAAGGGCGCAACGCGCTCCAGCCAGCCCTGGCGATACGGCGGATCGAGAAAGATCACGTCAAAGCGCTCGGGCGTGGCGCGCAAAAATTCTAGCGCATCGCCGCGCTGCAACCGCACATTCGGCGCTTTGAGCAGCCCCAAGGTGTTCTGGAGATGCGCGAAGACGGCCGGAGCTTTTTCGACCATGACGACGCTGGCCGCTCCGCGGGAAGCGGCTTCGAAGCCCATGGCGCCGCTGCCCGCGAAGAGATCCAGGCAGTTCAGGCCGGACAGTTCCTGCCCCAGCCAGTTGAAGACCGTCTCGCGCACGCGGTCGGGCGTCGGCCGCAGGCCGGTGGACTCGGGCACGTCGATGACGCGCGAGCGCATGCAGCCCCCCACGATGCGCACCCGACTCACGACGCCTTGCCTCCGACCACGACGGTGATGAGGTTTTCGCGCTTCACGTGGCGTGCGAACGCCTCGCGCACCTGCTCGGCGGTCACGGCCTGCACACGTTCGGCGTAGTGATCGAGATAATCCAGCGGCAGCCCGTAGTAACCGATCACCGCGACCTGCCCGAGAATCTTGGCGTTACTGTCCAGGCGCAAGGCAAAGCCATTGATGAGGTTGTCCTTGGCGGCCTGCAGTTCAGCATCGGTTGGGCCTTCACGCAGGAAGGCGTCCAGCGTGTCGTTGGCGACCTGCACCGCTTCGTCGGCCTTCTCGGCGCGCGTCTCCAGCCCCAGCTGGAAGAGCCCCATGGATTTCTGCGGGCTGAAGTAGCTGTACGCCCCATACGAAAGGCCGCGCTTGTCGCGGATTTCCTTCATCAGCCGCGACTCGAAACCGCCGCCGCCCAGCGCATAGTTACCCACCACCAGCGGGAAGAAGTCCGGGTCGCCACGCTTGAGTGCCGGCACGCCGATGGCGATGTGCGCCTGCGTGGCCGGGTTGGCGATGCGCTCGACGGTTGCGCGCGGCAGGACAGGGTCGGGCAGGGGCGGCAAGGGCGCGCCCGGGGGCAGTTCGGCCGTCAATTTCTGGGCGATGGCTTCGGCGTCGGCGCGACTGACGTCGCCCACCAGCGTGACGACCGCCGTGCGGGCCACGTAGTGAGTACGGTGAAAGCTCACCAACTGGTCGCGCGTGATCTTCTGCAACGTGGCCACGGTGCTGACGTGGCCGTACGGATGCTTGCCGTATGCCAGTTCGGTGAAGCGGCGGCCCAGGATCGAACCGGGCTGGGTCTGTGCTTCGCGCAGGCCGGCGATGGCGCGTGCGCGTTCGCGTTCGAGTACCGCGGCCGGGAAAGTCGGGTGCGCCAGAACGTCGCGCAGGATCGCCAGTGCGCTGTCGCGTTCGGCGGGGCTGCTCAGCACGCGCAGGCTGAAGCTGGCGCGATCGGCTTCGGCTCCGCCGCCAAGGCGCGCGCCAATGTCGGCCAGGCGGTCGGCGATGGCGTTCTCGTCCAGCGCGTTCTTGCCGCTGCCGATGCCGGCATCCATCAGGCTGGCGGTCATGCCGGCGACACCGATCTGGTCGGGCGCCTCGCGCGCGGAACCGGCATCGAAGTCGACCTGCACGTCGAGCATGGGCAAGGTCCGGTTTTCGACGAAGAACACCCGCGCGCCCGAAGGCGCGGTCCAGTGTTCGATCTTGATGGCCGCCTGGGCCAGCGTCGTTGCCGCGAAGAGCGCCACGGCGACAAGCATTCGGTAAGTCATCGCGTGCTCCCTTTTAGTATTTGAATTCGGGTTCGTTCTGCTGCGCCTTGGGGTCGAGCGGCAGGGGCACGAGATTGGCAACGGTGAGCGTATCGTCGGTGAGCAGGCGTGCGGCGGCGGCCTTGACCTCGGCGGCCGTCACGGAGCGCAGTTGCTGATAGAAGCGCTCATCGTCGCGCCACGACCGGCCGATCACTTCGAGCCCGCCGATCTGCATGGCCTGGCCCATGAGCGAATCCTGCTCATACACCTTGCCCGCCACCATCTGGGATTTGACTCGCGAGAGTTCGGCGTCAGTCACGCCCTTGGCGGCGATGTCGCGCACTTGCGCGCGCAGGTCGGATTCGAGCTGGGCGATGCTCACGCCCTTGCTCGGCACGCCCTCGAGAATAAACAGCCCCAGTTGGCCGCGCGACAGCGAGTCGTAACCGGCGCCAGCGGAGACCGCATGTTTGTTGCCGCGTACCAGTTGGCGAGTCATGCGTGCGCCGTCGTAACCGTCGAGCACGGCGGCGAGGATCTCCAGCGCGTAAGCCTCGCGGGATTTGTCGATATCGACAATGGCCGGCACGTGCCACGCCAGCGCAAGATAAGGCAGCTCGGCCGGCGCCTTGACGGTGACGCGGCGCACGCCCACCTGCTGCGGTTCGCCCTGCTGCTTGCGCGCCGGAGCTTCGACGCGGGCCAGCTTGCCGTAGGTCTGTTCGGCCTGGCGGAAGACCGCCTCGTGTTCGACATCGCCCACCACCACGACGGTCGCATTGTCCGGGCTGTACCAGCGTTTGTACCAGTCGCGTACGTCCTGTGCGGTCATGTTCTGGATATCGGTCATCCAGCCGATCACGGGCACACGGTACGGGTGCGCCATGTATGAGGTTGCCATCAGCGCCTCGTAGGTCTTGGAGCGCGGCTTGTCGTCGGTGCGCCAGCGGCGTTCCTCGGCGATGACCTGGATTTCTTTCTTGAACAGTTCGTCGTCGACCACGAGGTTCGCCATGCGGTCGGCTTCCAGCGCCATCACGTCGTTCAGTCGCGACGAGGGCACCTGTTGGTAATAGGCCGTGTAGTCGCGCGTGGTGAAGGCGTTGTCGCGCCCGCCCATGGCGGCCACGCGCTTGGAGAACTCGCCGGGGCCAACGTCCTTGGTGCCCTTGAACATCATGTGTTCGAGCGCGTGCGCAACACCCGTGGTACCCGTGGTTTCGTCCATGCCGCCGACGCGATACCACACCATGTGCACCAGCGTCGGCGCTCGGTGGTCTTCGCGCACGACGACCTTCAGGCCGTTGGGCAAGGTGGTTTCGAATGTGGAAGCGGCCGGGTCGGCGGCCCAGGCCGGCGCAACAAGGCACAGCGCGGCGAAGAAAACAGCCAGCAGCTTGCCTGGCAGGCGGTTCGATGGCATCTGTTAGACTTTCCCAAGACAGGCACGGATCGTGCGAACATCCGCGGGTGTCCGGCTCGAGGCCGGCGCGGCATGATAAATCAAACGCCTGCGAAGCCCGGCGCATTGCGCCAAATGCTTCGGATTTAGAACGAAATGGCCTGCAGGCCCCATTCCGACCCTCGCTGACAATGTTTAGTTTCTTCAAGAAATCCGGGCAGGCCGAGACGCCTGCGCCCGAACAGAACACCACGCCCGAAGCGACCGTGCCGGCGGCCTCGCCCGACGCGGTGCTGGCGCCGCAGTCGCTGGCCAACGCACCGGCCGCCGCGCTGCCCGAAGGCCCGCGCCGCTCGTGGCTCGACCGGCTCAAATCGGGGCTGTCGCGCACGCGCGACCAGATCGGATCGGCCGCCAGCGGCGTGGGCAGCATCTTCTCGCGCCGCAAGATCGACGAAGATCTGCTCGAAGAGCTCGAATCCACGCTATTGATGGCCGATTGCGGCGTCGAGGCCACGCAGGCATTGATCACCGAGCTGCGCCTGCGCTGGAAGCGCGACAAGCTCGAAACCGGCGAACAGTTGCGCCAGGCGCTCGCCGAAGTGCTCGAGAACCTTCTCCAGCCGCTGCAAAAGCCCATTGATGCCAACACGCACAAGCCATTCATCATCATGCTGGCGGGCGTCAACGGCGCGGGCAAGACGACCTCCATCGGCAAGCTGGCGCGTCACTTCCAGCTCGAAGGCCGCAGCGTGCTGCTGGCGGCGGGCGACACGTTCCGCGCCGCCGCGCGCGAGCAGTTGCAGGAATGGGGTACGCGCAATAATGTCACCGTCATCGCGCAGGATGGCGGCGACCCTGCGGCGGTGGTGTTCGATGCCATCAACGCAGCCAAGGCGCGCGGCATCGACGTGGTACTGGCCGACACGGCCGGTCGCCTGCCCACCCAACTGCACCTGATGGAAGAAATCGCCAAGGTGCGGCGCGTGATCCAAAAGGCCGACCCGACCGGCCCGCATGAGGTCCTGCTGGTGCTGGACGCCAACATCGGCCAGAACGCACTGGCGCAGCTCAAGGCTTTCGATGCCGCGATCGGCGTCACCGGCCTCGTCGTGACCAAGCTCGACGGCACCGCCAAGGGCGGCGTGGTAGCGGCAATCGCCCGGACGCATCCGAAGCCCTTGCGATTCATCGGCGTGGGCGAAGGTATCGAAGACCTGCAGCCTTTCAGCGCACGTGAGTTCAGCGAAGCGCTTTTCGGCGACGGCGCGACACAGCCATAGCATCAGAGGCATCAAGAAAAAACGGGCCGGACTCCGCGAGGAGCCCGGCCCGTTGGTTTTTGCGCCCAGCGCTTACTGCGCCTGGTAGCGCCCCAGCACTTCCGCGTCGGTCAGCGCGCGGTCGTAGAGACGGATTTCGTCCATCCAGCCCATCACACCGGTCGAGGTGCTGCCCTTGTTGGTCGTGGTCGCACCGATCTTGATGTCGTTGGCGCCCGCGTCGTTGAAGCTGCCCGACCAGAAGGTGGTGTTGGCCAGCGCGCCGTTCACGTAGATGCGCAGCGCGGTGCCGTCATACGTGCCGGCCAGGTGTACCCACTGCCCGGTGGTCAGCGCGGTCGGTGCCGTCACGGCGTACTTGACCGAACCATCCAGCCAGATCTTGAAGGTCGGCTTGTTGTCGGGCCCGATGTACAGCTCGTAGCCGGCCTTGTTGGACGAGTTGATCTTGTAGATCAGCTTGGCCGAGCCGGTGGTGCCGACGTAGGTCGACGGCAGCGCATCGAGATTGACCCATGTTTCCGCCGACATCTTGCTGGTGGTCTTGAAGTTCAGCGCCATCACTTCGGCTTCGGTGTTGAGCACATTGTTCGACAGATACGAATAGCCGTCGATGAAGTGGACGGCATTGCCGTACTTGCCCGCCGCACTCGTCTGGCCGGAAGCGCCGTTGCGCTTGAGCGCCACGCCCGGGTCGGCCTGCGAGGAATCCGCCAGCACGTTCATGGTCGCGTCTTCGTCCAGGCTCCACTTGGCGGCCGGCACCAGCGGATCGGGCTCCGTCGGCGTCGTCGGGTCCGTCGGCAGCGGCACGTATTCCGGCGGAACCGGCTTGGTCCCGACGCCACGCAACTGGAAGTCCATGAACGCGCGCTGCAGCGGCGACACCCACCCGTATGCCGACAGCGAATGCCCGGCGCCCGCGACGAGGCTGAAAGTCGTATCCACGCCGGCGGCGATGAGCTGGTCCTTGAAGTAAACACTGTCGCTCGGCGGCACCGTGGTGTCCGCATCGCCATGCAGAATCAGGAACGGCGGATCGTCGCTGGTCGCGTAGTCGCCCGGCATGGCCGCGTGCGCCAGTTCCGGCACCGACTTGGCCGGCGCGCCGAGCAGCGCGGTCACCGAGCTCCACGCGTTGGCGAACGAGGTGGTGAAGTCGGCCGGCCCCGAGGCGTCGACCACCGCCTGCACGCGCGTCGAATAGCCTGCCCAGCCGCCCGTGCCTTCCAGCGCCGCGATGCCGCCGGTGGTGCCCAGCAGCGAAGCCAGATGCCCCCCCGAGGACGAGCCCCACACGCCGATCTTGTCCGGATCGATGAAGTACTTGGCCGCATTGGCGCGCAGGTAGCGCAGGCCGAGCTTGAGGTCGTGCAGTTGCGCGGGGAACACGGCCCCCGTGGGCGTGAGGCGATACATCATCGACACGCCCACATACCCTTTGGTGGCGTCGCTGACAATGGCGCTGGCCTGGTCGTTCTTGTCGCCGTGGTTCCAGCCACCGCCGTGGATGCGCGCGATGACCGGAAGCCGCTTGCCCGGGTCCGTCGTGGGCGCCACGATCTCCATGTAGATGTTGCTGTTGCCACCGGTGCCGATGAACACGTCGTGGTAGTACGTGTAGCCGGCCGGCACGTTGGTCGGCGTGGTGAAGTCTGGGCGCGTCGGGTTGTCCGGGTTGGCAATGGGCGACGGCGCACCGCCAAGGCTGCTCGACGAACTGGACGCGCTGGAGCTGCTGGTGCTCGACGCGCTGCTCGAACTGCCTGCGCTGCTGTTGCTTGAACTCGCGCCGCTGCTTTGCGACGACGACGAAGCCGAAGAACTGATCGACGAGCGCGATGAACTCGCCGAGGCCGGCGCAGAGTTGTTGTTGTCATCGCCGCCGCCGCAGGCCGACAGAACCGCCGCGGCCGTCAGGCTCAGCAGCCATGGCAAGGCCGCCCGGATAAAGCTTGGTGTGTGCATGTCTTTTGTCTCGTGAAGATCCAACAATGCGCCCCGCAGCCGGCCCTCCTCCACGATTGCCCACGGCGGCACGATCCCGCCGCCCACCACCTCCGAGCGGCCATGCTCAAGACGCATTTGTTCCAAACTCCTCGAGCACGGCGTGAGGCTACAATCTAAATCGGTTTAGTGCAACGATACATCGGGTAATTCCTAGTCAAAAAGTTAGCGTTTCCGGGGTTTTCGCCCAAAAAAGTTCAGGAGCGGCCGTCGCCCTGCACGCCGGCCACACAAGACACGCTAGCCGCCTGTCACGCCAGAAGTCGCCAGCGCGCCGGCGGGCGTCGGCGCCGGCGAGCGGCCGCTCAGACGGTCGTGCGCGCACTGCTCGGCACGTATGAGGATGTCTTCGAGGTCGTCCTCGTCGATATCCAGCAGTTCGCCCTGGATCAGCGCGGCGTGCAGGTCGTCACGCGTGATCGAGACCGCTGCGATGGGCGGATTGGCGGGTCGGGACTCACCCGGTGCCAGGTGATGCGGATACCGGCGGCCGGCGAGGTTATTGAAAACGATCGCCAGAGCCGCCAGCGCCACCGAATCGAGCAACACTGGATGCAGCACGAACTGATAGCCCAGATCGGTGACGGCCGGGCCGCCTAGCACGGCGGTCAACGCCACGGCGCCACTGGGCGGATGCAGGCAGCGCAGCTTGAACATGACGGCAATCGCCAGCCCTGCGGCGAGCCCCGCCGCCAGGCCGGGATCTGGCACGACCTTCGCCACGGTCACGCCGATGATCGCCGCCACGAGATTGCCGCCGACGATCGACCAGGGCTGCGCCAGCGGGCTGGCCGGCACGCCGAACAGCAGTACGGCCGACGCGCCCAGCGGCGCGATGAACCACGGTGAGGTCGTGCCGAGCCCGTGCCGCCCGATCCATTCCGTCACCATCAATCCGAGCGTCGCCCCCATGCAGGCGACGACCATCTCGCGCCCGCTGACGGCGAGCGCGTGCGGCCACAGGCGCCGCAAGACGCCACGTAGCCCCTGATTTATTTTTTTCATGATCAGGGTGATTTCTGTTGGGAGGCGGAATATATCACGTCGTGATGTATCCTCCGGCCAGACACCACCTTCCTGCCCGCACGTGAAGAAATCGCAATACGAAGCCCTTTCCGAATTCCGCTACCAGTTGCGGCGCTTCCTGCACTTTTCGGAGAACGCCGCGCGTGAAGCGGGGCTGACGCCACAGCAATATCTGCTGATGCTGCACGTACGCGGCTTTCCGGGGCGCGACTGGGCGACCGTGGGCGAGCTGGCCGAGCGCCTGCAGTTGCAGCATCACGGCGTCGTCGCGCTGATCACCCGTTGCGAAGAAGGCGGCCTCGTGCGGCGCCAGCGCAGCACGCTCGACCGGCGGCTGGTCGAAATCCACCTCGAACCCAAAGGCGCCCGCCAGCTCGAAAAGCTCGCCGCGCAGCATGAAGCCGAACTGCGCTCGCTGAGCGGCACGTTTCAGGTCGCGCGCATCACCGCCTTCAATGACGACGGAATGATCGAAGAGTGATCATCGCGGGCCGCGCTCGCCAACGAGTGCGCGTACCTCCGACGCCAGATCGGCGACGAGCCAGAGCACGTTCTCGCGATGCGCATCGGGCAGCACATTGAATCCCCCGCCAGCGCCGCCATACAGCAGGCACGACAGGCTTTCGAGCTGGGCGCTGCGCTGTTCGAGGCGATCAAGTACATCGAGCGAAAAAGATCGGGTCGGTGCGGGCGCACCTTGGGTTACTGCATGCATGAGTCAGACTCCTGGATGGATGAAGCCTGCCTCCGTCGCCAAACGGGGCGGCAGGCCAAAGCGGGGTTGGCGAACCGGCATCCAGAGATCCGGCCACCCTTTCGGGTGCCCCGCCCGGCCCACCATTGCAGAGGCGTGCGCAAGCGCTGCGGACGCTAGAGTGCCGCGACAAAAAGCGGCCGTCCGTCTGGATGATTCGAGTCGCCAAACCCGATCGCTGTTGTGTCAGCGACGCGCCAAGGATAGGCGGCCGAGATATCGGACGCAAGGATCACAAGGCAAGTCCGGGCCGCCACAACGGCGGCATCGCCCGCAGGCGGCGTGACGCTGCTTTTCTCGGTGCGAAATGCGCAGCCGCGACTCACGCAGCAAGCGCCAGTCCCCGCCAGGGAATCCTGCAAACCGATGAATTCGTCGCACTCACAGGTATCGCAAGACAACCGCATGGCGTCCATTCCGTGATTTGTGCGTATCCAGTTACTAGACTCCATTGCGGCTCTGCGCCCGCGCGCACTCTGATGGGTTGGGTCGGGGTCACGCTCCGTCAACGTCGAACAAGGGAGATGCAAATGGCGATCAGCTTCCGTTCTCGTTTTGCCGCCCTGCTGGCGGCTCTCGCGGTAGCCGCATGCGCGGCGCCGAACACTCAACAGGATCGATTGATGATCGTCCGCCAGGGGGTGATCGAGCAGATCACGCCAACGCAGATCCAGAGTACGGACCACATGGGCGTGGGCGCCGTGGTCGGCGGCATTGCGGGCGCCGGGCTGGGCAGCCTGATGGGCAGCGGCACGGGGCGCGACGTCGCCATGGTTGCCGGCGCGATCGGCGGCACCGTGGCCGGCGCCGAAGCGCAACGCCGCTTCGAGACGCCAATGTCGGGCCAGCAGATATTCGTCCGGCTGGGCAGCGGCGTGCTGATCGAAATCACGCAGCCGACCGACCTGAACCTGCGCGTGGGACAGAACGTTTTCGTGCAAGGCAACGGCCAGGCCGCGCGCGTCATTCCGCAATGACCGACGGGCACCGTCGGCGATGGCGTCATGGCGGCCCCAACGGCGAGCGGTCCATGTCGGCTTCGTAGCCCCACGGCATCACCTCTTGCGTCATTCAGTCAAGCCCGCCTCGTGCGGGCTTTTCTTGTGCCATCGCCGAGCCCGTGGAGACGCCGGGGCGCACCGAATGTGATCAGTGAGGGCAAGACACTTTCGTAGCGTGCGCCCTTGATGTAATCGTCATATACGCCTGTACCAAACGGGGCCGGATTTCGGGATCACCTGGCCCCACTCGCCCTCCTAAAAATCAGACTTATCCTAGTCGTTTGTCGGATGCGGATTCATGACATGTACGACCCACTCCCACTCGTCGTAAAGCTACGTCAATTTAGGACTTCCCGCTGACTGTCATCAGAAATTTCGCCCCCACTCTGGCTAGTATCAGCCCGTTAAAGGCCTGCGCCCCCCTGCAGGCACCCACCTACGCTCCGAGAGAGATTCGCGCTTTCAGCTCTCGGTTCAGATAGCGAGCTGAGATGAACAAACAATACAAAGTGATCTGGAACGACGCGACGGGGAACTGGACCGTCGCCCCCGAAATATCGAGTGCGCGCGGCAAGCGGACCTCGCGGTCAAAGAGCGTGCTCAGCGCCATTGCCGCAGCGTCGTTCTTCAGTGTGGCCCAGGCGGCCGACGTGACATGGATCGGTCCCGAAAACGGCGACTGGTCGGACGACACCCACTGGAGCCCCGGCAAGCCGACCGTTAGCGACGCTGCCATCATCGACAATGGCAGCGTCGTGATTGGCGACGACACTTCGGTGAGCAGCAATTCGCTGGTGGTGGGCAATACCGGCAACGCGAGCCTGACCGTAGGCAGTGGCGCCTGGCTCGACACGAGCCCCATCTACCTGGGCAACCAGGCGGGCTCCTACGGCGAGATGACCGTCAACGATGGCGCCTCGGTCACGGCCGGCAGCCTGCACGTGGGCTTCAACGGCACGGGCCTGCTCACGATCAACGGCGGCAATGTCAGCACCAGCGCGTGGAACACCCTGACACTGGGCACCTATGGCGGCACGGGGACGATTGTCGTCAATGACAATGGCACGCTGCAAAGCGCCACCGACCTGCGTGTGGGCACTTCCGGCAACGGCACGTTGATTCTCAACAGCGGCAACGTGATCGCCGGATGGAACGTGATCATCGGGCAAGAGGCAACGGGCCACGGGCGTGTCGTCATCAACGGCGGCAAGCTCACCAACGCCTGGGACAACAATTTCGTCGTTGGGCGCAGCGGTTACGGCGAGCTGGAAATCAACAACGACGGTGTCGCCGATTCGGACTGGACCTTCATTGGAGGCGAAATCTGGCGCAACGCGTCGAACGGCGCGGGGACAGGCGTGGCAACGCTCAGTGGAAACGGTCTGCTGCACGCCACGCGTGGCATTGTCGTGGCCGCTGGCGGTACGGGCGCCAAGGGGACCGTCACGCTCAACGACAACGCCTCGATGGTCACGGAAAGCAGTCTGTACTTCGGCTACGACGGCACCGGCTCCGTCACGTTCAATGACAACAGCAAGGCGACGGCGAGCACCGGCATCTGGATCGGCACCAACTCCGCGAGCCAGGGCACGGTCATCATGAATGACCAGAGCAGCATGTCCAGCGGCTCCGACGGCGTGGTCGTCGGCTACACCGGCCAGGGCGCGCTGACGCTCAATGACAGCGCCTCCATCAACACGACAGGTTCTGTCGGCATCGGAGTATCCAGCGGCAAGGGCTCGGTGACTGTGAATGACGATAGTTCGATCGTCAGCGGCGGCAGCGTATACGCCGGCATGTACGGTACGGGCGACCTCGCCATCAACGGCGGGCTGGTCAGCGCTGCTGGCTCGGTCGTCATCGGCCGCTACGCTGGATCGCACGGCACGGTCACGGTGAATGACGGCGGCGTATTGTCTGCCGGGCAGATTCAGGGCGGTGCGGGCAGCGCATCGCTGTCTGTCGACGGGGGCACCCTGCGTGCCCTGAGCGATCAGGCGAACTTCACCAGCGGCTTGTCGAGCGTCACGGTCGGCGCAGATGGCGCCACCATCGATTCGAACGGCAAGAACATCGGCATCGCCAGCGCTTTCGTCGGCAGTGCGGACTCGAGCCTGGTCAAGACCGGTGATGGCACGCTGACACTCAACGGCAACAACGCGAGCTTTGCCGGCTCGGTGGACGTCGACGGCGGCACGCTCGCGCTGGCAAGCACCAACACGCTGAGCAACGCAGCGTCCGTCGACGTTGCATCGGGCGCGACCCTGTCCACGGCGGGCACGCAATCGCTCAAGCAGCTCAGCGGCGCAGACGGCAGTGGGTTGACGAACACCGGCACACTCACCGTCAACAATGCAGGCGGGGCGGATACGACTTTCGCGGGCACGGTCTCCGGCGACGGCGCGTTGGTCAAGATGGGCACGGGCAACTTCACCCTTGGCGGCGCGAACTCCGTACAGGGCAGCGTGGATGTCCGCGAGGGCACGCTGACGCTGGCGCAGGCCGGAAAGTTCGAGACCTCCGGCGACTTTGTCACGCGTGCAGGCGCCACGACCGACATCGGCAAGCAGGATGCCTCGCTGGTCGTCGGCGGCACGTTTACGCAGGAGGCGGGCAGCACGCTGGCCGTCACGCTGGGTGCCGAACCGGAAATCACCGCCAGCGCCGCCACGCTCGACGGCACGGTGGTGATCAATGGCTTTGCCGCAACCGGAGCCCCCGTGCGCGCCAGCGAGATCGCCGATGCGCGTTACACGCTGATCCAGACTGAGAACGGCATCCAGGGCACCTTCGTCAATGATCCACTCGGCCCGACCGGGCTCGACTATCTGTTGCACGACTCGCACGTCTCGAACGACGGCAAGGATTACCAACTCGGCTTCCGCATGGCGTGGACCGAAGGCGGTGCCGAGGCGGGCACGGGGACCTTCACCATGGCGGACGGCACGGCTTTCGATGTCGACGTCGCGCTGGGCGACCAAGTGGCGCCGGCGGAAGGTTTCGCCAGCGGCTGGGATGGCAAGAGCCTCGTCAAGAACAGCGAAGGGACCCTCGTGCTGTCGGCGCAGAACACCTATACGGGCACAACCACCGTCAACGGCGGCGTGTTGAGCATGGGTACCGAAGACGCTTTCGCGCAGAGCAGCGACCTTGTCGTCAATGGCGGCACGCTGGCCCTCGATGGCAACGATCAACATGCCAATCGGCTGGCGGGCTCCGGAGGCGCCATTTCGCTGGATGGCGCCACGCTCACCGCCGAAAACGCCATCGCGGGCGCGGACGACAGTTACTTCGCGGGGAGCATCGTGGACGGTAGCGTCGCTGGCGGCTCACTGCGCAAGGCCGGCGACGGCACGCTCACCCTGTCCGGCCAGACGGGCTGGACCGGCGACACCCGGCTCGAAGCCGGCCGTCTCGTTCTCGACGGCAGCGACGGCGCGGCGCAACTGGCCAGCAATGTCGTCGGTACTGCCGGCAGCGCGCTGGACCTCGTGCACGGTGCCGCCCTGCAGGGTCGGATCGATCAATCGAACGTACGCATCGACACTGCAAGCGCGTGGTCGATGACGGAAAGTTCGAGCATCGGCGCGCTCGATCTCGCAGGCACGCTCACCTTCGCGCCGCCGACCGATGGCAGCTTCAAAACGCTGACCGTGGCGGGCGACTACGCCGGCAACAACGGGCTCATCGTCATGAATGCGCAGCTCGGCGCCGACGATTCGCCGACCGACACGCTGTCGATCGCGGGCAATGTCACGGGCACCACGCGTGTCGCTGTCAACAATGCCGGCGGCCTCGGGGCGATGACCACCGGCAACGGGATTGCGCTGATCGATGCGGCCAACGCCAGCACCGATGCCTTCACGCAGGAAGGCCGCATCTCGGCCGGTGCGTATGACTACACGCTCTACGCAGGTGGCCGCGACGGCAGCTTCGACGGCGACTGGTACCTGCGTTCGAGCTACGAGCCACATCGTCCAGACCCTGAGCCGGAGGTCGTGACGCCGCCGAACCCGGAGGAGCCCGAACCGGAACTGCCGAACTATCGCGATGAAGTCGCCGTGTCCACGGTCGTGCCCGCGCTGGCCAACCGCATGGGCCTGGCGATGCTGGGCACCTACCATGACCGCATCGGTGAAGGCGTGCCCGGTGCTGACGGGCGCACCAGTTGGGCGCGTACCTTTGGCGAGACCGGCAGCGCCGGACGTGGTGGCAACGACCCGCAAGAGCGCCTCTCCCACTTCGAGAAGGATGGCCCTTCGTACGACTTCAACCTCGCGGGTGTCCAGGTCGGCTCCGACGTACTACGCAAGAAGAACGACGTGATAGGCGTCTATGCGGGCATGGGTCGCATCGAAGCCGACGTCGAGCGTGTCTACGGTGGGTACGCCGGTTCGACCTCGATGGACGCGTATTCGGTGGGCGGCTACTGGACGCACCGGGCGGACGCCGGCTGGTATGTCGACAGCGTGCTGCAAGGCACCTGGTATCGCGGCATCGAAGCCAAGAGCGTGGCAGGCGAGACGCTGCGCTCCGACGGTCGCGGGCTGACCGCTTCGGTGGAAGCCGGTTATCCGTTCGCGCTGGGTAACGGCTGGAAGCTGGAGCCGCAGGCGCAGTTGATCTACCAGAGCGTGAACCTAGACGACACGGCCGACAGCTACGGCAAGGTGAGCTACGACAGCACCCAGCTCGCCTACGGTCGACTCGGCGCACGCGTGTCGCGGACCTGGGACACGGCGGGTGACCGCAAGGTGACCGGCTGGGGTCGCGCCAACCTGTGGCATGCCTTTGGGTCGGACGCGAACACGACCTTCAGCAACCTCGATGGCTCCAACCCGGTGTCGTTCAACACCAACCTGGGTGGCACCTGGGCGCAGGTCGGCGTGGGCGTGTCGGGCCAGGTCGCGAAGAACGTCAGTCTGTTTGCGGCGGCCGACTACAACCGCGTTGTCGCCGGCGGCCAGGGCGACAGCTTTGGCGGTCGCGTGGGTGTGGTGATCGCTTGGTGATCCGCTTGTAACAACTAGCTGCATGGATGAGGCACCCGAAAAAGGTGCCTCTTTTTTTGTCCGGAAGTTGCCTTCCTCTTTCGGTCGCCCTACGCGACGCGGGAGAAATACCAGGAGCTTTCACAAGAGATACGCCTTCGCAGCGCTCCACCCGTGAACAATTCATGTCACCACACATCGGACCGGCTACGAAACCGTATGCATTTTGCTTATATCCGCACCAGCCTTCAGCGTGAGAAAAGTATCGAAACCAGCGCCATCGGTAGGACAAATCCGCTCCTACAAGCGGACACGGATTCGCACAGAATCGGACCTTCTCGCAGCCGTCTGCGCACTCCGTAAATTCACCTTAACGACCTGATTTCAGTCAATTTCCGCCCTCCTCCCATTCGTAGCATCGGACTACCCGAGAGGCACCTTCCCGGTACCTCAGCCCTGTGTTCGGGACACATGTCAGTTGGTCAGCGAGTGAGTTGAGGCAAAAAATGAACAAGCAATATCGAGTGGTCTGGAACGAATCGTCGGGCACATGGGCGGTCGCCTCCGAGATTTCCACTGCGCGCGGGAAACGAGCGTCCCTCAGTATTGCTTCGCTTGCGGTGTCCTCCGTCTTTGGCCTCGCCATGCTGACCGTATCGGCCCCCGCCTGGTCACAGTCGCAGTGCTCGGCGACGGGCAGCGTCTATGAGTGCTCGGGCGCGATCACCGAGGGCGTGGTCATCTCGGGCTCGGGAGACATCACCGTCAATAGCAACGCCGATATTGCCCCGACAGGGACGCCAGGGACGGGCATCAACGTGCAGAACACGGGGCCCGGCAGCATCACGGTGAACCAGCAGTCGGGCGGCATCACCGCTTGGAACGATCCGAGCGCGCCCTGGATATTCCCCGAAAACGGAGCCGGCATCTTTGCCGCGAACACTGCGACGGGTACGGATATCACGATCAACATCGGCGAATCGGCTGCCGTGTCGGGCAATGTCGATGGCGTTCATGTCGAAAACTATGGCACTGGCGCGACGAGCGTGAACGTGGCCGGCTATGTCTCCGGCTCGGACGGCGCGGGCGTCGTCGTTTACGGCGACGCTGCCACCACCGACCTGACCGTTACGCAGGATGGGGGTGCCATCTCGGGCAGCCGCAATGGCATCTCCGTACAGAACACCGGCTCCGGCGCGACGACCGTTTCGGTATCGGGCGAAGTCCGCGCCACCGATGATCACGGCATTTACGCCAACAACAATTCCTCGACAGGGGCGGCGCTGACCATCGAACAGGATGGCGGCAACATCCTCGGCGCCCAAAGCGGCATCCAAGCCGACAACGATGGCAACGGAACAACGAACATCAGCCTGTCAGGGGACGTCTATGGCACCGCCCAAGGCGTCCAGGCCCGCAATGGGGCCGACACAACAGGTCTGACGATTACGCAGACCGCCGGATCGGTATCCGGCAATTTCGGCATCGTTGCGGAGAACGAGGGCATCGGCGCGACGAACATCGACGTCGCAGGCAATGTCGCCGCCGCGTACGGCACGGGCATCAACGCCATGAATGGATCGGCGGCCTCGGACCTGACAGTCACGCAGCATGGCGGAAGCATTGGTGGCACCTTTTACGGCATCAGCGCCAACAACTCCGGAACGGGTGCTACGAATGTCCGCGTCGCGAGCTACGTCACTGCTACGGATAGCATCGGCATTTACGCATACGGTGGCGCGAATTCGACTGACCTGAGTGTTGTGCAGACCGGCGGCACCATCGCCGGCAACTATGGCGGAATCTCGGCCGACAACTCGGGCACGGGCGCGACGACCGTCAGCGTTGCGGGTGACGTCGCTGCGGCGAACGGCTACGGCGTCTACGCTCATACTGGACCGACCGGCAAGGACCTGACTGTCACGCAAGACGCAGGGTCGTCCATTACCGGACGCTACGGCATCTGGGCATCCAATGACGGGAGCGGCGCGACGAGTGTAACCGTCGAAGGCGACATCGCCACGACCTCTGACGTTGGCGTCTACGCCTACAATAATTCGGCGACTACTACGGATCTGACTGTCAGCCAGAACGGCGGCTCCATCGTGAGCGGAGCCGAAGGTATCCAGGTGGGCAATTACGGCACGGGTGCAACCAGCATCAATGTCGCCGGCGACATTGCCAGTCGTTCTGAATTCGGCGTACACGCCAGTAACGGTGCGACCGCCACAGAGCTGACCGTCACGCAAGCGGCTGGCACCATTACCGGCGCCCGAGCTGGAATCTGGCTGGAGAATTCTGGAACAGGCGCAACCAATGTAAGCGTTGCAGGCGATGTCATCGGAACGACGGGCCAGGGCATTCATGCCACGAGCTATTCAGACGCATCGACAGGTCTGACAATCACGCAGAACAGCGGCACGATCTCTGGCCTGGACTTCGGCATACTCACGCAGAACCTGGGCAGCGGCGCCACCATCATAAGCACTGCAGGCGACGTCTCCAGCACATTCAATGACGGCATCAGCGCCTACAACAAATCAATTGCCACGGACCTGACTGTCACACAAAGCGCGGGGACCATTGCCGGCGGCGGAGGCGGCATTTATACCTATAACGATGGTACCGGAGCGACGACCGTCAGCGTCGCAGGCGACATCGTCAGTACGAATGGTGAGGGCATCTACGCCTACAACAATTCAAGCGCAACCAATATGACGGTCGCGCAAGTCGCGGGCAGCATTACGAGCGAGGACGCAGGCATCCATGCCAGCAACTGGGGCTCTGGCGCGACGAACGTCAGCGTTGCAGGCAGTGTCACGAGCGCCAGCAGCTACGGGCTTCGTGTTGAGGGTGGATTCGAGACTAACGGACTGACGACCACCCAAAGTGGTGGGGCCATCGTCGGGGACTCCGGCGTCTATACCGACAACAAAGGCACTGGTGCGACAAATATCAGCATCGCAGGCGATGTCACGGGCAACAGTGTCTATGGTTTCGGCTTGTCCGCCTATAACGGCGATTCGGCCACAGAACTGACGATAGTGCAAAGTGGCGGGACGGTTAAAGGCGGGGGTGTTGGCATCCAGGCCGAGAACAACGGAACCGGTGCGACCAACGTACAGGTGGCCGGCGACGTTATCGGGACAGACGGCTACGGCCTCTATGCCTACAACACTTGGTCATCCACCAACGACCTGAACGTCACGCAGAGCGCTGGCACAATCATGGGCGGCATGTTCGGCGTTTACTCGGACAACTTTGGTACCGGCGGGGCGAGCATAAACGTAGCCGGCGACGTCAGAGGTGACACCTACGACGGTGTCCGTGCCTACAACAACGGGACCGCGACCAACCTGACGGTCACGCAAAGCGCGGGGAGCATTACCGGTGGTGGCGATGGCATCCATGCCGAGAACCATGGCACCGGCGCAACGAATATCAGCGTCGCAGGCAGTGTTGTTGGCACAGGCAATGGGATCAGCGCCTACAACGACGAGAACGCCACGGATCTCAATATCACGCAGAGCAGTGGGGTCATCACTGGCGGCCGTGGCATTGACGTCAGCAACGGTGGCACCGGCGCCACGAATATCAGCGTCGCGGGCGAGGTCACGAGCATTTACGGCACCGCCATCCAAGCCTACAACGGGGCAACGGCCACGGACCTGACCGTGACCCAGACCGGAGGAGCCATCACCGGCGCCACGGGTATCTATGCCGATAACCAGGGCACCGGCGCAACCCGCATCAGCGTGGCCGGTGATGTCCGGGGAGATATTGTCCACGGCATATATGCCTATAACAGCCGGTCGGCAACGGACCTGACCGTGACGCAAACCAGCGGAACCATCTCCGGCTTGCCATATGGCATCAGT